>JBBILG010000001.1:0-48390 GCA_037445085.1 Methylobacillus sp.
AATCAGCTCGGAACTTTCGATGGAAGTGGTGCCGACCAGCACCGGCTGGCCGCGCGCATGGCAATCCCTGATGTCGTCGATCACCGCCTGGTACTTCTCGGACGCAGTGCGATAGACCTTGTCCATGTGATCCTTGCGCTGCATGGGCCGGTGGGTGGGGATGACCACCGTCTCCAGGCTGTAGATCTGGCTGAACTCGTAGGCCTCGGTATCCGCCGTGCCGGTCATGCCGGCGAGTTTGTCATACATGCGGAAGTAGTTCTGGAAGGTGATGGAGGCCAGCGTCTGGTTTTCCTTCTGGATGGGCACGCCCTCCTTGGCTTCCACCGCCTGGTGCAGGCCGTCGGACCAGCGCCGGCCGGTCATCATGCGGCCGGTGAATTCGTCGACGATGACGATCTCGTGGTTGCGCACCACATAATGCTGGTCGCGATGGAACAGCGAGTGCGCGCGCAGCGCGGCGTTCAGGTGGTGCATCAGGGTGATGTTGGCGGCGTCGTACAGGCTGCCGCTGGTGAGCAGCCCGGCTTCCATGAGCAGCGCCTCGGCACGCTCGTGACCGGCCTCGGACAACAGCACCTGCTGGGATTTCTCGTCCACCCAGTAGTCGCCCTCGCTGTCCTCCTTGTCCTGGCGGGTGAGCTTGAGCGCCACCGCGTTGACCGCGGTGTAGAGTTGCACGCTGTCCTCGGCCTGACCAGAGATGATGAGCGGTGTGCGCGCCTCGTCGATGAGGATGGAGTCCACCTCGTCCACCACGGCATAGTGGAGGCCGCGCTGCACCCGCTCGGCCGTGGCATAAACCATGTTGTCGCGCAGGTAGTCGAAGCCGTATTCGTTGTTGGTGCCGTAGGTAATGTCGGCGGCATAGGCCTGCTGCTTGGCCGTGTGGGGCATCTGCGACAGGTTGACGCCAACGGTGAGGCCGAGGAAATCGTACAGCTTGCCCATCCAGGCGGCATCGCGGCTGGCGAGATAATCGTTCACCGTGACCACGTGCACCCCCTTGCCGGCGAGCGCATTGAGGTAGACCGGCAGGGTCGCCACCAGGGTTTTGCCTTCGCCGGTGCGCATCTCGGCAATCCTGCCCTCGTGCAGCGCCATGCCGCCGATCAGCTGCACATCGAAGTGGCGCATGCCGAGCGTGCGGCGACCGGCCTCGCGCACCACGGCGAAGGCTTCCGGCAGCAGCTTGTCCAGCGGCTCGCCGTCCTGGTGGCGCCGGCGGAATTCGTCGGTCCTGGCGCGCAGCTCCGCGTCGGTGAGCGCCTGCATGGCCGGCTCCAGCACGTTGATCGCCCCCACCGCCTGCGCGTACTGCTTGATCAGGCGCTCGTTACGGCTGCCGAAAATCTTCTTGAATACCGTGGATAACATAGGGGATGCCAACTTTCCGCCGCTGCGGAACTCTCGGATGTTGAAAGGGAAGTAAAATCAGCTCTCGAACTGCTTCAGGTATTTGCGCGGATCCAGCGCCACCCCATTGAGGCGCACCTCGAAATGCAGGTGCGGTGCGGTGGAGCGGCCGGTGTTGCCGACCTCGGCGATGATCTGGCCGCGCTTCACGCGCTCGCCCGCCCGCACCAGCAGGCGCGAGGCATGGGCATAGCGCGTCTCCAGCCCGGAGCCGTGATCCAGCTTGACGATGTTACCATAGTCCGCCACGTGCTCGGCCTGGGTGACGATGCCGCCGGCCACGGCCCGGATGGGCGTGCCGATCTCGGCGGCGAAATCCAGCCCCTCGTGGAGGGCCAGCCTGCCGGTGAACGGATCGATGCGGCGACCGAAGCCCGAGGAGAAGTGGACCGCATCGACCGGGCTGCCGGCAGGCCGGGTGATCTTCCTGAAATTCTGTTGCAGCAGCAGGGCTTCCAGCACTTCCAGCCGCTCGCTGCGCGTGTCCATATCCCGCAGCAACTGATCGAGCTGCGCGGCGAGTTCCTGCTCGCTGATGTCGCGAACATCGTGCAGAAGACCGCCGCGGCCCGGCGCATGTTCGGCCTGCAACTCCTTGTCGCGGACGCCGGCGAGGTCGGCCAGGCGATCACTCAGCGCATCCAGGCGCAGCATGCGCGCCTGCACTTCGCCCAACTGCATGGCCAGGGCGTTGAGATGGGACTGGGCGTCCTCGCGCGCCGCCTCGACGAGGCGCAGGGACAGGGAAGTCTCGTAGCCTTGGTGGCCCCCCTTGGCCTGTGGCAGAATGAGCGCGGTGAGCAGCGCGGTCGCCAGCACGAGGCACGACAGGAACCCGACGACCAGCCACAACGGCAGCGTCCGCGCCCGCGCCATCTTGTCGGAAACCAGAATGATGTTCACGCACATCCCCTCGTTGGGCAGTCTGGCGCATGCGGCGCCTTGACAGCCTGCTCAGGCACAGCCCGGACCTGCAGGCGCTGGTGCAGGAGGCCGGCCGCCTGGAAGCGCTGCAGCAGCTCTGGAGCGGCACCGTTCCGGCGGAACTGCGTGCCTGCAGCCGCGCCGCCGGGGTCCGGCATCGCCGCATCACGGTATTCGCCGACAATGGCGCCGTGGCCGCAAGGCTGAGACTGCTCGCCCCGGGTCTGCTGAAAACCCTGCAAAATAAAGGTCTGGAAGTTACTGCAATTCGCGTCGAAGTGCAAGTCAAATCTCGGCCGTCTGCCCCGCGGGCCGCGCAGCGGCGCCTCGGCCACCAGGCGGCCGACAGCCTGCTGGCACTGGCGGAGCGCCTGCCAGATTCCCCCCTGCGCAGCGCGCTCACACGGCTCGCCCGCCATGGCTGAGACGCTGCCGGCACTCGCCCCTTTCCTGTTTCTCGGTGCCTGCGCCGGCATTTTTGCCGGACTGCTCGGCATCGGCGGCGGCCTGGTCATCGTGCCCGCCCTGCTCTACCTGCTGGCCGGGCAATCGCTGCCGCCGCAACATTTGATGCACGTCGCGCTTGCCACCTCGCTGGCCTGCATCATCTTCAGCGGCATCGCCTCGGCAGCCGCCCATCACGGGCACGGCAGCGTGGAGTGGCCGGTGTTCCGCCGGCTGGCGCCCGGCGTCGCCCTGGGCACCCTGCTGGGCAGTCTGCTCGCCTCACTGCTGCCGACCGAGGCGCTCAAACTGGCCTTCGTCGGCTTTGTCGCCTATGCCGGCACGCAGTTGCTGCTTGATCTTTCTCCGCCAGTCGGCCGTGCGCTGCCGGGCAGGCCGGCGCTCACCGGCATCGGCGCCCTCATCGGCGGCATGTCCAGCCTGGTCGGCATAGGCGGCGGCACCTTGACGGTGCCCTTGCTGGTGGCCTGCAACCGCGGCATGCGGCAGGCCGTCGGCACTTCCGCCGCCGTCGGCCTGCCCATCGCGCTCGCCGGCACGCTCGGCTATGCCATCGCCGGCTGGGGCGTGCCCGGCCTGCCGCCCCACACCCTGGGCTATGTCCACCTGCCGGCCATGGCCGGCATCACCGCCGGCAGCTTGCTGACCGCGCCGCTGGGCGCCAGGCTGGCACACGCCCTGCCGGTGGCCTCGCTGAAAAAGCTGTTCGCCCTGTTGCTGTACGCGCCGGGGCTGCACATGCTGACGGGCGTGCTGCAGGGCACGTGATTTTGGCTTTAGAATAGGTGGCTAACGCGCAAGAACCGGGATGACCCCATGCAGACCGCCACCATCCTCCGCGCCGCCGCCGCCGCGCGTGACGCCATCGTCGCCAACGAGGCGCTGATCGAATCGCTGGATCGCGAGATCGGCGACGGCGACCATTACATCAACATCCGCCGCGGCTGCCAGACCGTCGTCGCCATGCGCGACGACCTCGCGGCACTGCCCGCCGACGCCGCCTTGCAGAAGATCGGCACGAAGCTGCTCTCTACCGTGGGCGGAGCGTCCGGCCCGCTCATCGCCAGCCTGTTCCTGGCCATGGCCCGGAACATCAAGGAAAACGGCGGCGACACCCTGCCGCAGATCGCCGCCGCCTTCACCGCCGGTGTCGAGGCCATCCGTCAGCGCGGTCGCGCCGACGTCGGCGAGAAGACCATGCTGGACGTGCTGGTGCCGGTGGCACAGACCTTCAGCCGCATGGCGGCGGAAGGCTGCGACCGCAGGCTGCTGCTGGAGACACTCAAACGCGAAGCCGAGCAGGGCATGCTCGCCACCCGCGACATGATCGCCAGCAAGGGCCGCGCCGCCTTCCTGGGCGAGCGCGCCATCGGCCACATCGACCCGGGCGCCAAGTCCAGCCAGGTCATCATCGGCGCCATCTGCGACCTGGCAGCTGAATAAGATCTATTTCAGCAGGCAGGCGAGCGCAGCCAAATGGGGTGCGCCCGGAACGCAGCGACGAAGACGGTGCACGCCAGCACGGCGAGGAGCAAGTGCCGCGCAAGCCCGGGCGGGCAAGCGCGGCGCCTGATGCAATGGGTTCTGAGTCCGAGGGAGGAGAGCCATGAAGAAATTCATCAACGCCATCGACGACCTGCTGGCGGAAAGCCTGTCCGGCTTTGCCGGCGCGCACCGGGAGCTGGTCAGCCTGCACCTGGAGCCGACTTACATCACCCGCGCCGAAAAAGCCCGCGACAAGGTGGTGTTGATCTCCGGCGGCGGCTCGGGGCACGAGCCGCTGCATGCCGGCTACGTCGGCCACGGCATGCTGGACGCGGCCTGCCCGGGCCACGTGTTCACCTCGCCCACCCCGGACCAGATGCTGGCCGCCGCCGAGGCGGTGGAATGCGGGCGCGGCGTGCTGTTTATCGTCAAGAACTACGCCGGTGACGTGATGAACTTCGAGATGGCGGCGGAGATGCTGCCATACGAGCAGGCCACCGTCATCACCAGCGACGACGTGGCGGTGGAGAACTCCACCTACACCACCGGCCGCCGCGGCGTGGCCGGCACCGTCATCGTGGAAAAGTGCGTAGGCAGCCTGGCCGAGACCGGCGCCGATCTGGCCACCTGCAAGGCGCTGGGGGACAAGGTCAACAGCCGCACCGCTTCCATGGGGGTGGCGCTGACGAGCTGCACGGTGCCGGCCGCCGGCCGGCCCACCTTCGACATCGCCCACCACGAACTGGAAATGGGGGTGGGCATCCACGGCGAGCCCGGGCGCCGCCGTGAGCCCATGCGCCAAGCCAACGCCATTGTCGCCGACATGATCGAGGCCATCCTGCACGACCTCAAGCCGGCACGCGGCAGCGAGGTGCTGCTGCTGGTCAACGGCTTTACCGGCACGCCGCTGATGGAGCTCTATCTGATCTATCACGAGGCCGCGCGAATGCTGGAGAAACGCGGTCTGATCATCCGCCGTTCGCTGGTGGGCGACTACGTCACCTCGCTGGAAATGGCCGGCGCCTCCGTCACCGTCTGCCTGCTGGACGAGGAGATCAGGCGCCACTGGGATGCGCAGGTACAGACCGCGGCGCTGCGCTGGGGACGCTGAGCGCTATTTGCTGATGGCGGCAACGGCCGCCGTGCGGGCGGCGAACACGGCGGCGCGTATCCGCTCCGCATCGTCGCACCCGCGCGCGATGGAACCCGCATCCACGGCCAGTGCGGCTGTCAGCGCCGCGCGCAGGTAGTCCGCCTCGGGGAAGGCTGTGTCCTCCAGGCCGGTGCGCCCGCGCAAGTCGCATTCGCAGGCGCGCAGGAAATCCTCGAACCGCTGCGGCTGGCGCAGGGCATCTGCGTCGTGCAGCAGTTGCAGCACGGTGGCCGGCCGCATCTCGAAGGCGCGGTAGGCCTTGCCGTGCAGGCCGGCCACCACCACTGCCAGATCGCGGCAGTCGTTGGGCACGCGCAGGCGCCGGCAGAGCACCTTCACCAGTTCCACGCTGCGCTGCTCATGGCCGATATGGCGCGGCAGGATCTCCTTGGGTGTCGTGCCCTTGCCCAGGTCATGGGTGAGCGCGGCAAAGCGCACCGGCAGGCTGTAGCCGTGGCGTGCCGCGTAATCGATGACCAGCATCACGTGCACGCCGGTATCGATCTCGGGATGGTGCTGCGGCGGCTGCGGCACGCCGAACAAACACTCCACTTCCGGCAGGATGCGGGCGAGCGCGCCGCAGTCGCGCAGCACCTCGAACATGCGCGAGGGGCGCGCTTCCATCAAGCCGCGGGAGAGTTCCTGCCATACCCGCTCCGGCACCAGGGCGTCCACCTCGCCGCCGTCCACCATGGCACGCGCGAGCACGCGAGTTTCGGGCGCCACGGTGAAGTGTGGGTAACGCGCGGCAAAACGCGCCAGGCGCAGGATGCGCACGGGGTCCTCGGCGAAAGCCGGACCGACGTGGCGCAGCACGCCCGTCTCGAGATCCCGGATGCCGCCGTAGGGATCGACCAGCCGCCCCTGCTCGTCCTGGGCAATGGCATTGATGGTGAGATCGCGCCGAGCCAGATCCTGTTCCAGGGTGACTTCCGGCGCGGCGTACGCCTGGAAGCCCTTGTAACCCTTCGCCGTCTTGCGCTCGGTGCGGGCGAGCGCATATTCCTCGCGGGTCACCGGGTGCAAGAACACCGGAAAATCCTTGCCCACCGGGCGGAAACCCTGTGCCACCATCTCATCCGGCGTGGCGCCCACCACCACATGGTCGCGATCCTGCACTTCCAGGCCGAGCAGACGGTCGCGCACCGCCCCGCCGACGCAATAGACGCGCACGGGCTAGCGGCCTGCCCGGCTGCGGAAACGCAAGTAAGCCCCGCGCGAGGTGGTGCCAGCGAGATAGCCGGGCGCCACCGCTTCCAGCGCGGTGGGCTGGAAGCCGAACACGGCGGGGAAGGGGCAATCGCACACGCTGTCGCGCTGCATGGAAAGATAGTTGTCGCGCGTCATCAGCCGGCCCGGCAACAGTTCCATTGCCCACGCCTGCAGATAGGACAGCGTGTCGCTGAGGCCGACGATGCGGCGGCGCAGCCCGAGCGTATGCGCGACGAACCGCACCAGTTGGCGCAGGGTATAGACACGCGGGCCGCACAATGCATAAGCCTGGCCGACCGTGGCCGGGCTGGCGAGGCTGGTGACGAAAACGCGCGCCACGTCTTCCACGTACACCGGCTGGAAGCGCGCCTGCGGACAGCCCAGCGGCACGACGGGCATGACACGCAGCAGACGGGCGAACAGGTTGAGAAAGCTGTCGCCGGGGCCGAAGATGACCGAAGGGCGGAATATCGTGACGCGCAGCCCGCGCGCGGCCTCCCGCAGCAGCGCCTGCTCGCCGGCGGCCTTGGTGCGCAGATAGGCGCTGGGCGCGCCGGGCGCAGCCTGCAGCGCGCTCATGTGCAGCACGCGCGTCACCCCTTGCCCAAGGCAGGCTTCGGCCAGCCGCTGCGGCAGCTCGGCATGCACTGCGGCAAAGCTGGCCCGCCGCGTCTCGTGCAGGATGCCGACCAGATTGACGACCGCCGCGCTGCCGGCGATGGCGCGCGAGAGAGCGGCATCGTCGCCCACGTCGCACGCCAGCACTTCCACCTCCGGCAGCAGCAGGAGATGCTTGCCGCGCTCGCGCCGGCGCGTCAGTACGCGCACGCGATAGCCGGCCTTGACCAGTTGCGGCACCAGATGGCTGCCAACGAAGCCGGTGCCGCCCAACACGCTGACCAGTGGTTTGTCCATGTCGCGCTCCCTCATGGGTTGGAATGTTCACCGCCGTCGGAGCGGGTGCCCGCCACCACCGTGCCCAGCCGCTGCTTCAGCGGCAGCATGGGCGTGCCGAGCTGCTGGGCGTAGAAGAAGGTGTTGCTCATCACCTTCTGCACGTAGTCGCGGGTTTCGCTGAAGGGAATGGTTTCCGCATAGATGGCGCCCTCCATCGGCTGCGCCGGCAGCCAGCGCCTGGCCCGCCCCGGCCCGGCATTGTAGCCCGCCGTGGCGATGAGCGGCTGGTTGCCTGAGACATCCAGCGCATAGCGCAGGTAATGGGTGCCGAAGCGAATGTTGGTATCCACCTGATAGATCAGGTCATCGCGGAAATGGCCCATGCCGACGCGCTTGGCGATCCACTTCGCCGTCGCCGGCATCACCTGCATCAGCCCGGAGGCACCCGCGGAAGACTTGGCCTGGGTGATGAAGCGGCTTTCCTGGCGGATCAGGCCGTAGACCCAGGCCTCGTCCAGCGCATATTTGCCGGCATAGGTGCGCATCAGTTCGCGGTAGGGCGTGGGATAGCGCAGGCTGAAATCGTGCGTGAGCACGGTACTGTCCGCCGTGCTGATGGCAATGTCGTAGAACTGCTCGCGGAATGCCAGCTCGGCGGCCGCCAGAAGCTGCCGGTCGGTGAAGGCGCGCGTCGCCAGCTGCCATTCGCGACGCCCCTCCCAGCGCATGCCCAGGCGGTAGAATTCCAGCGCGCGCCGGATGCCCGCCAGGCCGGCCACGGCCCGCACTTCCTCCTCGCCCGCCCTGGATGCGGGGGGCGGCGGCGCGCTCAAGGTCGCCCCGAGCTCTTCCTCCGCCAGCAGCCCGTAATAGCTGCGCATCTGCGCGAGCGGCAGCAGCAGGGCGTTGGCGGCGGCCTGCTGGCCCTGTTCCTTGAGCGCGCGCGCCTTCCAGTAGCGCCAGGCAGGCTGTTCCTGCTGGGCCGGTGACATGACGGCTATGGCTTCCAGCAGGGTATTCCACTGGCGCGCGCGCAGCGCAGCGCGCGCCTTCCACACGGCCTGCTCCTCGCTGAGCGACGCGGCCCCGGCCTGGGCATACCACTGCAGCGCGCGTGTATCGTGACGGCGCGAGGCGTGCATGGCCATGCGCGCCCAGAGATTGCGCGGCTCCTCGGCGCCGTATTCCGCCCGCATGCCCTGCCACAGTTCCAGCGCGAGTTCCGGCTGGCTGCGCGAGACGCGCTCCAGGGCATAGAGGTTGAGCTCCCGCCCCAGCCGGGTGGCGCTGGAAAAGCGCTTTCCCTGCAACATCCGCTGCGGGTTCTCGTAGGCCTCGTCGAGGTGCTGGAGGCGGGTCGCGCTCATCTCCGGCAGGTAGCGCAGCGCCGCCTTGGCCACGCTGACCTGACCGGCTTCCAGCGCGAGCTGCACGCGCTGCCAGACATCCTCGTCGGCGAGCACGCCCTGCCTGCGCATGTGCGCATAGAGGCTGTCACACTCGACCGGCTGGGAACGGGCACGCAGCCACAGCGGCCGCCCATCCTGCAGTGCCTGCGCATCTCCCTGCAGGGCACGGCCCAGCAAGGCAAGACAGGTGACCGCGGTGTGCTCGCCGGCGAGCTTGGGCAACTCCTCGAAGAACAGCGTCCACTCGCGGCGCTTGCCCAGCCGCTTCAGCCATTCGGCGCGCACGGTATCGGCATAGGGCAGCTCGGCATGGCGGGCGAGGAAATCGCGCACGCTGGCGGCGTCGGCATGCTCCAGCACCAGCAGCATGCGCCAGTAGTCGAGGTAAGGCGCCAGCACGTACTGCTGCGCCTGCAGGCGGGCGGCGTGCTGCTCCAGCGCGCGCAGATCCCGCACTTGGTAGGCCTGCTGGGCGGCGCGGAAGACGTCTTGCGGGCTCTGCGCCAGAACGGGGAAGGAGCCGGCCAGCAGCAGGGCCGCGAGGAAGCTACGGATACGGCGCATACACAACTCGAATGACTCGCTCGAATAACCTGCATATTACACCGCCCGTCCGCCAAGCGGAGCGATGCGGCACGCGACAGGCATCAGAACAGGAGGATGCGACCCATGGCGAGGACGACGGCCATCGCCAGGATCATCACCAGGAAGAGCCTGAACAGTTGCCCGGCAAGCCGCAGGTAGCGGCGGTCGCGCGTCAGGAAGAACATGCCCAGGCTGGCCACGCAGGCGATGGCGCCCAGCATCAGCAGGAAGCGCAGCACCAGCATGGTGCCGGCCACGCCTCAGGCCGGTTGCACCAAGGGCGCAAAGAACATGGCCGGCGCCTCTTCCGCCTGCTCGAAAGTGGCATACTCCCAGGCCTGCGCGTCGGCCAGCAGGGCGCGCAGCAGCCTGTTGTTGAGCGCATGACCGGACTTGTAGGCGCTGAAGGCGCCGATGATGGGATGGCCGAGGATATAGAGGTCGCCGATGGCATCCAGCACCTTGTGCTTGACGAATTCGTCCTCGTAGCGCAACCCGTCACTGTTGAGGATGCGGTATTCGTCGAGCACCACCGCGTTGTCCAGGCTACCACCGCGGGCCAAGCCCACGTTGCGCAGCGCTTCCACCTCGTGCATGAAGCCGAAGGTGCGCGCGCGGCTGATCTCTTTGATGTAGGAATGGATGGCGAAATCGATGGACACCGACTTGCCGGTATGCTCGATCACCGGATGGTCGAAATCGATGGTGAAATCGATCCTGAAGCCGTTACAGGGGGTGAAGCGCACCCACTTGTCGTCGTCGTGCACTTCCACCGGCTTCCTGATGCGGATGAATTTCTTCGGCATCGGCTGCTCGACGATGCCCGCCGACTGCAGCAGGAAGATGAACGGGCCGGCGCTGCCGTCGAGGATGGGCACTTCGGAAGCGCTGAGATCGACATGGAGGTTGTCGATGCCGAGGCCGGCCAGGGCGGACATCAGATGCTCCACCGTGGCGACACGCACACCGCCCACCTCCAAGGTGGATGAGAGGCGGGTGTCGCGCACCAGCTCGGGCGCGGCCCGGATTGCCATCGGCATGGGCAGGTCGACACGGTGGAACACGATGCCGGTATCGGGCGCGGCCGGACGCAGGGTGATCGCCACCTTCTCCCCGGTATGCAGGCCCACGCCGGTGGCATGGGTCACGGTTTTCAGCGTACGCTGCTTGAGCACCCGACAACTCCTTACATGTTGAACTGTAACAATATACCACAAGCTCCGCTGCCGCCGCAGCGGAGCGTTCCGTGCCGGCCGGGCTAGTCCGCCTGCCGGCGCAGGAAGGCGGGAATGTCGTACTCGTCCATGCCGGTGGACTTCATCGCCTCCACCTGGGCGCGGCGGTTGCTGGTGAAAGTGGCCGGCGCGCGATCGTGTGGTGCAGCCGGACCGTAGCCGATCGGCTGGTTGGTGGTGCCGTCGCGCACCGGCGTCATCACCCTGAGCTCCGGCTTCTGCTGGCGGCGGGCATCGGCGTTGAGGCCGGTCGCCACCAGGGTGATGCGCAGCTCGTTGGCCATGGCTTCGTCGAACACCTGACCGATGTAGACCGAGGCCTCCTCGGCACAGAACGACTTGATGGTGTTCATCACCTCGTAGAACTCGTCCATGATGAAGGTGTCCGCGCTGGCGGTGATGTTGACCAGAACGCCGCGCGCGCCGGCCAGGTTGACGTTTTCCAGGAACGGGCTGTTGACCGCCTGCTCCGCCGCGATGCGCGCACGCTCCTCGCCGGAAGCCACCGCCGAGCCCATCATGGCCATGCCATTCTCGCTCATCACGGTGCGCACGTCGGCGAAATCGACGTTGATCGTGCCCTCGCCATTGATGATTTCGGCGATGCCGGACACCGCGCTGTACAGCACGCCGTTGGCGGCACGGTAGGCATCCTTTACCGGCACGCGGCCGCCCAGCACCTGGATCAGCTTCTCGTTCGGCACCACCAGCAGGGAGTCGACATGGCGCGAAAGTTCCGCGACGCCGTCATCGGCCAGCTTCATGCGCTTGTTCTCGAAGGCGAACGGCTTGGTGACCACGGCCACCGTGAGGATGCCCATTTCGCGCGCCACCTCGGCCACCACCGGCGCCGCCCCGGTACCGGTACCGCCGCCCATGCCGGCGGTGATGAACAGCATGTCCGCGCCGTCTATGGTCTCGGCGATGCGGTCGCGGTCCTCCATGGCCGCGTCGCGTCCCACTTCCGGGCGGCCGCCGGCGCCGAGGCCGCGGGTAAGCTCGGCGCCAAGCTGTAGCTGGGTCCTGGCGCGGCTTTTCTTCAGTACCTGCATATCGGTGTTGGTGGCGATGAACTCCACCCCCTGCACCCCCATGTCGATCATGTGCTCCAGCGCGTTGCCGCCGCAGCCGCCCACGCCGATGACCTTGATGACCGCTTCCTGCGATTCCCTGTCCATGATTTCGAACATCTTAAGTTCCCTCCTTGTGTTTGCCTGATCCGTGAATGAACGACTGCCTGAACTGCCCAATCAACAGTTCCTCTGACAACACGCCGCGCCAGCGGCTTGTTGCGGCGCAGACTCACCTGCGGGGCAGGTGATGTCGTAGCCAAACCAACTCTTCAACATCAGAAATTTCCCTGAAACCAACTTTTCATCTTTTCCCACACCCTCTGAAACGAACCCGATTCCATGCGCCCCATGATGTGCCGCTCCATTTCGTCCTTGCCCATCAGCACCAGGCCGACCGCGGTGGCGTAGCGCGGATTGCCCACCACTTCCGAGAGCCCGCCGACATGGCGCGGCAGGCCGAGGCGCACCGGCATGTGGAAGATTTCCTCGCCCAGATCGACCATGCCGCGCATCTGGCTGCTGCCGCCGGTGATGACGATGCCGGAGGCGATCATCTCCTCCATGCCGCTCCTGCGCAGTTCGTCGAGCACGAGTTCATACAGCTCCACCACGCGCGGCTCGATCACCTCGGCCAGGGTCTGCACCGAGAGCTGGCGCGGCTCGCGCCCGTCCACGCCGGGCACCTCGACGATATCCTTGGGGTCGGCCAGTTGCCTCAGCGCACAGCCGTGCCTGATCTTGATGTCTTCGGCCGATTGCGTCGGCGTGCGGAATGCCACCGCCACGTCGTTGGTGATCTGGTCACCGGCGATGGGCACTACCGCGGTATGGCGGATGGCGCCCTGCTTGAACACGGCGATGTCGGTGGTGCCGCCGCCGATGTCCACCAGGCACACGCCCAGTTCCCGCTCGTCCTCGGTCAGCGTGGCCACGCTGGAAGCCAGAGGCTGCAGCACCAGATCATTCACGTCCAGGCCGCAACGCTTGACGCACTTGACGATGTTCTGGGCGGCGGACACGGCGCCGGTGACGATGTGCACCTTGACTTCCAGCTTCATGCCGCTCATGCCGATGGGTTCGCGCACGTCGTCCTGGCCGTCGATGATGAATTCCTGGGTGAGGATGTGCAGGATCTGCTGGTCGGAGGGCAGCGCGATGGCGCGCGCGGTCTCGATGACGCGCTCGACGTCGGCCTGGCTCACCTCGGCGTCCTTGATCTTCACCATGCCGTGCGAATTGAGGCTGCGGATGTGGCTGCCGGCGATGCCGGTGAACACGCCGCCGATCTTGCAATCAGCCATCAGCTCGGCCTCCTCGATCGCGCGCTGGATGGCCTGTACGGTGGAGTCGATATTGATCACCACCCCCTTTTTCAGGCCGCGCGAAGGATGCTGGCCGATACCGATCACCTTGAGGCCGCCGTCCGGCTGCAGCTCGGCGACGATGGCGACGATCTTGGACGTGCCGATGTCCAGACCGACGACGAGACTCTTGCTTTCCCTGATCCTGCTCATTGCTTTCTCCATGGGCGTGGCGCCGTCAGGCCGCCCCGCGTTGTAGCGTCGTATTTCTGGCCGGTACCTGCGCCGGCCGGCGCACGGCGAAGCCGTTGGGATAGCGCAGGTCGGCATAGGCCACCTGCACGCCCAGTCTCGCCAGCGTGCGCGCATACACCGTGCTGAAGCGCTCCAGCCGCTGCTCGGTGTCTTCGCGTCCCAGTTCGATCACCATGCCGCTGTCGGTACCGATTTGCCAGGCGCGCCGCGGCGACAGCGCGAGCTGCACGATCCGCATGCCGGTCGGTGCGAGCAGCGCGCCGAACCTGGCGTATTGCCCGGCTACCTCGCGCACGGCCTCCCCGGGGCCGTAGAACACCGGCAAATCGTCGTCGGAGGCGGCCTGGAACAGTTCGCCGTGGGTGTTGACCAGGGCGATGTCGCCCCAGCGCGCCAGTGCCCGGTGCTCTTCCACCACCACCTCCAGGCGGTCCGGCCAGCGCCGGCGCACGTTGACGTTGCGCACCCACGGCAGCTTGCGGAAGGCGTCGCGCGCCGCCTCGAGGTCCAGGGTGAAGAAGTTGCCCTGCAGATGGTGCCGGACGATGAGCGCCACCTGCTCGCGCGTGACGTGGTGCAGCTCGCCTTGCACCTGCACGGTACGCAGCGCGAAGACCGGCAGGTGCACCACCAGGTACAGGATGGCGTACAGCAGCAGCGCGCCGGCCAGCGCGTACAGCAGGTTGGCGAACCACATCAGGGCTTGCGGCCTATCCCACATGGACCCGCTCCAGGATGCGCAGCACCAGTTCGTCGAATCCGATTCCCGCCGCCCGGGCCGCCATCGGCACCAGACTGTGGTCGGTCATGCCGGGTGAGGTGTTCACCTCAAGAAAGTGATGGTTCCCGGCCTCGTCCATGAGGAAATCCACCCGTCCCCAGCCGCAGCCGCCCAGCAGACGAAAGGCCTGCAGCGCCTCGGCGCGAATGGCCGCCTCCTGCGCTGCGTCCAGCCCGGCCGGACACAGATAGCGCGTATCGTCGCGCAGGTACTTGGCTTCGAAGTCGTAGAACTCGCCGGCCGGCACGATGCGGATGACCGGCAGCGCGCGCTCGCCGAGGATGCCCACGGTATATTCGCCGCCGCCGATGCATTGCTCGGCGATGACCAGGGGATCGTAGCCGGCGGCTTCTTCGTAGGCCGCGCGCAGGTTGTCCGCCCGCTTCACCTTGGTGATGCCGATGCTGGAACCTTCACAAACCGGCTTGACGAACAGCGGCAGGCCGAGGCGCGCCACGACGGCGGCAAAATCACTGCCGGCGTCGAGCAGTTCGAACGCCGGCGTGGGGATGCCCGCCGCCTGCCACAGCAGCTTGGTGCGCCACTTGTCCATGCCAATCGCCGAAGCCATCACGCCGCTGCCGGTGTAGGGAATGCCCATGAGTTCCAGCGCGCCCTGCATGGTGCCGTCTTCCCCGTACCTGCCGTGCAGGGCGATGAAGGCACGGTCGCAGCCTTCCAGCTCGTGCAGCGGCCGCTGCGCCGGGTCGAACGGATACGCGTCCACGCCGCTGCGCCTGAGCGCCGCCAGCACCGCGTTGCCGCTCTTCAGCGACACCTCGCGCTCGGCCGACCGGCCGCCCAGCAATACGGCGACTTTTCCAAAGTTGTTCATGGCTTCAGTCCGTGACGCGTGACGCGTGAAACATAAAATGTGCGAACCACCGCACGACGTTTCACTTCTCACGTTTCACTTTTCACTGCCTCCCCAATAATCTTCACTTCACGCTGCAGATCCACGCCCTGTTCGCGCAGCACGGTGGCATGCACGTGGTCGATCAGCCGCTCGATATCCGCCGCCGTCGCCTCGCCCAGATTGACGATGAAGTTGGCGTGCTTCCCGGACACCTGCGCATCGCCCACCCGCCAGCCCTTCAGCCCGCAGACCTCGATCAGGCGCGCCGCGTGATCGCCCGGCGGATTGCGGAAGGTGGAGCCGGCGTTGGGCAGGTTGAGCGGCTGGGTCGCCAGCCGACGCGCCAGTAGCGCCTTGATCCTGCGCTCCCCTTCCTCCGCCTCCCCCGGCTGCAGCCGGAACCAGGCGGCTACGAACCATTCCTCACCCGGCAAGGCGACATGGCGGTAGCCCACTTCCACGTCCACCTGGGTGCGCTCGTGCAGGTTGCCGTGGCGGTCGATGGTCAATGCCTTGTGTACCACGTCCCAGGTCTCCCCGCCGTGGCAGCCGGCATTCATGGCCAGCGCGCCGCCCACGGTGCCGGGGATGCCGGCCATGAACTCGGCGCCGACGAGATGCCGGCGCGCGGCGAACCTGGCCAGCTTGGCGCAGGTGACGCCGGCTTCGGCATAGACCGTGTCGCCTTCGAAGCGCAGCTCGCCGAGCGCGTCGCGCATCAACACCACCGTGCCGCGCACGCCGCCGTCGCGTACCAGCAGGTTGGAGCCGAGGCCGACGAAATGCACCGGCTCGCCGGGCGGCAGTCCGCGCAGGAAATCCCGTAAATCCTCCAGGCCGGCCGGCACGTACAGACGGTCGGCCGGACCGCCGGCGCGCCAACTGATGTAGCGGCGCATCGGCTCGTTCAGCAGCAGCCTGCCGCTCATTGCGCCAGTTCCCGGGCCCTGGCCGCCACCTGGCCGATGGAGCCGGCACCCATGACGATCACCACGTCGTCGCCGCGCGCGACGGTCAGGATGGCATCCGGCAGTTCCGCCGGGGGGTCCACGAACAGCGGTTCCACCTTGCCGGCCACGCGTACCGCGCGCGCCAGCGAGCGGCCGTCGGCGGCGACGATGGGGGACTCGCCGGCCGGATATACTTCCGCCAGCAGCAGGACATCCACGCCGGACAGCACGCGCACGAAATCCTCGAAACAGTCGCGGGTGCGCGTATAGCGGTGGGGCTGGAATGCCAGCACCAGCCGGCGGCCGGGGAAGGCGCCGCGCGCGGCGTTGATCACCGCCTGCATTTCCGCCGGATGGTGGCCGTAATCGTCGATCAGGGTGAAGCGGCCGCCGTCGCGGGCGGGAATCTCCCCGTAGCGCTCGAAGCGCCGGCCGACCCCCTTGAATTCGGCGAGCGCCCTGACGATGGCGGCATCCGGCACGTTGAGCTCGCGCGCCACGGCGATGGCGGCCAGCGCGTTCTGCACGTAGTGGGTGCCGGGCAGGTTGAGGCTGACGTCGAGTTCGGTCAGCACGCCGTTGGCGCACTGCGCGGTGAACAGCATGCGCCCGCCGTCGGCGCGCACGTTGACGGCGCGCACCGTGGCATCCTCGGCAAAGCCGTAGGGCGTGACGGGCTTGGTCACGAAGGGCAGGATGGCACGCACGTTGGGATCGTCCACGCACAGCACGGCGCGACCCCAGAACGGCAGGCACTGCAGGAATTCGAGGAAGGCGCCCTTGAGCCGCTCGAAATCGTGACCGTAGGTTTCCATGTGGTCCTGATCGATGTTGGTGACCACCGAAATCACAGGGGTGAGGTGCAGGAAAGAGGCATCCGACTCGTCCGCCTCCGCCACGATGTATTCGCCCCGGCCCAGCCGCGCGTTGCTGCCGGCGGCCTCCAGGCGGCCGCCGATGACGAAGGTGGGATCCAGGCCGGCTTCCGCCAGAATGCTGGCAATGAGGCTGGTGGTGGTGGTCTTGCCGTGGGTGCCGGCCACCGCGATGCCCTGGCGGAAGCGCATCAGCTCGGCCAGCATGGTGGCGCGCGGGATGATGGGCACCTTGCGCTCGCGCGCGGCGACGATCTCCGGGTTCTGCCCGTCGATGGCGGCGGACACCACCACCACGTCGGCAGCACCCAGGTTCTGCGCCACATGCCCCTGATGGACGCATGCCCCCATCGCCGCGAGACGGCGCGTGGCCGCGCTGTCGGCGAGATCGGAGCCGCTCACGGCAAAGCCCAGGTTGAGCAACACTTCGGCGATGCCGCTCATGCCAGACCCGCCGATGCCGATGAAATGGATGTGCTTGACCCGGTGTTTCATGCCGCAGCCTCCTCTTCGCAGACAGCCGCCACCGCCGCCGTGGCCTCCGGCCGGCCCAGCGCGCGCGCGCGCCTCGCCATCGTCAGCAGCCTGTCGCGGTCGCAGCCGGCCAGCAAGTCGGCCAGCCCTTGCGCCGTCAGCTCGCCCTGCGGCAGCAGCAGCGCCGCGCCGTGCTCGGCCAGGTAGCGCGCGTTGTGGGTCTGGTGGTCGTCCACTGCGTGCGGAAAGGGCACCAACACACTGGCCACGCCCGCCGCGGCCAGCTCGGCGATGGTCAGCGCCCCGGCGCGGCAGATCACCAGATCGGCCCAGGCATACATGGCGGCCATGTCGTCGAGATAGGCGAGCGTGTGTCCCGTCACGCCGGCGTGGCGGTAATTGTCGCGCAGGGCGAAGAGATGGCTGGCGCCGGCCTGGTGAATGACTTCCGGCCGCCGTTCCGCAGGCAACAGCGCGAGCGCCTGCGGCACCGTCTCGTTGAGTACCTGCGCGCCCAGGCTGCCGCCCACCACCAGCACGCGCAGCGGCCCGCTGCGCCCGCCAAAGCGCTCTTCCGGCGGCGCCGCCGCGGCGATGTCGGCGCGCACCGGGTTGCCCGTCAGCCGCGCGCGCGCGCCGAATGCGCTCGGGAAGGCTGCCAGCACACGGTTGGCGAATTTCGCCAGCACCCGATTGGTGTAGCCGGCGATGGCATTCTGTTCGTGGATCACCAGTGGCCGCCGCATCAGCCAGGCCGCCAGACCGCCGGGGAAGGCGGCGAAGCCGCCCATGCCCAGTACCACGTCCGGCTGCTGGCGGCGCATGGCCCGCCAGCTCTGCCAGCAGGCATGCAGCACGAGACAAGGGGCTGCCAGCTTGCGCAGCCACCCCTTGCCGCGCACGCCGCGCATGCGGATCACTTCCAACGTGTAAGGCTTGCCGGCGATCAGGCGGTTTTCCATGCCGCCTTCGCTGGCGAGCCAGACGATGCGCCAGCCCCGCGCCTGCAGATGGTCGGCCACCGCCATCGCCGGATAGACGTGCCCGCCGGTGCCGCCCGCCATGACCATCAGCGTCTTCATACCGGCAATCCTTTTATCAGGCGCCTGTTTTCATAATCGATGCGCAGCAGCACGGCCAAGGCGGTGACGTTGACGAGAATGGCGCTGCCGCCGAAGGAGAGCAGCGGCAGGGTGAGCCCCTTGGTCGGCAGGATGCCCATGTTGACGCCCATGTTGATGATGGCCTGCACGCCCAGCCACACGCCGATGCCCTGCGCCAGCAGGGCGGAAAAATACCGCTCGTGCGCCGCCGCCTCCTTGCCGATGGCGAAGGCGCGCAACACCAGCCAGGCGAACAGCAGCACTACCGCGGCCACGCCGGCGAAGCCCAGCTCCTCGGCGATCACCGCCAGCAGGAAATCGGTATGCGCTTCCGGCAGGTACAGCAACTTTTCCACGCTGGCGCCCAGCCCCACCCCGAACCACTCGCCGCGACCGAAGGCGATGAGCGCATGCGAGAGCTGATAGCCCCTGCCGAACGGATCGGCCCAGGGATCCAGGAAGCCGATGATGCGCTGCAGGCGGTAGGGCGAGCTGAGAATGAGCAGCACCACGCCGATCACCAGCAGCACGACGAGGCCGGCGAAGATGCGTCCGTTGATGCCGCCCAGCCACAGGATGGAAATGGCAATGGTGGCAATCACCGCGAAGGCGCCGAAATCCGGTTCGCTCAGCAGCAGGAAGCCCACCACCAGCATGGCCGCCAGCATGGGCAGGAAGCTCTTGGTGAAACTGTCCATGAACGCTGCCTTGCGTACCGTGTAGTCGGCCACGTACAGGGTGATGAACAGCTTGGCCACTTCCGACGGCTGCATGGTGACGAAACCCAGCGAAATCCAGCGGCGGCTGCCGTTGACCTCGCGACCGATGCCGGGGATGAGCACCAGCACCAGCAGCACCAGGCTGAGCAGGAACAGATAGGGCGCGGCCCGCTGCCATACACGCAGCGGCACGTTGAACGCCACCACCGCCGCCGCCAGGGCGACGACGAGGTAGATGGCGTGGCGCAGCAGGAAATAAGTGCTCTGATGGCCGGTCATGCGATCCGCCTCGGCCAGCGCGATGGAGGCGGAGTACACCATCACCAGGCCGAAGCCGAGCAGCAGCAGGACGACCCAGACCAGTGCCTGGTCGTAGGCAGGCGTGACGATGCGGTCGCGACTGCTCAGCACGTACATCCCGGCTCCTCCAGCGCGTGCACCGCGGCGATATAAGTCTCGGCACGATGCACGTAGTCGCGGAACATGTCCCAACTGGCGCACGCCGGGCTGAGCAGCACCACGTCGCCCGGTTGCGACAGCGCATGGGCCAGCCTGACGGCTTCTTCCATGCTCCCGGCCCGCACTACCGGACAGGCGTCGGCGATGGCTGCGGCGATCCGCGGGCCGTCGCGGCCGATCTGCACCACCGCGCGCGCGTTGCCGACCGCTGCGCGCAACGGGGTGAAATCCTGGCCCTTGCCGTCGCCGCCGGCGATCAGCACCACCGGCGCCGTGAAGCCCCTGAGCGCCGCCGCCGTGGCGCCGACGTTGGTGCCCTTGGAATCGTCGTAGAAGCGGCGGCCGCCGATTTCGGCGACAAATTCCACCCGGTGCGCCAGTCCCCGGAAGGTCTTCAGCGCCGCCAGCATGGGTTCGTCGCCAAGGCCGATGGCATGGCACAGCGCCAGCGCGGCGAGCGCATTGGCGGCGTTGTGCAGGCCGGCGAGGGGCAGATCGTCCAAGGGGAGCAGCCGCTCGTGCCCGCGCGCCAGCCAGCGGCGCCCCTCGCCTTCCAGCAGCCCCCAGTCGACCGGGGTGCTGCCGGCATCGAGGCCGAAGGTCAGCGTCTCCGCCCCCGCCTGCCGCATGGCCATCACCAGCGCGTCGTCACGGTTGAGTACCTGTACGCGGCAGCCGCGGAACACACGTGCCTTGGCGGCGGCATAATCGCCCAGGGAAGCGTAGCGGTCCATGTGATCGGGGGAGATGTTGAGCACGGTGGCGGCATCCGCCCGCAGGCTGCTGGTGGCCTCCAACTGGAAGCTGGACAGTTCCAGCACCCAGACTTGCGGCATGCGGCCGCGATACTCGCGTTCGCCCAGCGCGTCCAGCACCGGCGGGCCGATGTTGCCCGCCACCACCGTATCCAGCCCGCAGGCCGCGCACAGGTGGCCAGCCAGGCTGGTGACCGTGCTCTTGCCGTTGGAGCCTTCGGGCGCGCCCCCTTCCCTTCACCGCACGCCAGCGCCTGTGCGAACAGTTCGACATCACCCACGACCGGCGTGCCGCGCGCGCGCGCCGCCTGGATTTCCGGCTCGGCCAGCGGCACGCCCGGGCTGGCGACGATGAGGTCGGCGTCCAGGAACAAATTGCGGCTGAAGGCGCAGAAATGCACGGCAACTTCCGGCATCTCGCGACGCAAGGTATCCAGTCCGGGCGGCGCGGGGCGCGTATCGGCCACGGCCAGGCTGGCCACCCGGCCGCGCAGCCAGCGCAACACCGACAGGCCGGTGGCGCCCAGCCCCAGTACCAGTATCCGTTTGTCAGCGAGTTGCAGCATTACCGGTACAAACCTTCCGTAGCTTCAGGCTCGACAGCCCCACTAGCACCAGCATCATGGTGATGATCCAGAAGCGCACGACCACCTGCGTTTCCTTCCAGCCTTTCTGCTCGAAGTGGTGGTGCAGCGGCGCCATCAGGAAAATGCGCCGGCCCTGGCCGTATTTCAGCCGGGTGTAGCGGTAGTAGCCCACCTGCGCCGCCACCGACAGGGTTTCCATGACGAACACCCCGCCCATGATGAACAGCACCACCTCCTGGCGCACGATCACTGCCACCACGCCCAGCGCCGCGCCCAGCGCCAGCGCGCCGACGTCGCCCATGAACACTTCCGCCGGATAGGCGTTGAACCAGAGAAAGCCCAGCCCGGCCCCGGCCATGGCGGCGCAGAATATCGCGAGTTCGCCCGCGCCGGGGATGTAGGGCACGCCGAGGTATTTGGAGAAGTACAGGTGCCCGGCGACATAGGCGAAGATGGCGAACGCGCTGCCCACCAGCACGGTGGGCATGATGGCAAGGCCGTCCAGGCCGTCGGTGAGGTTGACGGCATTGCTGCTGCCGACGATGACCAGGTAGGTGAGCACGATGAAACCCACCGCGCCCAGCGGCAGCGCGATCTGCTTGAAGAACGGGAAAATCAGCGTGGTCTCCTGCGGCAGCGTCGCAGTGCTGTACAGATAGGCCGCCACGGAAAAGCCGATGAGCGATTGCCAGAAGTATTTTTCCCCGGCCGACAGCCCCTTGGGATTGCGATGCACCACCTTGCGCCAGTCGTCCACCCAGCCGATCAGGCCAAAGCCCAGTGTGGTGAACAGCACCACCCATACGTATTCGTTGCCGATATCGGCCCACAGCAGGGTGGAGACGGCAATGGCCACCAGGATCATGGCACCACCCATGGTCGGCGTACCCGCCTTGATCAGATGGGTCTGCGGGCCATCGCCGCGCACCGCCTGGCCGACCTTGTACTGGGCCAGCTTGCGGATCATCACCGGTCCCACCAGGAAGGAGATCATCAGCGCGGTCAGCGCGGCCAGTACGGCACGCAGGGTGATGTAGTTGAACACGTTGAATGCACGGATGTCCTGCGCCAGCCATTGCGCCAATTCAAGCAGCATGATCCCCTCCCTTGCCGTTTTCCCCGCCGAGCAGCGCCACCACGCGCTCCATGCGCATGAAGCGCGAGCCCTTCACCAGCACCGTGGCATCGGCGGAGAGGTGCGGCCGCAGGGCGGCAGCCAGTGCCTCCGGCGTGTCGAAATGACGGCCGCCGTACTCGCGCGCCAGCTCGCCCAAGGTGAACAGGCCGTCCAGTCCGGCCGCCCGCGCATGGGTTCCGGTTTCGCGGTGCAGCGGGACAGCCTGCGCGCCCAGCTCGCCCATGTCGCCCAGCACCAGATAGCGGCGGCCTGGGCTGGCGGCCAGCACGTCGATGGCAGCGCACACCGAGGCCGGGTTGGCGTTGTAGGTGTCGTCGAGCAGGGTGCAGCCGGCGTGGCCGGCCTTGCGCTGCAGGCGCCCACCGGCGCCGCTGTAGCCCTGCAGCCCGGCGACCACCATGGCAAGCGGCACGCCCATGGCCTGCGCCGCCGCCGCCGCTGCCAGCGCGTTGCGCACGTTGTGCAAGCCGGGAGCCGGCAGACGCAGCCCGGCCGCACCCTGCGGTGTGCGCAGCAGAATCTCGCTGCAATCGGCCTGCAGCCGGTAGCTGGCACTCACGTCGGCCGGCTGCTCCAGGCCGAAGGTCACGATGCGGTGCGGCGCGGCCAACTGCCGCCACAGCCTGGCATGCGCATCGTCGGCATTGATGACGGCGGTGCCGCCATCGACCAGTCCTTCGAAGATTTCGCCCTTGGCGCGCGCTACCCCTGCCACGCTGCCCAGTCCCTCCAGGTGTGCCGGCATGGCGTTGTTGATGAGCGCCACGTCCGGCCTGGCCAGGCGGGTCAGATAGGCGATCTCGCCGGCATGGTTCATGCCCATTTCCAGCACAGCGTAGCGATGCCCGGCATCGAGACGGAACAGGGTCTGCGGCAGACCGATGTCGTTGTTGAGGTTGCCCTGAGTGGCCAGTACCGCACCCTCGTTGCCGACCGCGGCGCGCAGGATGGCGGCCAGCATTTCCTTGACCGTGGTCTTGCCGTTGCTGCCCGTCACCGCGACCACGGGAATCGCGAATCTGCCGCGCCAGTGGGCGGCCAGGGCGCCCAGGGCGCGCCGCGTGTCCCCCACCACGATCCAGGGGCCCGGCCCCCCGTCCCCGGTCATCCGGCGCTCCTCCACCATGGCCGCCGCCGCGCCGCCGCGCAGGCAGGCAGTGGCGAACGCGTGGCCGTCGAAGCGCTCGCCGCGCAGGGCGACGAACAGTTCGCCGGGGCGGATGGCGCGGCTATCGGTGCAGACGCCGGTGAATTCACCGTCACGGCCGACCAGGGTGCCGCCGACGGCGCGCGCGGCCTCATCGAGCAGCATCCTCACGCTCGGCCCTCCAGCGCCCGCCGCGCCACTTCGGGATCGCTGAACGGCAGCCGGCGGTTGCCGATTTCCTGATAATCCTCGTGCCCCTTGCCGGCGATTAGCACCACATCGCCAGGGCCGACGCCAATGATCGCCTCGCGGATAGCCGCGGCACGGTCCGCCTCGACCCGGTAGTTGCCGCGCATGCCGGCGAGGATGTCATCAATGATGGCGAGTGGCTCCTCGTGGCGCGGATTGTCCGAGGTGACGATGACCTCGTCGGCCAGGGCGGAAGCGACCTCGCCCATGAGCGGGCGCTTGCCCTTGTCACGGTTGCCGCCGCAGCCGAACACGCAGACGAGCCGGCCGCGCGTCTGCTCGCGCAGCGCCAGCAGCACCTTTTCCAGCGCATCCGGCGTGTGCGCGTAGTCGATCACCACCAGCGGCGCGGCGCCGCCACCCAAGCGCTGCATGCGTCCGGCCACCGGCTCCACCGTGCGCAGGACATGCGCCGCGTCTTCCGGTGCGATGCCGGAGGCCAGCAGTGCCGCCAGCACCGCCAGCAGGTTGTAGGCATTGAAGCGGCCCAGCAGATGCGGCGCCTCCACCCTGATGTCGCCGCCCGGCAGACTGACGTCCATGGCCAGCCCGGCGTCGTCCAGCCGCAGGTTGCGGCCGCGTATCCCGCCCGCCTGCAGGCCGTAGCCGTGCAGTTCCAGCCCGTCGCGCGACAACGCCCCGAGCAGCCGCGCTCCGAAGGCGTCGTCCGCGTTGATCACCGCATGCCGGAGGCCGGGCCAGTCGAACAGCAGACGCTTGGCCCGGCCATAGGCCTCCATGTCGCCGTGGTAGTCGAGATGGTCGCGCGACAGGTTGGTGAACACCGCCACGTCGAAGCGCATGCCGTTGACGCGCCCCTGGCTCAAACCGTGCGAAGACACCTCCATGGCAAGACAAACCGCGCCCTGCCGGCGGTAATCGGCCAGCAGGCCGTGCAGCAGCACCGCGTCCGGAGTGGTGTTGTGCGAAGGTGCGAGGGCGCCGGGAAAGCCGTTGCCCAGCGTGCCGACCAGTGCCGTCCGGCGGCCCAGCCGGGCAAGTGCCGCGGCCAGCCAGTGGCTGCAAGAGGTCTTGCCGTTGGTGCCGGTGATGCCGATGCTCCACAGGCCCTCGGCAGGATGGCCGTAGAACTCGGCCGCGATGCAGCCCGCCTGCTCGCGCAGCCCCGCCACGGCCAGATGGGGCACCCGCCACGCGTCGTCCCAGGTGAAGCCAGCACCCTCCCACAACACCGCCACGGCGCCCCGGGCGATGGCTTCCCCGATGTGCCGGCGGCCGTCGGCACGCTCGCCGGGATAGGCGAGGAACAGACTGCCCGGCTCCACCCGGCGGCTGTCCGCGGCGATGGCCGCGGGCTGCGCTCCCATTGCGGCCAGACGGGCGAGCGGGTTCATCACACCATCTCCCGGATTTCCGGCTGATCCGCCGGCGGCAGCACGATATTGGTGAGCGGGGCATCCTGCGGCACCGAAAGCAGGCGCAGCGCGCCCGCCATCACGGCGCTGAACACCGGCGCCGCCACGGTACCGCCGTAATATTGTCCGGCACCCGGCTCGTCTATCATCACCGCGATGACGAGTCGGGGGTCGGACACCGGCCCCAGCCCGACGAAGGACGACACGTAGCGGTCGGGCAGGTAGCCGCCGGGGCCGAGCTTGTGCGCCGTGCCGGTCTTGCCGGCCATGCGGTAACCCGCCACCTGCGCCTTGGGTGCGGTGCCGCCGACCTGCGTGGCCATTTCCAGCATGTCACGCACCGCGCGGGCGGTCCGTGCGGAGAGGACCGGCTGCCCCACCGGCGGCGATTTCAGTTTGCGCAGCGACACCGGCATGAGCACGCCGTCGCCGGCGAATATGGTGTAGGCGCGCGCCAACTGCAACAGGCTGAGGCTGACGCCGTGGCCGTAGGACATGGTAGCCTGCTCGATCGGTTTCCAGGTCCGGTACGGGCGCAGCCGGCCGGCCGCTTCGCCGGGGAAGCCGACATTTGCCGGACTGCCGAAGCCGACCTGGTTGAACAGATTCCACAGGGACTGCGGCGCAAGACTCATGGCCATCTTGACCGAGCCGACATTGGAGGATTTCTGGATCACCTCGGCCACGCTTAACATTTCGTGCCGTTGAACGTCGCGGATGGTCTTGCGCCCGATATGCAAAAAGCCGGGCGAGGTATCGATGAGCGTCTCCGGCGCGAACAGGCCGGCCTCCAGTACGGCCGCCGCGGTGAACGGCTTGAGCGTCGAGCCCGGCTCGAAGATGTCGACGATGGCACGGTTGCGCATCCGCCCGCCCAGTCTGGCCGGGTTGTTGGGGTTGTAGCTGGGCTGGTTGGCCAGTGCCAGCACTTCGCCGGTACGCGCGTTCAGCACCACGATGGCGCCGGCTTTGGCCTTGTGCTCCGCCACCGCCGCCGCCAGCTCGCGATGCGCGAGATACTGGATGTTGCGGTCGATGGAGAGCACCAGGTCGCGGCCGTCCTGCGGCAACCTGACCGCTTCCAGATCTTCGACGATGCGTCCCAGCCCGTCCTTGAGCACGCGCCGGCTGCCCGGCTTGCCGGCGAGCCAGTCCTGATACACCAGCTCCAGCCCTTCCCGGCCGCGGTTGTCGATGTCGGTGAAACCGACCACGTGCGCGACCACCTCCGCCGCGGGATAGTAGCGCCGGTACTCGCGCTGACTATAGATGCCGCGGATGCCGAGCCGCATCACCTGCACCGCCTCGTCCGGCGGCAGGCGTCGCTTGAGATAGACGAATTCGCGCTGGCTGTCGGCCAGCCTTTGTCGCACAACGGCGGGTTTGAGCCCGAGCAGTTCCGCCAGCCTGGTCAACTGCTCATCGCTGATGATCACGTCGGGCGGACTGGCCCAGATGGATTCCACCGGCGTGCTGATGGCCAGCGGCTCGCCGTGGCGGTCGGTGATCATACCGCGATGCGCGGGCAGGGTGAGGGTGCGGCTGTAGCGCGCCTCCCCCTTCTGCTGGAGGAAATCTTTGTGCATCCCCTGCAGGTAGAGCGCCCGGCCGAGCAGCACGGCGAACCCCGCCAGCACGCCCAGCAGCAGCACCCGCCGGCGCCAGGTCGGCAGGCGTATCATGCGCCCGGCGTGACCTTCCCTCATGGGGCCACCCTCTGGATGCGATCCGCTTCCGGCACCCGCATCTGCAGGTGCCGGGTGGCGATGCGCTCGATGCGGGAATGCATGGCCCAGGTGCCCTGCTCCAGTTGCAGCCGCCCCCATTCCACCTGATACTGCTTGGCACGATCCTGCTGCTGTTGCAGCTCGATGTAGAACTTGCGCGCCTGGTGCTGGGACGTGACCAGCCCCAGGGCGCCTGCCAGCGCCACCGCCGCCAGGATGAAGTTCAGCCTGATCACGGCGCCTCCGTGCGCTCGGCCACGCGCAGCACGGCACTGCGCGCGCGCGGGTTGACGGCGATTTCCGCGGCCCCGGCCCGCACCGCCCGCCCCACCGCCACCATGCGCGGCGGCGGCAAGTCGCTGGCGCGCACCGGGAGGCGCGACGGCAGCGTGTCACGGTCCTGCTGGGCACGGATGAAGCGTTTGACCATGCGGTCTTCCAGTGAATGGAAACTGATCACTGCGAGCCGCCCACCGGGCGCCAGCACGTCGGCACATTGCGGCAGGGTCAGCGACAACTCCTCAAGCTCCTGATTGAGGTAAATCCGTAGAGCCTGAAAGGTGCGCGTCGCCGGATCCTGCCCAGGCTCGGTTTTGGGCACCGCACCTGCCACGATCTGGGCAAGCCGTCCGGTCGTGGCGATGACATCCCCCCTTGCGCGTGCCGCAACAATCGCCCTTGCAACCTGTTTAGCAAACCGTTCTTCACCATAATCGCGGATGACCTCCCTCAGTTGTTGCTCGGACGCCTGCGCCAGAAATTCTGCCGCGGTCTGGCCGCGGCTCTGGTCCATGCGCATGTCCAGCGGACCGTCGAATCGAAAGCTGAAGCCGCGCGCCGGCTCGTCGATCTGCGGCGACGACACGCCGAGATCCAGCAGCACGCCGTCCACCCTGTCCGCGCCGGCCTCTGCCAGCGCCTCGCGCAGCGCGCTGAAACGGCTGTGCACCAGGGTAAAGCGCGCATCGCCAATCTCCCGTCCCGCCTCGATGGCCGCCAGATCGCGGTCCAGCGCGATCAGCCGGCCCTGCGCCCCCAGCCGCTGCAGGATGGCGCGGCTGTGGCCGCCACGCCCGAAGGTGCAATCGACATACATGCCCCCGGGACGGATGTTCAGTGCAGCGACGGCTTCGTTCAGGAGGACGGCGACATGGCGTGAGCGGGCGCTCACAACGAGAACCCTTCCAGCTCGGTCGGCAGCGCCAGCTCCTCGGCGGACATGGCGCGCTCGAGCTGCACCTTCCAGGCCTCGGCACTCCACAGTTCGAAATGGCTGCCCTGACCCACCAGCATCACCTGCTTTTCCAGGCCCGCGAATTCGCGCAGCACAGGGGAGACGAGCAGTCGGCCCGCGCCGTCGAGTTCCAGATCCTCAGCGAAGCCGACCAGCAGGCGCTGCAGGGCGCTGGACTGCCGGTCGAAGCTGGAAAGAGCCATGATTCTGGCCTGGATGGGTTCCCAGGCGGGCTGGGGGTAGAGCAGCAGACAACGGTGCGGGTGCGCGGTGAGAATGAGATACCCGGCACATTGCGCCTGCAGGGCGTCACGGTGCCGGCTCGGCACGGCCAGTCTGCCCTTGGCATCCAGATTCAATGATGCTGCACCGCGAAACATGACACCCCTTTAAGAGGAACGGAAAAAAGCAAAGGGAGCCGCCCCCGCCTTTGGCAACCCGCCCAATCTCCCCACAAAATCCCACTTTTTTCCACCTATTTCCACTATAGATAAAAAAAACGGGCATCGCAAGCCCTTTTTCTCGGTTTTTCCTTTTGCGCTCAAACACTTAGGCAGTTTTGGTGAAAAAATTTTATCCTTAATAATTAAGAAGATATGAAATTATGTGAAAGTTTTTTATGAGGAATTGCGTGCATCCCATTGCCTACACGGCCGCCGTTCTCGCCGACATGGCAATCCCCTTTGGTCGCCCAAGGCAGCATCGGGGACACGTCCGGTTCCCGGCTCGCGCTCGCGCGCAGCCAAGTCGGAGCGCGTCACCCGCGCCACGATGCAACGCGGCGGATACAATCTGCCGCAAGGTTCCAAGGCATCGCAAACAAAATACGGCGCGGGGATGCGTTCGGGCAAGCCGGAGAATCGGGATGCAACAGAAAAGTCGGGGAAGCTGGCCGATAAGCCGGGTTCTGTAAGCGGCATGCAGCCGCCCGACAGTCATTCCTCTAGGCCTGCGGTTGCCCGCAGGCTCAAGCGACCTACCCGCCGGCAGCGCGAGCCACGCTGTCGCCGGCCTATTTGGTCTTGCTCCGGATGGAGGTTGCCGCGTTTCACGTCCGCCGCGCCGAAGCGCGGCTTGCTCGTCTCTGTGGCCCTGTTCCTCGCCTCACGGCGTACGGCCGTTAGCCGTCATCCTGCTCTGCGGAGCCCGGACTTTCCTCCCCCCACGGGTGCGGGCGGCGACTGTCTGGCCAGCTTCCTGGCCCATTTTACCAGCTCTGGACCCTGTCCGCCCGGCCGCAGAGGTCACATCGCGGCGCGGGCTGCCGGGTTCGTCACGGCATCAATCTCCACGCGACCATCCCGCCCGCGCGCAGCGGCACCAGCGCCTCGTTGCCGAACGGCAGGGTTTCCGCAACCGTCCATGCTTCGCGCGCCAGGGTGATGTGCCCGCTATTGCGCGGCAGGCCGTAGAAATCCGGCCCATGGAAGCTGGCGAAGGCTTCCAGCCGATCCAGCGCGCCGGCCGCCTCGAACACCTCGGCATACAGTTCGATGGCGGCATGCGCCGTGTACATGCCGGCGCAGCCGCAGGCCGATTCCTTGGCCGAGCGCGCATGCGGGGCACTGTCGGTGCCCAGGAAGAACTTGGGATTGCCGGAGGAGGCGGCGGCGACGAGTGCACGGCGGTGTTCCTCTCGCTTCAATACCGGCAGGCAGTAGGCGTGCGGACGGATGCCGCCGGCGAACAGGGCATTGCGGTTCATCAGCAAGTGGTGCGCGGTGATGGTCGCCGCCACGTTGGGGCCGGCCTGCTCGACGAAGGCGACCGCCTCGCGCGTAGTGATGTGTTCCAGCACCACCTTGAGGCGCGGGAAACGCTCGACGATGCTGACGAGATGCCGCTCGATGAACACCCGCTCGCGGTCGAACACGTCGATCGCGGAATCCGTCACCTCGCCGTGCAGGAGCAGCGGCAGCCCCACTTCCTGCATGGCGGCGAACACCTCGTCGCAACGGCGGAAATCGGTGACGCCCCAGGCGGAATTCGTCGTCGCGCCGACGAAGAAGGCTTCCCCCACACCATGCACCAGGCCACTGGCGCGGGCACGCAGGATTTCGCCGGGCGCGGTGTGGTCGGTGAGGTAGAGCGTCATCAGCGGCTCGAAGGACAGGCCCGGCGGCAGTGCCGCCAGGATGCGCCCGCGGTAGGCGAGCGCGTCGTCCACCGTGCGCACCGGCGGGTCGAGGTTGGGCATGATCATGGCGCGGCCGAAACGCCGCGCGCTGTCGGGCAGCACCGCGCGCAGCATGTCGCCGTCGCGCAGGTGCAGATGCCAGTCGTCGGGACGGGTGAGGGTCAGTGTTTGCGTCATTCCGGTTTGATTTCCAGGGCCAGTTGATAGAGCGCGTTCTTCTTCGCGCCGGTGATGTGCGCCGCCAATTTTACCGCCTGTTTCAGCGGCAGTTCGTCCAGCAGCAGTTGCAGCACGCGGAGCACTTCGTCGTCCGCTGTCCGCTTGTCCGCTGCCGGCGCCCCCTCCACCAGCAAGACGAATTCGCCGCGCCGGCGGTTGTCATCCGCCTGCAGCCAGCCGGCCGCCTCGCCCAGCGCGCAGCGATGGAAGGTCTCGAAAGTCTTGGTGAGTTCGCGCGCGATCACGAGCGTGCGCTCGCCACCCAGCACCCGTGCCATATCGGCAACGCTGTCCAGCACGCGGTGCGGCGCTTCATAGAACACCAGGATGGCCGGTTCGCCGCGCAACGCCTGCAGCGCCTGGCGACGCTGCGCGGCGGATGCCGGCAAAAAACCATGGAACAGGAAATGCGGCTGCGCCAAGCCGGCCGCCGACAGCGCGGCCACCGCCGCGCAGGGGCCTGGCAACGGCACGATGCGGATTCCCGCCGCGCGGGCCATGGCAACCAGCACAGCACCGGGATCGCTGATGCCCGGCGTGCCGGCATCCGATACCAGCGCCACCGAGCGGCCTGCCTGCAATTCGGCCAGCAGTTTCTCGCCGGCGGACCGCTCGTTGTGTTCGTGCAGCGCCACGAGTTTCGCCCCGATGCCGTAATGGGCGAGCAGCCGGGCGCTGTGGCGGGTGTCCTCGGCTGCCACCCGATCCACCGACTTCAGCACCTCCAGCGCGCGCAGGGTGATATCCTGCAAGTTCCCGATCGGCGTCGCCACCACATATAATGTACCGCCATGCGTCAATTTCGCTCCCGTTTCCCGTTGCGGCAGAACCCGGCGCCGCCTCGCCTGCATGATACCGCAATGGCGGCGCGGGCACGGCACATGAGCGGCGCCGGCCAGGCGGCCGAAGACATCGCCGCCGCCCACCTGCTGCGGCAGGGGCTGCGCCTGCTGCAGCGCAACTACCGCTGTCGCCACGGCGAGATCGACCTGGTGATGCAGGACGGCGAACAGACCGTGTTCGTCGAGGTGCGCCTGCGCCGCAACACCCGCTATGGCGGTGCCGGTGCCAGCATCACGCCGGCCAAGCAGCAGCGGCTGCTGCGTGCGGCGGAGCATTACCTGCAGCGGCACGGCAGCTCCCCCTGCCGCTTCGATGCGGTATTGTTCGGCTCGCTCGCCGACGGCGATTTACAATGGCTGAAAAACGCCTTCGACAGCTCATGGATCTGATCCCGCGCATCACCGGCCACTTCCAGGAAAGCGCCCGGCTCAAGCTGGAGGCGGCCGAGCTGCTCGCCCCCGCCATCGCCGCGGCGGCGAGCCTGATCGTCCATGCCCTGCTGCACGACAGAAAAGTGCTGGTGTGCGGCAACGGCGGCTCGGCGGCGCTGGCCCAGCATTTCGCCGCACGCATGCTCAACCGCTTCGACCTGGAGCGGCCGGGCCTGGCGGCAATCGCGCTGTCTGCGGACAACCCCACTCTCACCGCCATCGCCAACGACACCGAGTTCTCCCGGGTCTATGCGAGGCAACTGCTGGCGCTGGGCCAGCCGGGTGACGTGCTGCTGGCGATGAGCGGCAGCGGCAACTCGCCCAATGTGCTCAACGCCATCACCGCCGCGCACGAGCGGGACATGGCGGTGGTGGCCCTGAGCGGCGGCGACGGCGGCAGGATGATGGAACTTTTGCGCCAGCAGGATATCCATCTGGGCATTCCGTACCCCCATGCGGCCCGTGTCCAGGAACTGTTCCTGCTGACTCTGCACTGCCTGTGCGATTCCATCGATTGTCTACTGTTAGGAGTTGAATGATGCACCTGCTCAAGCGTTTGCTGCTGGCCGCCATGCTGGCCTCCACCCTCGGCGCCTGTGCGCCGGCCGTGGTCGGGGGTGCCGCCACGGGCGGCGTGATGGCGGCCGACCGCCGCACCTCCGGTGCCTTTGTCGAGGATGAAGCCATCGAGTGGAAAACGCGCGGCCAGATCTACGAAACGCTGCGCGGCAGGATCAACGTCAGCGTGACCAGCTTCAACCGGCACGTGCTGCTCACGGGCGAGGCCGTCGATGAGGAAACCCGCAACCGCGCCGAAGCCATTGCCAAGGATATCCAGCACGTACGCGGCGTCACCAACGAACTCGTCATCGCCGGCGCCAGCTCACTCGCCTCGCGCAGCAACGATGCCCTGATCACCTCCAAGGTCAAGGCGCAGATGCTCAAGGATCCGCGCTTCGCCGCCCAGCACGTCAAGGTGGTCACCGAGAATTCGGTGGTGTTCCTGATGGGCCTGGTCACCCGCCAGGAAGCCGATGCCGCCGTCGATGTGGCTCGCAATGTTGCGGGCGTGCAGAAAGTGGTCAAGGTATTCGAATACATCAACTAAGACAGCGCACGGGGCCGACACCCGCCCGCTCTGCCATCTGCCATGCCCGGCGGCGGCGCGGGCTGTTATAATTCGCGCTTTTTCTGCGCACCTCATGAACACCGACACCCCTGAAATCATCATCGAAAGCGTCACCCGCGCCGGCAAACCCTTCCGCCCCAGCGACTGGGTGGACCGCATGTGCAGCGCCTACGCCAGCTTCGGGCCCGACCGCAAGCTGCGCTACTCGCCCTACCTCAAACCGCGCCTGGTCAACGGCATGCGCTGCCTGGTGGTGAACACGAAGCTGAAGGAAATCAACCCGGAAGGCTACGCCCAGCTCATGCACTTCGCCGAGGAAAACCAGCTCAGCGTCAGGGATACCGCCGGCAACAGCATCGACCTGCCGACCTGACCTGGCACCTGATTCCAAAAGACACTGGAATTCCGGCTTGCATCGGGTGGTCTCCTACTGGCGGGCGATGAGTTTCTCGATGTACTGCCGGGTGATCAGCCCGCGGTGTGCTTTCACCAGTCGGCCGCCGGGATCGTAGATGTAGGTGCTGGGCAGCACGTCCACCCTGCCGAACTGCCGCACCACCTGCTCGTCGCCGAGCACCAGCGGATACGACATCAAGTTGTCGTCGGCGAACCGCGCGATCTCCTGCGCGCTCTTGTATTCCATGGCGATGCCGATGACACGGACGTCGCGGCGGCCCTCGTGCAGGGCGATGAGATCGGGGATTTCCTCCAGGCAGGGCGGGCACCAGGTCGCCCAGAAGTTGACTACGACCCAACTGCCCCGGTAATCCGCCAGCGCATGCGTCCTGCCGGCCATGTCCGCGACCCGGAAGCCGTCTGCCGCCCAACCCGGCATCGCCAGCGCGAAGATCGCCACGGAAAGCCATTTCTTCATCGTCCGGCACCTTGGGATAAAGGCAGGATTACCCGCTTCAGTGTATCACCGGCAGTTTTCACGCGCAGGCTTCACGACCTCGTTTTTTTTGGTTACGATAACGCAGTTTCACCGGGTGGCCGCAATGCCTTCAACCCAGGTCGCACAAGGGCAACCCTTCCGGCATACGAACAAAACCAGACTTTGCGACCGCCGCCGCCCTGGCAAGTTGCGGACAACAGCGCCCGGCACCCCAACTCCATCTCAACGAGGTTCGACATGAGTGAACACATTCTCCACATCAGCGATGATGTTTTCGAGCAGGAAGTCCTGCAATCCCAGTTGCCGGTTCTGGTGGACTATTGGGCGGAATGGTGCGGCCCCTGCAAGATGATCGCCCCCATCCTCGACGAAGTGGCGCGGGAATATGCCGGCCGCCTCAAGGTCGCCAAGCTGAACATCGACGAGAACCCGCTCACCCCGCCCCGCTATGGCATCCGCGGCATTCCCACCCTGATGCTGTTCAAGAACGGCAATGTGGAAGCCGCCAAGGTGGGCGCCTTGTCCAAATCGCAGCTCACCGCCTTTATTGACAGCAACATCTAAAGCCGATACGCTGGGGGCCGTGATGCCGTTTCGCGCCCCTTGACGGCGCCGGAACGGGCGCCCAGCCCGCAACACCCCACTCCCGCAGCGCACCAGATCTACCAGCGAGTTCCACACTCATGCATTTATCCGACCTCAAGCACCTGCCCGTCACCGAACTGGTTGAAATGGCCATCGCCAACGAAGTCGAAGGCGCCAGCCGCATGCGCAAGCAGGATCTCATCTTCGCCCTGCTCAAGAACAAGGCGAAAAAAGGCGAGAGCATTTTCGGCGACGGCACCCTGGAGGTGCTGCAGGACGGCTTCGGCTTCCTGCGCTCGCCGGACAGCTCCTATCTGGCGGGGCCGGACGACATCTACGTCTCGCCGTCGCAGATCCGCCGCTTCAACCTGCACACCGGCGACACCATCACCGGCGAGGTGCGCACCCCCAAGGACGGCGAACGCTACTTCGCCCTGGTCAAGGTGGATACCGTCAACGGCGAGGCCCCGGAAAACACCAAGCACAAGATCCTGTTCGAGAACCTCACCCCCTTGCATCCCGACCAGCCGCTCAAGCTGGAGCGCGACATCAGGAGCGAGGAGAACATCACCGGCCGCGTCATCGACATGATCGCGCCCATCGGCAAGGGCCAGCGCGGCCTGCTGGTGGCCTCCCCCAAATCCGGCAAGACGGTGATGATGCAGCACATCGCGCACGCCATCACTGCCAACCACCCGGAAGTGGCGCTGATCGTGCTGCTGATCGACGAACGCCCGGAAGAAGTGACGGAAATGACCCGCTCGGTGAAAGGCGAAGTGGTGGCCTCCACCTTCGACGAACCAGCCACGCGCCACGTGCAGGTGGCCGAAATGGTGCTGGAAAAGGCCAAGCGCCTGGTCGAGCACAAGAAGGACGTGGTCATCCTGCTCGATTCCATTACGCGGCTGGCGCGCGCCTACAACACCGTCGTCCCGGCCTCCGGCAAGGTGCTCACCGGCGGCGTGGATGCCAACGCGCTGCAGCGCCCCAAGCGCTTCTTCGGCGCTGCGCGCAACATCGAGGAAGGCGGCTCGCTCACCATCATCGCCACCGCCCTGGTCGATACCGGCAGCCGCATGGACGACGTGATCTACGAGGAGTTCAAGGGCACCGGCAATATGGAAATCCACCTCGACCGTCGCATGGCCGAGAAGCGCATCTACCCCGCCATCAACGTCAACCGCTCCGGCACCCGCCGCGAGGAGCTCCTCATCGACCAGTCCGTGTTGCAGAAGATTTGGGTGCTGCGCAAGCTGCTGTATCCGATGGACGACCTCGAAGCGATGGAATTCCTGCTCGACAAGATCAAGTCCACCAAGAACAACGCGGAATTCTTCGACGCCATGCGCCGCGGATGAACGGGGCTTCGAGGTCGCAAGCCGCTCCCGCACCGACGCTCGCGCGATACCATCACGTACATAAGGTTGATTTCGCTGTCCGATTCTTGGATAATCGCGAGTTTTCTGCGACAGCCAGACGCCCGAGGACATACAGAATGAAAGCCGACATCCATCCGGAATACCATGAAATCACCGTAACCTGCAGTTGCGGCAACATCTTCAAGACCCGTTCCACGGCAGGCAAGGACCTGCATGTCGAAGTGTGCTCGCAGTGTCATCCATTCTACACCGGCAAGCAGAAGATCATCGACACTGCCGGCCGCGTGGAGAAGTTCCGCCAGAAATACGGCATGTAATCGCCTCCGCGGTGATTGCACGGCATCCAGGCAGCTTCGGCTGCCTTTTTGTTTTCTGGCCGGACGGTTAGAATGGTTGCGGCAACGCTGCCGCGACGCCCGAGAACAGGACAGGAACCCTACGCGTGGCATTCGAAGTCGAACACGATTGGCAGGCCAGCCTTGCCACCCCGCGCCCGCGTGTGGGTGAACGCGCCAAGACCAACCTGCTGCTGCTGCTCTGCACCCTGTGGATCTGCCTGGGCCTGGTAGGGCATCACCCCTGGAAACCGGACGAGGCGCAAAGCATCAGTGCGGTCAAGCACATCCTCGACGGCGGCGGCTGGACGGTGCCGGTCATCGCCGGCGAACCCAACCTCACCCACCCTCCGCTCTACTACCTCACTGCCGCCGGCAGCGCGGCGCTGTTTTCCCCGTGGCTGGAGATGCACGACGCGGCACGCCTGGTCACCGGCCTGTGGATGGCGCTCACCCTGCTCATGGTCGGCATGACCGGGCGCGAAATGTGGGGCGTGGGCGAAGGCCGGCAGACCGCCTTCATCTTCCTCGGCTCCATCGGCCTCGTCTATTCGGCGCACCTGCTCACGCCGGAGGTCGCCGGCCTGGCCGGCTATGCCATGACCTTCCACGGCTTGGCGCTGGCGCGCCGCAGACCGTGGCGCGCCGCCCCGCTCATCGGCAGCGGGTTCGGCATCGCCTTTCTGGGCACCGGACTGCTGCCGGTCACGATACTCCTGCTCACCGCGCTGCTGCTCTTGCTGTTCCCAAACTGGCGGCGCACATCCTATCTCGCCAGCCTGGGCACCGGTCTTGTCATCGCACTGGCCTGGTTTGCCGCCTGGCTGATTCCGCTGTGGCAGCAGGCGCCCGAGCTCCTGCACGCATGGCTGCACACGGGCAATCATGCGCTGGACAACGACAACCTCATGTATTTCGTCAAGACCCTGACCTGGTTCGCCTGGCCGGCCCTGCCGCTGGCGGCATGGTCGCTGTGGCACTTCCGCCGCCACCTCTGGCAGCGGCCGCAGTTCCAGCTCTGCGTGATGCTGCTGCTGGTCATGCTGCTCATGCTGGGCCTCGGCGCAAAGAGCCGCGACATCCTCGCCATGCCGCTGCTGCTGCCGCTGGCGGTAATGGGTGCGGCTGCGGTGGAGGAACTGCGGCGGGGTGCGGCCAGCGCGCTCGACTGGTTCGGCATCATGCTGTTCGGAACCCTGGCGTTTCTGGTCTGGCTGGGCTGGTTCGCCATGATGACCGGCTTCCCGCCCAAGCTGGCCGAACGCATGCACGAGCTGTCGCAAGCCTACGTGCCGCAATTCGGCTGGCTGGCCTTTCTCGCCGCCCTGGCGCTGACGCTGACCTGGCTGTTTGTCGTGCTCAAGGCCAAGCGCTCCAATCGCGCCGCGGTGACCGACTGGGCAGTCGGCATCACCATGGCCTGGGGTCTGCTGATGACCCTCTGGCTGCCCTGGCTGGACGCCGCCAAGGGCTATCACCTGATGTTCGCCGACATGGCGAAACATCTGCCGGCCGAATACTCCTGCGTCGCCACCCGCGGCGTCGGCAGCCACCAGCGCGCCCTGCTGCACTACTACCTCGACATCCGCAGCCGCCCTTACGCCGCCATGCAGCGGCAGGAATGCGACCTCTACCTGCTGCAGGACGAGCGCCGGCCCAAATTCGACAGGCCGGGCCCAGAATGGCAGTTGCTGTGGCAGGGTCACCGCCCCAGCGACCGCCACGAGCGCTTCCATCTGTACCGCCACGCACCCGCATGAGCCGGTACCGGGCCGGAACTGGATACTGCCCACGCACATGACCGGCAGGCTTGCCGGCTCTTCAGCCCGGCAAGCCCTCCCGCAGACGGCCGTCGGCCAGCGTCCAGTGCCGCATGTCCGGCAACTCCATGAGTTCCGGGTCGTGGGTGGCGACCAGCACACATTCCAGATCACGCCGCATGCGCCCGATCAACGCCATCACCTGCCCGCGCGCGGCGCTGTCCAGGTTGGCGGTGGGTTCGTCCAGGAGCAGCAACTTCGGCCTGAGCACGCGGGCGCGCGCCAGGGCGACGCGCTGCTTTTCTCCGCCAGAGAGCCGGTGCGGCGGCACCTCGGCAAGGTGCGCGACGCCGGCCCAGGCCATCTGCTCGGCCACCAGGCGCTCGCGCTCCGCGCGCGGCACGCCGGCCACCCTGAGACCGTAGGCGATGTTTTCCGCCACGCTGGTATTGAACAGGCAGGAATGCTGGTGCATGTAGAGCAGCCGCGGCGCCAGCCTGGCTCGGGATGTGGCGCTGTCGTGGCGCTCGCCGTCGATGGTGAAGCGCCCCGTATCGGCGCTGTCCAGGCCGGCCAGGATGCGCAGCAAGGTGGTCTTGCCCGCGCCGTTGCCGCCCATCAGCAGGTAGCCGGTGCCGCTGTCGAGCTGCAGGCGCCCGATATCCAGCAGCACCCGCGCGCCGTAACGCTTGCGCAACCCTTCGGCCTGCAGGATGGCCGTCACTTCACCTCCCCCTTGCCCTGCAGGAAGACGATGAGGAAATTGACCGACAGCGCCAACGCCACCAGCACCACGCCCAGCGCGATGCCCTGGGCGAACTCGCCCTTGCTGGTTTCCAGGGCGATGGCGGTGGTGATGTTGCGCGTCACTCCGGCAATGTTGCCGCCCACCATCATGGCGCAGCCGACCTCGGACAGCACCCGGCCAAAGCCGCTGGCAATCGCCACCATCACCGCGAAACGGGCTTCGACGAGCACGGTAAGGGCGGCGCGCAGGGGAGAAGCGCCCAGGGTGCGCGCCGTCTCGGCCACCCGCACATCGATGGCCTGCACCGCGCCCAGGGTCATGGCGGCGAGGATGGGAAAGGCCAGCACCGCCTGGGCCAGGATCATGCCGGACTGGGTGAACAACAGCCCGAAGTCGCCGAGCGGGCCGTTGCGCGTCAGCAGCAGATAGACCACCAGCCCCACCACCACGGTGGGCAGAGCCAGCAGGGTCTGCACAGCCAGGATCAGGGCGCGGCGGCCGGGAAACTGCGTGGTCGCCAGCACGAAGCCGGCCAGCACGGCCAGCGGCGTCACCGCCAGCAACGCCAGCAGCGATACCCGCAGCGACACCCAGACGATACCCCAGATTTCCGGGTCGCCGGTCAGCAGCAGGGTGAACGCCTGCTGCGTCGCATCAATCAGGCTCACGCCGGAATTACCTGGCGTGGAGCATGAACAACTGCTCGCCGCCCACCTTGAAATCGGCGATCAGTCGCTGCCCTTCCGGCGACGTCAGCCAGTCGCTCAGCGCCTTCGCGTCCTGGTAGTTGACGTGCGGATATTTCTGCGGGTTGACCGCGATGATGCCATAGGGGTTGAACATGCGCGGGTCCCCCTGCATCAGGACGGGCAGACCGATCTTCTCGCGGTAGGCGATCCAGGTGCCGCGGTCGCTCAGGGTGTAGGCCATGAGTTCGCCCGCCATCATCAGCACCTCGCCCATGCCTTGGCCGGCGGCGTAATGCCAGCGCTGGCCGCCGGGGTCGATGCCGAGCGCCTGCCAGGAACGCATTTCCATCTGGTGGGTGCCGGAGTTGTCGCCGCGCGAGACAAACTTGGCGCCCGCCCGGGCGATCCTGCGCATGGCTTCGAGCACGTCCTGTTCCCCCTTGATGCCGGCCGGGTCGGCGGCGGGGCCGACCAGCACGAAATCGTTGTACATCACGTCGCGCCGTTCGATCCCATACCCGGCCGCGACGAAAGCGTCTTCGGCCTCGCGCGCGTGCACCAGCACGACATCCACGTTGCCGTCCTCGCCCAGCTTGAGCGCCTTGCCGGTGCCGACGGAGATGACATGCACCTTGCAGGCACACTTGGCTTCAAATTTCGGCAGCAGGTGGTCAAGCAGGCCGGAGTTGGCCGTGCTGGTGGTGGTGGCGAGGCGGACGACGCTGCCGTCCGCCGCCGCCGCGAGGTTCGCCGCCGCGAACAACAGGGCGGCGAACAAGGCTAGGCAATGACCTTTCATGGATGACTCCCAATGGCTAGAAATCGAATTGGGCACGCATGGTGATGGCGTCTTCATCGCCGAAGACCACGCCCTTGCTGCTCACCTCGCTGTCGAAGTGGGTATGCACGTAGTTGGCGGCCAGCCGCAGGTTGGGGTTGAGGATCCAGTTGGCGCCGAGCGTCCAGGCATCGGCGCCGTTGCTCCTGCCCGCTGCCAGCTTGCCGGTGCCGGTGGCGTTGCCGGTCACGAAATCGTCGCCGTCGAAACGGCTGTAGCGCACGCCAAGCTGCAACGCCCCCCAGCCTGCGCCGCCGAAGGCGAAGTGCTGTTTGGGGCTGATGCGGCCGAACACGCCTTCCCTGTAGGCATCGGCGAAGCGCTCGCCGCTGACCAGCCAGTTAAGACTGGCATACCAGGCACTCATGTCACGATGGAAATCACGGCCGTCGAATCCGGCACGGATGTATTCACCCTGCAGCTTGAACGGGCCGCGTGCCAGGGCCAGCTCGATGCCGCCGCGGGTGCGGTCCACGCTGTCGGTGAGCCGGTTGTTGTTGTCGGTTTCGAACAGCCTGTAGCCGCGTGCCTCGGTTTGCAGCACGGGGATGGCGGAACCGGACTCCTGCCTGCCGTGGGAATAGAAGCCGCCCACGTGCACCACCGCGTCCTTCCAGCCGGCGAAGCGGGCAAGGTTGCCGGTGACACGCGCCATCAGGTCCTTGTTGTCGTATTCGACATCGTTCTCGTCGCCGTTGCTGCCGTTGATCCATGCCGCGCTGTAGTAGAGTCCGTCCAGCGGCGCGCCGTGCAGCATGACGCCGCGATCGAAAGTGCCGCCCAGCAGCGCGTCGGCCATGCTGCGTTCCAGGAAATCCAGGAAGTTGCTGCTGAGGCTGCGTTCCAGGCCGTATTGGGGCTTGAACTGGCCGATGCGCAGGCGCGCCGCCTTGAACCGGTTGATGTCGAGATGGCCATAGGTGAGCGTGGTGCCGCTGCCGGAGTATTCGCCCTCGACACGCACGGCATAATCCTTGTGGAAAGTCACCACGGCGCCGAGTCGCGCACGGCGCAGGCTCCAGGTATCGGCCGCGGCCGGATCGGGATTGAAGGCCCGGCCGTCGGCCTGGATCCGGCCGTTGATGGCGAGCTGCCAGTTGCCGCTGCCGTCCTCGAAGACGATACCGTTCTTGAAGCTGGCCAGCACCGGCTCGCCCTTGCGCTTGGCCGGCTCCTTGGGCGCGTCCTCCCTGCCCTGCGCGATCTGCTGCCGCATGGCCTGGAGTTCCGCGGCCACGGCCTGCATCTGCCGGTCCTGCTCGGTCCGCTGTGCAAGCATCTGCTGCATCATGGCCTCGAGTTGCTGGATGCGGGTAGCGGTATCCGCCCCGCTCTCGCCGGCGAGAGCGCCAGCCGCCGCACCGGCGAGCAGCAGGCCCAGCATCCAGCGCATGCCGGTTTTCAAAGGATATTCACGCATGTAGCCAAGCTCCCGGATAAACCAGCGCCATGCCGGCGCGAAATATTTTTGTGGAAATAACGAACCTCGGATTTAATGCGATATGGCGCAGCATGTCAACCGGCTTGCGTGGGGGAATCGGCAGCGCAGCCGGGCGAAGGCCGGGCCGCCGCCGGACTCACTCGCGCGGCTGCGGTGCCAGCAAGCCCATCATGGCTTCCAGCTCGGCGGCCACGCTGTGATTGGCCTTGGCGACCAGTTCGCGGTAGCGGCGCAGCACGTCGAAGCCGAACTCCGTGACCTGCGCGCCGCCGCCGTGGCTGCCGCCGGTGGCGGTGGCCACCAGCGGCTCGCGGAAACACCTGTTCATGGTGGCGACCAGGTCCCAGGCGCGCTTGTAGGACATGCCCATGTCGCGCGCGGCGGCGGAGATGGAACCGCAACGGGCGATGGCCTCCAGTAGGTCGGCCTTGCCCGGCCCCATGGCGGAAACCGTGCCGGCGTAAGGGACGCGGATCTTGATGTTGCCTGAACTCATGGGCGCATTTTTCCGACCAAATCAGTAGGATATCCCTACCCCATTCGGCGTTGTTTCATCAGGTACGAACACTTAGAATGGGTTATCTTATCGCATACCATGCCCCGCACAAGCAGGATCCCCCCATGGGCACCGTGAATCACGCCCCCCCGCCGCTGACCGACCGCCATGGCCGCCGGGTGGACTATGTCCGCCTCTCCATCACCGACCGCTGCGATTTCCGCTGCGTGTACTGCATGGGCGAGGACATGACCTTCCTGCCGCGCGAGCAGGTGCTCACACTCGAAGAATGCGCAAGGCTGGTGCGGGTGTTCGTCGGCCTGGGAGTGCGCAAGGTGCGCATCACCGGCGGCGAGCCGCTGGTGCGCAACAATGCCGTATGGCTGTTCGGGCAGATCGGCGGCCTGCCCGGCCTGGAGGAGCTGGTGCTCACCACCAACGGCTCGCAGCTCGCGCGCTACGCCTCCCAGCTCAAGGCGGCCGGCGTGCGCCGCATCAACGTGAGTCTGGACAGCCTCGATGCGGAGCGCTTCCGCCAGATCACCCGGGTCGGCGACATCCACAAGGTGCTGCGCGGCATCGAGGCGGCGCGCGCGGCGGGGTTCGAGCGCATCCGGCTCAACACCGTGCTGATGCGCGGCGTCAACGAGGACGAAGCGCCCGCCCTGCTGCAATATGCCATCGAGCATCGGCTCGACATCGCCTTCATCGAGGAAATGCCGCTGGGCGAGGTCGACCACAACCGCGCTTCCAGTTGCGTGAGCAACGAGGACACGCTGCGCCGGCTGCAACGGCATTATCCCTTAATGAGCAGCGCCGAGACCAGCGGCGGGCCGGCGCGCTACTGGCGGGTGACCGGCACCGGCACCCGCGTCGGTTTCATCTCGCCGCACAGCCACAACTTCTGCGAAGCCTGCAACCGCGTGCGCATCACCTGCCGCGGCGAGCTGTTCCTGTGCCTGGGCAAGGAGGATATGGTCGATCTCATGCCCATCCTGCGCCGGCACCCGGACGACGACGCACCGCTCGTCGAGGCCATCCGCAGCGGCATGGCGATCAAACCCAGGGGGCACGATTTCGACCTGCGCCGGGCAACGCCCGCGGTGGTGCGCTTCATGTCCATGACCGGAGGTTGAGCATCGTGAAGCCCGACCTCACGCATGCCAGCCGCCCGCTCACCTATACCGTGCCCGCCATCAACGAGCACGGCGAGGCGCAGGCAACCGAAATCGCCGGAGAAGGCCCGCTCACGCTGTATCTGGACAAGCGCGAGATCGTCACCCTGATGACCTTGGGCGCCGCGCCGGAAGCGCTCGCCATCGGCTACCTGCGCAACCAGCGGCTGATCCCGTCCATCGACGACATCGCCAGCGTGCAGGTGGATTGGGAAACCGAAGCGGTGGCGGTGACCACCCGTCGCGGCACGGCGGATGTCGAGCATCGCCTGGGCAGGCGCACCGTCACCACCGGCTGCGGCCAGGGCACGGTGTTCGGCGACCTGATGGAGGAAATCGAGCAGGTGCGCCTGCCGCAAGACGTCATCCTGGACGAGGCCACCCTGCAGGCCCTGCTCGACAACGTGCGCCACCACGACAGCCTGTACAAGAAGGCCGGCGCCCTGCACGGCTGCGCCCTGGCGAGGGGAGCCGACATCCTCTACTACATCGAGGATGTCGGCCGCCACAACGCGGTGGACGCCATCGCCGGCCAGATGTGGCTGGACGAGGTCGACGGCCGCGACAAGATTTTCTACACCACCGGGCGACTCACCAGCGAAATGGTGATCAAGACCGCGCAGATGGGAATTCCCTTCCTGGTGTCGCGTTCCGGGCTCACCCGCATGGGCTGGGAAATCGCCCGCAGCGTGGGGCTGACCATGATAGGCCGCGCCCAGGGGCGGCACTTCCTGCTGTTCACCGGCGCAGAGCGTTTCCGCCACGCGGCGGCCGCACAGGCCAGCGCATGCAAGTGACCGGCATCGTGCTCGCCGGCGGCATGGGCCGGCGCATGGGCGGCGTGGACAAGGGGCTCGTCGAGTTCCGGGGCAAGCCGCTGGTGGCGCACGTGCTGGAGCGCCTGCGCCCGCAGGTGGAGGAAATCTTGGTCAACGCCAATCGCGAAACCGCACGCTACACGGCCTTCGGTTATCCGGTGATCGGCGACGCCATCGGCGGCTACGCCGGCCCCCTGGCCGGACTGCATTGCGGCATGCGCGCCGCCAGCCATCCGCTGGTGCTCACCGTGCCATGCGATTCGCCCTTCCTGCCTGCCGATCTGGTGCAGAGGCTGCGGCAAGCGCTGCAAGCCCATGGCGCCGATCTTGCCGTGGCCAAAACCCTGGAGCAGCCGCATCCGGTGTTCTGCCTCGCCCGCACCAGCCTGCTCGCCAACCTGACGCGGTTTCTGGAAGAGGGCGGCCGCAAGATCGATGCCTGGTACGCCGGTCTGAACGCGGTGGAAGTTCCGTTCGACGACGAGGCGGGGGCTTTCGCCAACATCAACACCCCGGAGGAACTGGCATGCCTGCAAAAGTGATCGCCTGCCCGGTTCCCCTGCTCGGCTTCTGCGCCTGGGGCAGCGGCATCGGCAAGACCACCCTGCTCACCAGCCTGATCCCGGTGCTCATCCTGCACGGCCTCAAGGTCTCGGTGGTCAAGCACGCCCATCATTCCTTCGACATCGACCAGCCGGGCAAGGACAGCTACCGCATCCGCCAGGCCGGCGCGGCGCAGACCCTGCTCGGCTCGCGCAACCGATGGGCGCTGATGACCGAGCTCGCCCACATCGCCCCCGACCGCGCCGAGCCGGACCTGGCCGAGCTGCTCACCCACATGGACACCGGCGTGGTCGATCTCATCCTGGTGGAAGGCTTCAAGCAGGAACCCATCCCCAAGATCGAGGTATACCGCCCGTCGCTCGGCAACCCGCTGCTGGCGGAGCGGGATCCCAACGTCATCGCCGTCGCGGCCGACGGGCCGGCACCGACCGGGCTGCCGCAACTGGATCTCAACGACCCGCTCGCCATCGCCGATTTCGTGCTGGACTGGCTCGCGCGGCAGCGCCGGCCGCCAAAAATCGCCTCCACCCTGTAAGGTGCCGTCATGACCACCGACTTCATCCGCGCTTCCTCCTGTGCTGACGACTACGACCCCGATTCCATGCCGGTCGACGTGGCGCGCAAGTACATCCGCCAGTTCCTCGATCCCGTCGTCACCCGGGAAAGCCTCGCCCTGCGCAGCAGCCTGGGGCGGGTGCTCGCCGAGGACATCCTCTCGCCATGCAACGTGCCCAACCACGACAACTCCGCCATGGACGGCTACGCCTTCAACGGCGATGCCATCCCCGCCGAGGGCGCGGCCACGCTCAAGGTGGTCGGCAGCGCCTTTGCCGGCAAATCCTTCGATAGTGCGGTGGGGCAGGGCGAATGCGTGCGCATCATGACCGGCGCGGTCATGCCGGCCGGCTGCGACACCGTCATCATGCAGGAGCACGTCGAGGCCGCGGGCGATCACATCCGCATCCGTCCCGGCATCCAGCGCGGCCAGAACCGCCGCCTGGCCGGCGAGGATCTGCGCCTCGGCCAGGTGGTGCTGGCGGCCGGCCGCCGGATGCGGCCGGCCGACCTCGGCCTGGTCGCCTCGCTCGGGCTGGGCGAGGTCAGGGTATTCCGCAGGCTGCGCGTGGCCTTCTTCTCCACCGGCGACGAACTCGCCAGCATCGGCCAGCCGCTCGCGCCCGGCCAGGTCTATGACAGCAACCGCTACACCCTGTACGGCATGCTCACCCGGCTGGGCGCGGACATCATCGACATGGGCGTGGTGCGCGACGACCCGGCACTTTTGGAGAACGCCCTTCTCGATGCCGCCGCCTGCGCCGATGTCATTCTCACCAGCGGCGGCGTGTCGGTGGGCGAGGCCGACTACATGAAGGAACTGCTCAACCGCCTCGGCCAGGTGGTGTTCTGGAAGATCGCCATGAAACCCGGCCGCCCGCTGGCCTACGGCAAAATCGGCCATGCTCACTATTTCGGCCTGCCCGGCAATCCGGTTTCCGTCATGGTCACCTTCTACCAGTTCGTGCGCGACGCCCTCCTGGTGCTGATGGGCCAGCCCGAGCCGGCCGCGTGGCCGTTACTCGCCGCCACCTGCACCGAGCCCATCCGCAAGCTGCCGGGCCGCACCGAATTCCAGCGCGGCATCCTGTTCCGCGATGCGGACGGCGCCTGGCAAGTGCGTCCCACCGGCAGCCAGGGCTCCGGCATCCTGCGCTCGATGAGCGAGGCCAACTGCTTCGTGGTGCTGGACACAGCCACGGGGAACATCGAACCTGGTGCGAAAGTGAGCGTACAATTGCTCGAAGGCATGGTCTAACGCGGCATTGAACCCAGATGATCCATTGGGGGCGCGCCCTGGCGGCCGCAGGCCCGCGGGCCGCCTAATGGAATGGGTTGAACCAACCCGCTCGCGGCGTATCACAGGGACGAACAGGATAACGTGCCGAACCACCCGGGGATTGGTTCGGCACTGGCCCGACCAGCTTCCCCACCCCAACTCCAGGAGGACGAAATGCGCAAACTCGTGTTCGGATTCATGATGGCCGCAGGCTGCGTCGGCATCGCCCAGGCCGGCGACCCGGTAATCGGCAAGCAGAAGGCGGAATCCTGCCTTGCCTGCCACGGCGGCCACGTCACCCCCGCCAGGGAGGGAGTGACCAAGATCAACCACATGACGGCGGAGCAACTCTCCGCTGCCATGCAGAAAATGCTGGAAGTGCACCACGCGACCCCCATCATCGCGCACGACCTCACCGAAGAAGACCTCCGCGACATCGCCGCCTACTTTGCCTTCAAGGGCGATTAGCACCTGTTTCAGCAGATTTTATCCACCGCGCCGGCTGTCGCAGTATGCCCTGCGGCAGCCGGCGGGCGCCCCCTGCTCAAATTCATGAAAATCTTGATTCCAATGTCCTGAATTACACGTAGAATCCCGCCCACCAAATCCAGTAACTTATCGGCATCTGCGCCGCAGAATACAGGGGGCATCATGTTCACACCGAGCACAATCCGTCTGGCCGTCGCCGGCTGCCTTATCGCGACGCCCGCAATCGCCCAGGACGAAATCGACTATCACGTATTGCCTTCCCCCATCGTCGTCACCGCGACGCGCGTGGAGCAGAACCGTTTCGACCTGCCCATGTCGATCGACGCGACCGATGCCGGGGAGATCCAGGAAGGCCAGCTCAAGGTCAACCTGTCCGAATCCGCGGCGCGCGTGCCCGGCGTCGTGGTGAACAACCGCAACAACCCGGCCCAAGACCTGGCCGTGCAGATCCGCGGATTCGGCGCCCGCTCGGCGTTCGGCGTGCGCGGCGTGCGGCTGTATGCCGACGGCATCCCCATGACCATGCCGGACGGCCAAGGCCAGACCGGCACCTTCAATCTGGATACCGCCAAGCGCGTTGAATACCTGCGCGGCCCGTTCTCGGCGCTGTACGGCAACTCTTCCGGCGGCGTGGTGCAGATTTTCACCCAGGACGGCCCGGAAGACCCCACGCTTTCCGGCGGCATCACGCTGGGCAGCGACGACACCCGCCGCGCCAACGTGACCTTCGGCGGCGACAACGACGGCTTTAACTACATCATCAATGCCAGCGCCTACCGCAGCGACGGCTACCGCGATCAGTCCGAAACCCACCGTGCACGCCAAGCTCGGCTTCGATCTCGGCGAGGCCACCAGGCTCACCGTGGTGGCAACCGCGCTGGACCAGCCGGACAACGAGGATCCGCAGGGGCTGAACCGCGCCCAGCTCAGACAGCACCGCAAGCAGGCCAACCCCTTGTCGCTCAAGTTCGACACCCGCGTCAACCGCAGCCACGAGCAGATCGGCGCCACCCTGGAACACCGGTTGACGCCGGACGACACGATCCGCCTCATGACCTACTATGGCCAGCGCGACAACGAGCAGTTCCTGTCCGTTTCGATCGCCGCCCAGCGCAACGATCTTTCCGGCGGCGGGGTCGCCACCATAGACCGCGAATTCTGGGGCGTGGATTTGCGCTGGACGCACCAGGGCAGGCTGGGCGAGATGCCGTACCACTTCACGGTCGGCACCAACTACGACCGCATGGAAGATGACCGCAAAGGGTACGAAAACTTTACGTCCAACGCCGCCTTCGGTGCCTTGCCTGGCGGTCGTGACTGCGGCGATGTCACGAGCAACATCGTCTGCGGCGTCAAGGGCCACCTGCGGCGGGATGAAACCAACACCGTGTGGAACTTCGACCAGTACGCGCAGGCGGCCATCGATCTCACCGAGCGCTGGAACCTGAGCGCCGGCGTGCGCCACAACCGGGTGCGTTTTGATAACGACGACCACTACATCGTCAATTCAAGTTATCCCAATGCGAATCCAGATGACAGCGGCGCCGTCACCTTCCGCGAGACCACGCCGGTGATCGGCGCCATTTTCAAGGCGACCGACACCCTCAATTTCTACGCCAATGCCGGCAAAAGCTTCGAGACGCCGACCTTCGTGGAAATGGCCTATTCCAGCACCGGCGGATTCAACCTCGACCTCAAGCCGGCCAAGAGCCGCCAGTACGAAGTCGGCGCCAAGTGGATGGCCG
>JBBILG010000001.1:48400-98850 GCA_037445085.1 Methylobacillus sp.
GGCGAGGCAACCCTGGTCAACGCAGCCGTGTTCTACATCGACACGCAGGATGAAATCGTGGTGCTGCAGCAGGCGGGCGGGCGCACGGTGTTCCAGAACGTCGAGGACAGCGAGCGCCGCGGGTTCGAGCTGTCCATCGACAGCCAGCTCGGTCACGGCTTCAACGCTTATCTGGCCTATACCTACCTGGACGCCGAATTCACCTCGGATTTCGAGGCTTGCCGTCCGTTCACATTCACGGGCGCTCCCATTTGCAACCCGCGCACTTCGGGACACATGGAAACGATCGCTTCCGGCGCCGACATCCCCGGCACCTACAGGCACACCCTGTTCGGCGAGCTGGCCTGGCGCCACCGGCCCAGCGGCTTCTCCACCGCGTTTGAAGTCAAGGCCATGAGCAAGACCTATGTAGCCTTCAAGCCGGAGTACGGCAAGGCGGACGGCTACGCCATCGCCTCCTGGCGCGGCGGCTTCAGCCAGAAGGTGGGCGACTGGCATTTCAGCGAGTTCCTGCGCATCGACAATCTGTTCGACAAGGATTACGTCGGCTCCCTCCGGGTCGGCGACCTCAACGGCAGCTACTACGAGCCCGCGCCGGGCCGCACCTGGCTGCTTGGCTTCAACGCCAGCTACCGGTTCTAAGCCATTTTGGCACCGACGAAAAACCCGCCGCTGGCGGGTTTTTCGTTGCGCTATAATCCCTTGGTATCATGGCTGAAGACAGCGATCTCGAACGCACCGAGCCTGCGTCGCCCCGACGGCTGGAAGAAGCACGCCAGAAGGGCAACGTGCCACGTTCGCGCGAGCTCAATACCTTCGCCGTGCTCGTCGTGGCCGGCACCGCCTTGCTCTTGACCGGCTCACTGGTCACCCAAGGCATGTTCGGCATGGCGCAGCGCCTGCTGACATTCGACCGCGCCGCCATCGAGGGCACCGACCAGCTCTGGTCGTATCTGATGGGGGCAACGCTGGACATGCTGATGCTGTTCCTGCCCTTGCTGCTCGCCCTCTTGGCGGTCGCCCTGGCAACACCCACGCTGATGGGCGGCTGGCTGTTGAGCGGAGAGGCGCTGCAGCCGGATTTCGGCCGCTCCAATCCGCTCAAGGGGTTGTCCCGCATCTTTTCCATCACCAGTCTGGCCGAACTGGGCAAGGGCGTGGCCAAGTCGCTGGTGGTGGGCACGGTGGGCTTCCTGGTGATCTGGCATTACCTGCCGGAATCGCTGATGCTGGTGTCCCAGCCGGTGCATCTGGCGCTCGCCCATCTCGGCGACCTGCTGCTCTGGACCTTTCTCTTCATCACCCTGGCCATGGTGATCATCGTGGTGCTGGACGTGCCCTACGAGCTGTGGGAATACCACCGCAAGCTGCGCATGACCAAGGAGGAAGTGCGCAAGGAGCTGAAGGAAAGCGAGGGCGATCCCCTGCTCAAGGCGCGCATCCGCCAGATGCAACGCGAAGCCGCGCGCCGGCGCATGATGTCGGAAGTGCCCAAGGCCGACGTCATCGTCATCAACCCCACCCACTACGCCGTCGCCCTGCGCTACGACGAGAAGGCGATGCGCGCGCCGCGGGTGGTGGCCAAGGGTTCCTACCTGCTGGCGGAACGCATCCGCGAACTGGGCGAGGAGCACCGCGTGCCCATCCTGCGCGCGCCGCCGCTGGCACGGGCGCTGTACAGGCACGCCGAGCTGGATCAGGAAATCCCCGCCGCGCTGTTCGCCGCGGTGGCGGAAGTGCTCGCCTATGTTTACCAGTTGCGCAGCTATAATAAGCACGGCGGATTGAAGCCGCATGCACCGGACACGCTGCCGGTGCCGCCGGAAATGGATATCGTGGAAGCGACCGAATCATGGCTGTGACGGGTGCCCGCGTGGGTCTGCGCGAGCTGGCCGCTCCCCTGCTCGTCATTATGATCCTGGCCATGATGGTGCTGCCGCTGCCGCCACTCATGCTGGACCTGCTGTTCACCTTCAACATCGCGCTCGCCATGATTGTCATCATGGTCAGCCTGTACACGCTCAAGCCGCTGGACTTCGCCGTCTTCCCCACCGTGCTGCTGATCACCACGCTGATGCGGTTGTCGCTCAACGTGGCCTCGACGCGCATCATTCTGATGGAGGGTCATACCGGGACGGACGCCGCCGGCAAGGTGATCGAGGCCTTCGGCCACTTTCTGGTCGGCGGCAACTACGCAGTCGGCCTGGTGGTGTTCATCATCCTGGTCATCATCAACTTCGTGGTCATCACCAAGGGCGCGGGGCGCATCGCCGAGGTGAGCGCACGCTTCACCCTGGATGCCATGCCCGGCAAGCAGATGGCGATCGACGCCGACCTCAACGCCGGCCTCATCGGCGAGGACGAAGCGCGCCGCCGCCGGGCCGAAATCGCCGAGGAGGCCGAGTTCTACGGCTCCATGGACGGTGCCAGCAAGTTCGTGCGCGGCGATGCCATCGCCGGCATCCTGATCACCCTGATCAACATCATCGGCGGGCTCACCATCGGCGTGCTGCAGCACGGCCTGGACCTGGCCACCGCCGCCCGCACCTACACCCTGCTCTCCATCGGCGACGGCCTGGTGGCGCAGATTCCCGCGCTCATCATCTCCACTGCCGCCGGCATCGTGGTCACCCGCGTCGGCAAGGACGAGCATGTCGGCCAGCAGATGCTGGGGCAGCTGTTCAACAACGCCCGGGTGCTCTACATCACCGCCGCCATCCTGGGCGGGCTGGGCATGATCCCCGGCATGCCCAACCTCTCCTTCCTGCTGCTGGCGGCACTCTCCGCCGCGCTCGCCTATTTCATGGATGCGCGCGCCCGGGCGGCCAGGGAGCAGGAGCAGGTGGAACAGGCCGTAGCACCACGGCAGGCGGATATGCCGGAAGTAAGCTGGGATGACGTGGCGCCGGTGGACGTGCTCGGTCTGGAAGTCGGCTACCGCCTCATCCCGCTGGTCGATCGCGCGCAGGATGGCGAGCTGCTGCGCCGCATCCGCGGCATCCGCAAGAAATTCGCCCAGGACATGGGCTTCCTGGTGCCCGCCGTGCACATCCGCGACAACCTGGAGCTGCGCCCCAACGCCTACCGCATTGTGCTCAAGGGCGTGGAAGTCGGCCAGGGCGAAGCCCATGTCGGCCAGTTCCTCGCCATCAATCCGGGGCGCGTGCTGGGCGAGCTCGCCGGCACGCCCACCCGCGACCCCACCTTCGGCCTGCCGGCGATCTGGATCGACGCCGGCCTGCGCGAACAGGCGCAAAGTTTCGGCTACACGGTGGTGGATGCCTCCACCGTGGTCGCCACCCATCTTTCCAACATCATCCAGAGCCATGCGGCGGAGTTGCTGGGGCGCGAAGAAACCCAGCAGTTGCTCGACCGCGTCGGCAAGGAATCGCCCAAGCTGGTGGAAGACCTGGTACCCAAGAGCCTGCCGCTCGGCACCCTGCAGAAAGTGCTGCAGAACCTGCTGCAGGAGGGCGTGCATATCCGCGACATGCGCACCATCCTGGAAATCCTCGCCGACAACGCCGAGCGCATGCAGGATGCGGAACAGCTCACCGCCGCGGCGCGCGCCGCACTGGGGCGTGCCATCACCCAGGCGCTGTTCCCCGGCAACAACGAGCTGCAGGTGGTGACGCTGGCGCCGCAACTGGAGCACATCCTGCTGCAGGCAACACAGGCGCCGGGGAGCGACGGGCCGGGGCTGGAACCGAGCCTTGCCGAGCAGTTGTTGCGCGGCGTCAGCCAGGCAGCGGAAACCCAGGAGCAGAAGGGGCTGCCGCCGGTACTGCTGGTGCCGGCGCCCATGCGCGGACTGATGGCGCGGTTTCTGCGGCGCTCCATCCCGCAACTGCACGTGCTGTCGCACGCAGAGGTGCCGGACGGGCGCATGATCCGCGTGGTGGCGACCGTGGGCGGCTGACGGGCGCGGCACGATGCCGGCTGAACCACCCGCTTCATCCCCTGTCAAAATTCGGCCATATTGAATACCATGGAGCTGCACCGTAATTTTCCACAGGAGTTCCCCTTGCGCACCGCCCGCCTCTACGTCTTGCTTGTTGTCGTATCCCCCCTGTTGCCCGCCAGCCACGGGGCGTGGGCGGCCGCCTCTGACCAATTCTGGCCGGTAATGAAGGAAAGCTTCTTTGCCGGCAAGGCCATAGAAGACGGCCCGTTCATCCGGATCGAGGCGCCGGCGCGCGCCGAGAGCGGCGCCCAGGTGCCCATGACCCTGACCATAGACAGGCCGCTGGACGGGCCCGACGCCATCCGCAAGGTCTATGTGCTGGTCGACGCCAACCCGATCCAGCTGACGGCGATCTACCACTTCACGCCGCTGAGCGGCAACGCCCGGATCGAGACCCGCATCCGGCTCGAAACCGATTCCTACGTGCGCGCCATCGGCGAGACGGCGGACGGCCGGCTGTACATGTCCGCCGTGGAGGTGCGCGCGGCCGGCGGCTGCGGCGGGCCGCTGGAAGTGAACATGGCCGAGGTGCGCGCCAGTTCCGGCAAGATCCGCATGCACGTGGCCGAACCGGTGAAGAAGGGCGCAGTCAACACCACCACCTTCCACATCAAGCACCCCATGATGACCGGCCTGCAGCGCGATCTCTCCACCGGCGGCTACTGGCCGGCCTTTTTCATCAACAAGGCCACTTTCACCTACAACGGCAAGCCGGTGCTGGACGCCGATTTCGGCGTGGGCATCAGCGAGGATCCCTATCTGCGCTTCCATTTCGTGCCGGATGCCCCCGGCAAACTGGAAGTCAGGGCCGCCGACAACGAAGGCCGCCTGTTCGAACAGGCCGTGGAAGTCAAACTCTGATATCCCGCCGTCACGACCGACCAATGCAAAAAGGGCGCGGCGGCGCCCTTTCTCGTTCTGGCGGCGACTTGATCCGCGCCTGTTTGCGACCGGTCAGCGGCCGCGCAGCGACATGCGCGCCAGGATGTCGTCCTTGTCGATGAACTTGTGCTTGACGGCCGCCAGCACGTGCACGACGATCAGCGCGATCATGGTGTAGGCCAACGTCTTGTGCACTGCCTTGAACAGGTCGCGCAGCACTGGATCGTCCAGCCCCTCGTACAGCGGAATGCCGAACCAGAGCAGGCCGAACTGGCTGTACAGCGACATCAGCATGCCGCTGATCGGGATGGCCAGCATCAGCAGATAGAAGCCCTTGTGGGCGAGGTCGGCAGCGGTCTTTTCCCAGGGCTTCATGCTGTCAGGAAAGGCGGGCGCTGGGTGGGTGAGGCGCCAGTAGAGACGGAACAGCGCCAGCACGAACACGGTCACGCCCAGCGACTTGTGCAGATTGAAGTAAAAGGTGCGCGGCGTCATCGCCTCGGAAAACTGGACGGTGTAGATTCCCAGCTCGAACAGGTCGATGCTGTCCACCTTGGGCAGTTTTCTGGGAATGTCCGCCATGTACAGGCCCAGGGCAAGCATGGCGAAAATGAGCAGGCCCATCACCCCGTGCAGGATGACGGCCGTCTTGGTGTATCTGGCAACATGTCGTGTCATGAATCTCGCTTCCCTCGTCAGTTGGATGTGCTGTTTTCGCGCGCACCAGGAATCACGGCGTCATGCTCCCGCCGCCCTGATCGGGCTTGCTGAAGATACGCGATATACGCGCCTGCCGGCGCGCGACCATACCATCCGCACATGCTACGACCACGGCAGCAGGCTTCCGGGTTCAAGTTGCTGCATGCGCGGCGTGCAGACGTTACACTACAGTGTAACAGCCTAACCGAGGATGACCATCCATGCTACTGCACCATTGTCTGATGCTGCTGACCGGCATCGCGGCGGCCGGCATCGGCCACGCCGCGGCGCTGCCCGTGCAGCAGGTGGCACCCGGAGTCCATGTGCACCACGGCGCTCACGAGGATATCGACGCCGGCTACAGCGGCGACATCAGCAATATCGGCTTCATCGTCGGCAACAAGGGGGTTGCGGTCATCGACAGCGGCGGCTCGCTCAAGGTCGGCCAGCGACTGCGCGCGGCGGTGCGTGAGGTCACCGACCTGCCCATCCTCTACGTCATCAACACCCATGTCCACCCCGACCACGTGTTCGGCAACGCCGCCTTCCTCGAAGATCGGCCGCAATTCGTCGGCCACCACAAACTCGCCGCCGCCATGGCGCAGCGCGAGGAAGCCTACCTGCGCGGCCAGGAGCGCTGGCTGGGAGCCGAGGGTGCCGGCAGCACCCTGGTCCCGCCCACGCTGGCAGTACAGGACAGCCTAACCCTGGACCTGGGTGAGCGCACGCTGCTGCTCACCGCCTACCCGGTCGCGCACAGCAGTACCGACCTCACCGTGCTCGACCATGCCACTGCCACCTTGTGGAGCGGCGACCTGCTGTTCATCGAACGCACGCCGTCCGTCGACGGCGACATCAAGGGCTGGCTGCAGGTGATGGAGCAACTGCGCGAGGTGCCGGCCAGGATCGTGATTCCCGGCCACGGCCCGGTGACGCACGAACCACGACTGGCGTTGGACAACCAGAAACGCTACCTGAGCATATTGCTGGAAGATGTCCGCAGCGCCATCCGCGAGGGGCGCGGCCTGGCACAGGCCATGGACAGCGCAGCCCGGTCGGAGCGCGAGCACTGGGTGCTGTTCGACACCGTCAACCGCCGTAATGTCAATCTCGTGTACCCGGCGCTGGAATGGGAGTAGCCGCCGCCCCTGCAAACCTGCCCAGCCGCCCGCCTGCTGCTATAATCGGCGGTTTGTATCGATAATCGTTCACGCGACTGGCGGCAAGCCTCACACAATTCATGACCGGCGCAGATCAATCCCGGCTCCTGCGGGAGCATAGCCTGGCATTGGCCATGGCCGCATCGCTCGCCCTGCACGCGCTGGCCTCGCTGGTGGCAGATCCTTTCCGGCTGGCGACGGAAAAACTGATTCCGCCCATCGAGGTGCGCCTGATGCAGGAGCCGGAGCCCGGGCCGCCCCCGCCGCCTCCGGAGCCGCCGCAGCCCCCCAAACCGGAACCGCCCAGGCCCAGGTCGCCGGTCGAACCGCCCAAACCCTTGCCGCAACCGCCCGTGCCGCCGGTCGAGCCGGTAAGGACGGAGCCGGAACTCGCGCCCGCAGCACCGGTGCAGGCGCTGCCGCCGGTCGAGCAGCCGGACGCGCCTCCGGTGACGCCGCTGCCGGTGATGACCGCTGCGCCCCAAGTGGATATCCCGCCGGCCTACACGGTGCCACCTCCGCCACCCCCGCCGCCCGGCCCCAGCCCGCAACAGATCAATGTGGCGCGCGGCAATTACGGCGAACTGCTAGCGCGGGCTTTCGCCAAGCACAGGCAATACCCGCGGCTGGCGCAGATACGCGGCTGGCAGGGTACCGCCCGCGTGCGTCTGGAAATCGGCGCGGACGGCAGGGTGATCGCCACCAGCGTCGAGGAATCCAGCGGCCATGACATCCTCGACCGTCAGGCGCTGGAAATGGTGAGGAAGGCCATGCCCCTGCCGCAGCCGCCGGAAGAGTTGCGCAACCAGGCTTTCACCGTGATCGTGCCCATCACCTTCCGCCTTGAATAGCACCCGCCCCCAGCCGCTCAAGCGCCTGCTGCTCGTGCACGAGCTGATCTTCGTGCTGCTGGTGGCACTGGCCGGCGCCGCCGGCTGGGCCAGCATCCACCAATGGCAGGACGCCTCGGCGGAATCGCAGCGCATCAACACCCTGATCCAGGATGTGCAGCAGACGCGCGGCGATCTCTACCGGCAAATGAAGGAACTGTTCGACGCCATCTTCCTGCATGATCCGATGGCGCTCGAGGAATACACCAATTTCTCGCGCAGGGCCGAACAGCAGTTTTCCCGGCTGCGCACCCACGCGGTCGACGCAGAAGAGCTGCGGGCCATCGACGAGCTGCAGGCGAGCTACCAGGATTTCCTCAACGCCACCCGCCTGGTGCTGGAGCCGCCCAAGCGGCTGACCCGGCAGCAGTTGCGCAAGACCCTGGACGTCGACATGGAAACCGGCGTGCTCAGCCGCTACGAAGCCGCCGCAGCGCAGACCGAAGCACTGCTCGCCGCCAAGCGGGAGCAGATGCGCGCACAACTGCAACAGTCCAAGATGACCGCCCTGAAGCTGTTTCTGATCCCGGTGGGACTGGCCGCCGCGCTGCTGTTCTTCTCGCACTTCTTCCTGCAGCGCGCCATCGTGCGCCCCATCGACGACGTGCTGCATGCCACCACGGAAATCAGCGCCGGCCGCCTGGAATACAAGGTGCCGCAGGCGGGAACGGCGGAGCTCAGCGAACTGGCAGCAGCCATCAACCGCATGGCAGGGGCGCTCAAATACAGCCAGGAGGCGCTGGCGCGCAGCCAGAAGCAGGCCGCGCAGGGGGCGCTGGTGCCCATGCTGGCACACAACATCCGCAATCCGCTGGCCAGCATCCGCGCCATCGCCCAAGTGGCCGACGATCCGCGCATGGAACCGGAAACCCGCGAGGCGCTGCGCGATATCATCGGCACCGTGGACCGCCTGGAGCGCTGGACCGGCTCCCTGCTCGCCTACCTGCTGCCCATGCAGCCACATCTGGCCCAGACCACCCTGCAGTCCGTGCTCAGCGGCGCGCTCGCGCCATTGCAGACGCGCCTGCGCGAAAAATCCATCCCCCTGGAACTGCCGCCGACGACACCGCCGATCCCGCTCAGAACCGACGGCAGCCTGCTGGAGCAGGCGCTCTACAACCTGCTGCTCAACGCCATCGACGCCTCGCCGCCGCACACCGGCCTGCGCATCACCCTGACCGTCGGCGAGGAGACCCTGCAACTGGGCATCATCGACCAGGGCCCCGGCATGCCGTTCACGCCCGGCCCCGGCGATCTCAGCCCAGGCCCCTCCACCAAACGTTTCGGCACCGGCCTGGGCATTCCCTTCGCCTACAAGGTATGCGAGGCGCTGGGCTACCGGCTGGATTTCTCGCCCGCCGCCACGGGCGGCACCTGCGTCACCCTCACCCTGCCGCGCGCTGCGTGACCAGCGGCCACGCCTGGATCACCCGATAGCGGCTGCCGACCGGCGTCGCCTCCGAGGCGGCCAGCACGAAATGCCGCGCGCGCCACTGCAACGGGGGGAAATCCCGCGACGGTGCCGGTCGTTCCACCCCGCGCAGCAGGGTCACGTGCGACGCGAAGGGTCTGCGGTCGAAATCGAAGCCGGCCGCCGCCACCGACTGCCGCAGCGCTTCCACCAGCGCATCCAGTGCCGGCACGGTATCGGCCGGCGCGGCAAAGCCGATGCGGTTGTGCTCCCAGGTAGCCAGCCGCTGCAGCGCAAAATCGAATGCCGGGGCCCGTACCGCAGCGACCGCGCGACACAGGGCGGGCAGTCTGCCGCCATCGACCGACCCCAGAAACAGCAGCGTCATGTGCAGCCCGTCGCCGCGCATCGCCCTGCCGCCGCAAACCGACTGCTGCTGTCGGCCCAGCCGATGGAGCGCATGCTGCAGGGCGCGCTCGGGCCACAGCGCGAAAAACAGCCGCAGCCGCCGGCTCGCATCCTCTTCCGTCATCTTGCCCTCCGCTCTTGCCATGCTGTGCTTTTTTCACAACAATGGCGCCGTATCCGCGCTACACTCTCACCCATGCCGCAGCATGCCATCGCCGATTTCGAACTACCCGCCACCGGAGGCCGCGGCTTCCGGTTTTCCGATCCCAGGGGCGGGCGCCTGGTTCTCTACTTCTACCCCAAGGACGCCACGCCGGGCTGCACTGCGCAAGGCCAGGACTTCCGCGACCTCTACCCCGCGTTCCGGGAGGCCTGCGCCGAAATATACGGCATTTCGCGCGACAGCCTGCAATCGCACGAAAATTTCAAGGCGAAGCACGGCTTCCCCTTCGAACTGCTGTCCGACCCCCAGGAAGTCGCCTGCGGGCTGTTCGGCGTCATCAGGATGAAGAACCTGTATGGCAAACAGGTGCGCGGCGTCGAGCGCAGCACCTTCGTGTTCGACGCCGCAGGCAGGCTGCGCCGCGAATGGCGCGGCGTCAAAGTGCACGGCCATGCCCAGGAAGTGCTCGATTTCGTCCGCACCCTCTAGCCCCAGGAAAACCTTACCGGCATGGCCAAAAAAAACAGTCCCGCCAAGCTCTTCGTGCTGGATACCAACGTCCTCATGCACGACCCCTCCAGCCTGTTCCGCTTCGAGGAGCACAATGTCTACCTGCCCATGGTGACGCTGGAGGAGCTCGACAACAACAAGAAAGGCATGACCGAAGTGGCGCGCAATGCACGCCAGGCCAGCCGCTTCATCGACGAGATCATCGGCCCCAGGCCGTGCGAGCTGCAGGAAGGCTGCCCGCTCGGCGTCAATGGCAACCGCCAGGCCGGCGGCCGGCTGTTCCTGCAGACCACGGCGGTCACGGCGGAACTGCCCATGCTGGCCGGCAGCAAGGCCGACAACCAGATCCTGGCGGTGGTACGCCACCTGCAGCAGCAGCAGCCGCAGCGCCAGGTGATCCTGGTCAGCAAGGACATCAACATCCGCATCAAGGCGCGCGCCATGGGCGTGGCCGCCGAGGACTATTTCAACGACAAGGTGCTGGAAGACACCGACCTGCTCTACACCGGCATGAAAGAGCTGCCGGCGGATTTCTGGGAAAGCCACAGCAAGGACATGAAATCCTGGCAGGAATCCGGGCGCATGTATTACCGCGTCACCGGCCCCTTGTGCAAGGGCCTGCTGGTCAACCAGTTCGTCTATCGGGAACATGACCGCCCGTTCCATGCCATCGTGCGCCAGGTGGAAGGCAGCAGCGCCGTGCTCGAAGTGCTCAAGGATCATGCCCAGCCCAAGAACAGCGTATGGGGCATTACCGCGCGCAACCGGGAGCAGAATTTCGCCATCAACCTGCTGCTGGATCCGGAAATCGATTTCATCACCCTGCTGGGGCAGGCCGGCACCGGCAAAACCTTGCTGACCCTGGCCGCCGCCCTGACGCAGACGCTGGACAGAAAAATCTACAGCGAAATCATCATGACCCGCGTCACCGTCCCGGTGGGCGAGGACATCGGCTTTTTGCCCGGCACCGAGGAGGAAAAGATGACGCCGTGGATGGGCGCCCTGGAAGACAACCTCGACGTGCTCAACCAGTCCGACGAGGAAGCCGGCGAATGGGGCCGCGCCGCCACGCAGGATCTCATCCGCACCCGCATCAAGGTGAAATCGCTCAATTTCATGCGCGGCCGCACCTTCCTGCACAAGTTCCTTATCATCGACGAGGCACAGAACCTCACGCCCAAGCAGATGAAAACCCTGATCACGCGGGCCGGCCCCGGCACCAAGGTGGTGTGCCTGGGCAACATCGCGCAGATCGACACGCCCTACCTCACCGAAGGCAGCTCCGGCCTCACCTATGTAGTCGACCGTTTCAAGGGCTGGCCGCACAACGGGCATGTCACGCTGATGCGCGGAGAACGCTCGCGGCTGGCCGATTTCGCAACCGAGGTGCTGTAAGCCGATCTGGCACCTCCTGCATGAACCGCGGGTTCTACATCATCCTGGCGGCGCAGTTCCTGTCGGCGCTGGCCGACAACGCCCTGCTGTTTGCCGCCATCGCCCTGCTGGCTGCACTCAGCGCACCAGACTGGCACACGCCGCTGCTGCAGCAGTTCTTCGTGTTTTCCTACATCGTGCTGGCGCCCTTCGTCGGTCCGTTTGCCGACGCTTTCCCCAAGGGCCGTGTCATGTTCATCGCCAACACCATCAAGTTCGGCGGCTGTCTGGGCATGCTGCTCGGCATGCCGCCGCTGCATGCCTACGGCATCGTCGGCATCGGCGCCGCAGCCTACTCGCCCGCCAAGTACGGCATCCTCACCGAATACCTGCCGCCGCGCCTGCTGGTGCTCGCCAACGGCTGGATGGAAGGCTCCACCGTACTCGCCATCATCCTGGGCGCCATCCTGGGCGGCCTGCTGGCAAGCCAGGATCCCCGTCTGGCCATGCAGGCCATCGCCGGGCTCTATGTCGCGGCGGCGCTGTGCAATCTCTACATCCCCCGCGTGCCGCGCGACCATCGCCTGCCCAGCGGAAGCCCGCTCCATATCCTGCACGATTTCTGGCATTCCTTCACCACCCTGTGGCGCGATCCGCAGGGCCAGATATCGCTGGCCGTCACCACCTTGTTCTGGGGAGCCGGCGCCACCCTGCGCCTGGTGATCATCGCCTGGTCCGCCGCGGTGCTGGGCTTCGGCCTCGATCATGCCACCCAGTTGACGGCCATCGTGGCGCTGGGCATCGCGGTGGGTTCGGTGTTCGCCGCGCGTTATGTCCGCCTGGAGGAATCGGTGAACGTGTTGCCGGCCGGCATCGCCATGGGCCTTTTGGTCATCGCCATGGCACTCATCACCGACTGGCGCCAGGCCGCCGTCATCCTCTTCGCCATCGGCGTGCTCGGAGGCTACTTCGTGGTGCCGCTCAATGCCCTGCTGCAGCACCGCGGCCACATCCTGATCGGTGCCGGACATTCCATCGCCGTGCAGAACTTCAACGAGAACATCGGCATCCTGCTGCTGCTGGGCGTCTACGCGCTGATGGTCAGGCATGAGCTGTCCATCAATGCCGTGGCGGTCATTTTCGGCGCATTCGTTGCCCTCGTGATGACGGCCATCACGCACGCCCATCGCCGCCGCACGGCCGGCCGCCAGCCTTGAGACAAGCCGCTGCGGGCGGCCTGCCTTGCCCCCCAACCGTCAGTGCAATTTGATGTGCGGCTCGGTGCGCCGGGTGATGATGCGTGCCAGCGTGTCCAGCGCCACCTTGGTCGGGCCGTGCAATGCCAGCAGGTGCATCTTGTACAGCGATTTGTACATGAGGCTGGCGATCATGCCCTGGATGAACAGTTCGCCCCGGTTGAGGCCGCCCATGAGGTTGCCCACCGTGGTGTACTTGCCCAAATTCACCAGCGAGCCGAAGTCGCGGTAGCGGTATTCCGGCAACGGCCTGCCGATGGTGCGATTGGTGATACTTTTCACCAACAGGCTGGCCTGCTGGTGCGCCGCCTGGGCGCGCGGCGGCACCAGCGCGCCTTCGCCCTGCTGCGGCCACGGACAGGCGGCGCAATCGCCCAGCGCAAAAATGTCGGGGTCGCGCGTGGTTTGCAACGTCGCGTTCACCACCAACTGGTTGACGTGATTGGTTTCCAGCCCGTCCAGGTCCTTAAGGAAATCGGGAGCCTTGATGCCGGCTGCCCAGACCACCTGCTTCGCCGGGATGAACATGCCGTCGCCGGTATGCACGCCGTTGGCATCCACGCACGTCACGCGCCTGCCTAAGTGCAGATCCACGTCGAGATCCTGGAGCTTGCGCTGTACTGCCAGCGACAGATGCTCCGGCAGCGCCGGCAGCACACGCGGCGCGGCCTCGATGATGCTGAGCTTGATGTCGCGGTCGGGGTCGATGCGATCCAGACCGTAAGCCGCCAGTTCCCGCGTGGTATTGTGCAGTTCCGCGGCCAGCTCCACGCCGGTGGCACCGCCGCCGATGATGGCCACGTGCAACTGCCCCGGGCTCAGCCGCCATTGCTGGGTCTGCGCGCGGATGCAGGCATTGATCATGCGCTTGTGGAAAGTAACCGCTTCGGCCTGGGTATCGAGCGCGATGCAGTGCTCTTTGACGCCGGGCACGCCGAAATCGTTGGACACGCTGCCCACCGCGATGACCAGGGTGTCGTATTTCAGCGAGCGGCGCGGGATCAGCTCCTTGCCCTCCTCGTCGTATACCGGCGACAGGTAGATTTCCTTCATCGTCCGGCTCAAGCCCTCCATGGCACCCAGGCGGTAATGGAAATGGTGCCAGCGCGCCTGCGCCATGTATTCCAGCTCGTGCTCGTCGATGTCCATGCTGCCCGCCGCCACCTCGTGCAGCAGGGGCTTCCACAGATGGGTCGTCGTCTTGTCCACCAGGGTGACGGTCGCCAGCCCCTTCCCGCCCAGCCTGTCGCCCAGCCGGGTCGCAAGCTCCAGGCCGCCGGCGCCGCCGCCGACCACCACCACGTGGTGCGGCACATGGTCATGCTTTCGCGTCATGATGGCCAGACTGCCGTTCGTGTCGCGCGTGCCGTGTTATCCCGCCCCATGATCAGTTCAGCCAGGGCTTGTCGCCGCCGCCCTGATAGGAGGCGCGCAGCCAACCGATGATCTTGAGGATGTCGTCGGTCGGCACCAATTCGGGGTTGCCGGTCACCTGCTGGTGCCAGGCCCCCATGCCCATGTCGGTGCCACCCGCGATGGTCTCGAACAGGCCCTTGTCGGTGACGTGCTTGGCTTGCGCCCAGCGGTCGTCGATGATGCTCATGGCGGTCTGGCCGCCGGCATTGCCGCCGTGGCACTGGTTGCACGACCAGTAGCCAAACTTCTTCCGGCCTGCCTTGGCCGCCTCGGCGTCAGCCACGTATTTCTTGGTATAGGGGTTGATGCAGGTCGCCAGGAATTCCTTGGCTTCCGGAGTGTCCTGGTCGGTCGGCTTGATGTTGAGCGGCGCATTGCCCGCCCTGGTCGATACGAGCTGGCATTGCCCGCCACCAGCCGCGGCGGATGCCGCCGGCTTGCCGCCGGCACCGGGTTCGGCAGATTGTTCGCCGCAAGCGGTCAACCCCAGCAACAGCAGGCCCGCCAGGGTCAGTTGATGCAAATGGTTCATGTCCTCCCCTCCCTCCATGTCAAACACGCCGAATCTGCATTTTATCCCAGCACGGCCATTGCGCCAGCGAAAAACAGCACACGATAAAAAGGCCACCCGGCACCCGGGTGGCCTTCACGTGCGCGACCGCCGCGCGCTTACTTCAGCCAGGGCTTGTCGCCGCCGCCCTGATAGGAGGCGCGCAGCCAACCGATGATCTTGAGGATGTCGTCGGTCGGCACCAATTCGGGGTTGCCGGTCACCTGCTGGTGCCAGGCCCCCATGCCCATGTCGGTGCCACCCGCGATGGTCTCGAACAGGCCCTTGTCGGTGACGTGCTTGGCTTGCGCCCAGCGGTCGTCGATGATGCTCATGGCGGTCTGGCCGCCGGCATTGCCGCCGTGGCACTGGTTGCACGACCAGTAGCCAAACTTCTTCCGGCCTGCCTTGGCCGCCTCGGCGTCAGCCACGTATTTCTTGGTATAGGGGTTGATGCAGGTCGCCAGGAATTCCTTGGCTTCCGGAGTGTCCTGGTCGGTCGGCTTGATGTTGAGCGGCGCATTGCCCGCCCTGCTGGATTCGAACTTGCACTCGGCGCTCGCCTGCAGCGGCATGGCGAACACCCCCATCACTGCCAGCATGGAAGCAAAACCGGTTACCTTGCCTAAAGTCTTCATTTCATCTCCTCTGGTGTTGATCTAAAACCACATCTTGAATCCATGCTGGATGCAATGACTCAATTTGTACTGCCCATAACGAACCACGCCTGCCCATGGTTGACGCACCACGCCAGGCGCAAACCCATCAATGAAACTTGGGGATGCCATCGCCCTCGCGCTTGGCCGGGCCGCCCTCGCGCTTGCCGCCGCCGCGCTTCTCGTCGACGACGGGCACATGGGGGATGCCATACTCGTCCAGGATTTTGATTATATCGCCATGCCGGCGATCCAGCACATCCTGGATCATGGCCATGCGATCCTTGTCCCCTTTGCGTACCGCCACGGAGATGTTCCAGTATTCCTTGCCGTGCACATTGGTTTCCTCGTATTCGGGTGCCGGCACCACCACCAGCTCCGCCGGAGCCTTCCTGGCATAGTAGCCGGCGATCGGGCCCCACACGATGGCGACATCGATCTCGCCCTTCACCACGTCATCCACCAGCAGGCTGGGCGGCTGGGTGAGATCGCGCCAGAGGCGATAGGGGATCGCATTGCTCAGCAAACCCTTGTCGGCTAGCGGGCGGGTGGGCGGCGTCATGCCGACCACGCCGATGACGGCCTTCTTGAGGTCGGGAGAATCCCAGTCGGTGATGTTGTAGCCCTTGTCCTTGCGATAGACGAACACGTAGCCGGAACGGTAATAGGGCTTGGAAGTAAGCAGCATGTCGTTGCCATGCACGGTGCCGATGATGACGTCGCAGCGATACGCGTTGATGGTGTTGCGGACGAAACCGAAACGATCCACCCAGAACTGGTACTCCAGGCGCTTGCCGAGATCCTTGGCGATGAGTTCGGCGATGCGGTTCTCGAAGCCTTCCTGCTTGCTGTTGGAATAGGGCAGGTTATCCGTGTCCGCGCAAACGCGGAACGCATTCGGGTCTTCGATGCGCCGCCCTTCGCCGGCACGCCCGCTTTCCGGATCGACCGGCAGGGGAACCCCCTCGCCTGCGGATACGCCCGCCGCAAACAGCCAGAACACGGTAGCCGCCATCGATAGTCTCACGCTCATTTCATCACCCGTCCATATAGTTAGTTGCTTGCTGTCCTGCATCCGCATGCATACATATAAAAAGCACCCCGCCGCAGCGGGGTGCTCATACGACACACTAACCAACGGTTAGTTCTGTGCTACAAGCCTCGCGGCCCGCAATTACAGAGCGAACACGTTCAGCGCACCGCCGCCAGGAGCGGCGTTGTACTTGGCCAGTTCGGCATAACCGCCGGCGGCGCCGAGGGCGTCGGTCGGGTTGGTCAGGCCCAGGTTGAGCGCCACGCCAGCCCAGCCGCCGATCCCGGACAGCACGCCGACGTATTGCTTGCCCTTGTGGCCATAGGTGAAGGCATTGCCGATCACGCCAGAGCCCACCTGAATCTTCCACAGCTCCTTGCCGTTCTTGGCGTCAACCGCCTTGAACCAGCGATCCAGGGTGCCGTAGAACACCAGGTCGGTCGCGGTGACCAGCGCGCCACCCCAGGCGGAGAACTTCTCCTTGTTGTACCAGACGCTCTTGCCGGTCATCGGATCATAGGCAGCGAAACCGCCCATCACGCCATCCGGGCCGGGGAACATGGTCAGGGTCGCGCCCACCCACGGCTGGCCGGCTACATACTTGGATTCCACCGGTTCATAGGTCATGCACACGTGGTTGAGCGGGGAGTACATCAGACCGGTGCGCGGGCTGTAGGCAGCCGGTTGCTGGTCCTTGGTACCCAGGGCGGCCGGGCAGATGCCCTTGGTGTTGACGTCCTGGTGGGTGGAGTATCTCGCATCCTTGTGCGGGATGCCGGTTTCCAGGTCCACATGGGTCGCCCAGTTGACGAACGGATGCACCTTGGTGGCCTGCACCAGCGTGCCGGTGTTGGCTTCGAAGGTGTAGTGGAAGCCGTTGCGGTCATGGTGCCAGGCGTAGGTCTTGCCGCCCTTGTCGAACAGGATCACTTCGTTGATGCCGTCGTAGTCCCATTCGTCGTGCGGGGTCATCTGGTAGCCCCAGCGCGCCAGGCCGGTGTCGACGTCGCGGGCGAAGATGGTCATGGACCACTTGTTGTCGCCAGGACGCACGTCCGGGTTCCACACGGAGGGGTTGCCGGTGCCGTAGAACACCAGGTTGGTCTTGGCGTCATACGAATACCAGCCCCACACGGAGCCACCGCCGTGCTGCCAGCCGTCCTTGACCGCTTGCGGCTTCAGCCAGGTCTTCACACCCAGGTCGGCCACCGGATACTTCAACTGGCCCTTCTTCAGGGCCTTGAAGGAACCGCCCGGCACGTTGCCGCCGTCAACGTCCTGATAGACGGAGAGGGCGGAATAATGCGGATTTTCCTTGTTGAAGTCCTTGCCGATCAGCACTTCGCTGTCGGGGCCGGTGGAGTAGGCTTTCCAGGCCAGCGAACCGTCCTTGATGTTGTAGGCGGCCATGAAGCAGCGCACGCCGAACTCGGCACCGGAACAGCCATGCAGCACCTTGTCCTTGATCACGTGCGGGACGCTGGTGTTGGTGGCGCCCACCTTGGGATCTGTGTTCTGGACTTCCCAGATCTTGGCGCCGGTCTTGGCGTCCAGCGCCACCAGCATGCCGTCGTTCTGGCCGAGGAAGAGCTTGCCGTCACCGAAACCCAGGCCACGGTTCACGTTGTCGCAGCACAGCACGGCCTGCACGGCGGGGTCCTGCTTGGGGAAGTAGGTCCAGACGATCTTCTGGTTGTCGTTGAGGTCCAGCGCGTACACATTGTTGGGAAACGCGGTGTGCACGTACATCATGTTGCCGAGCACCACCGGGGAGCCTTCATGGCCGCGGTTGACACCGGTGGCAAAGGTCCAAGCGTACTTCAGGTTCTTGACGTTGTTCTTGTTGATCTGGGACAGCTTGCTGTAGGCTTGGTTGTAATGATCGCCGCGCGGATGCACCCAGTTGTTGGGGTCCTTCATCGCGGCTTCCTGGTCAGGGGCGGCCATGGCGCTCATCGGCAGCGTGACGGCCATGCCGGCAGCAAGACCCAGAGCGATCTTGATTTTGCTCATCTCCATTGTCAAATCTCCATAGTAGTTACAACTAGGGGGGGTAAGAAAGCGAGGCATCCACCTCCGCGCTTCCCCTTATGCCGGGTTTCGCGCGGAGCCTTCAGGCCACGCTTTTTCGCAACACCGTAATGTGTGCTGACAGCATACTAGATCAGTCGAAATCGATTTGCAATACTCGTCATGCAAATAAATCCGGCCTTCCCGGCACGTTACGGGTGCTGGTGCTATCATAGTTTCAACCATTTTTTTATACAACACCTCATCCCCGGATTCCGCAAGGTTTTCCTCGCCCCGCCCCATGTCCTCGCCGCCCCCCGTCCTCTACCCGCCCATCGAACCCTACGGGCACGGCTGGCTCGCCGTTTCCGCCTTGCACAGCCTTTACTACGAACAATGCGGCAGCCCGCACGGACAGCCCGTGGTGATGTTGCACGGCGGCCCCGGCAGCGGCTGCAACCCGGGCCAGCGGCGCTTCTTCGACCCGGCACGCTACCGCATCATCCTGCTCGATCAGCGCGGCTGTCAGCGCAGCCTGCCGCCTGGCTGCGTGGAGGAGAACACCACCTGGCACCTGGTGGAGGACCTGGAGAGGTTGCGCAGCCATCTCGACATTCCGCGCTGGCTGGTATTCGGCGGCTCGTGGGGCAGCACGCTGGCCCTGGCGTATGCCGCCACGCACCCGCAGGCCGTCACCGGTCTCATCCTGCGCGGCATCTTCTTGTGCCGGGCGAAAGAGCTGGAGTGGTTTCTCTACCAGGCCCGCCAGTTCTTCCCCGAAGCATGGGAAGCGCTGACCGCCCCGCTGCACGCCGGGGAGCACGCGGACATCCTCGGCGCCTACTGCCGGCGGGTCTTTGCCGCGGATCCGGCGCAGGCCGGCGCTGCGGCGCGCAACTGGAACGCCTACGAGAGCGCCATCATGAGCCTCGTCCCCGGTCCGCCGCCGGCCACGGAGCCGGATGCGGCGCTCGCCATCGCGCGGGCGCGCGTGCAGTTGCATTATCTGACCCACTTCGGCTTTCTCGGCGAGCGGCCGCTGCTGGACCAGGTGCACCGTTTCCGCCACATCCCGGCCGTCATCGTGCAGGGGCGCTATGACATGGTGTGCCCGCCCCTCTCCGCCCACGAACTGCATCGGGCCTGGCCGGAGGCAGCATTCAGGATGGTCGCGGATGCCGGACATTCGGCGATGGAACCCGGCATCGCCGCGGCCCTGGTGGCCGCCGCCGATGCCTTCCGCCGACCCGCCTGCGAGCCGCCGCGGTGAAATCGCCACGCGCGCTCCTGCACCTCCTGCGGCACATGCCGGCGCTGCAAAGTCAGCGCGAGCGGCTGACCCGGCACCGCCACAATACGCCCTGGTTCATGCTGCGGGAAACCCTGGCCTCCTTCGAGCGCCACCAGACCCTGCGCATTTCCGCGGCCCTCACCTTCTACGCCTTGTTCGCGCTGATCCCCATGGCCCTGCTGATGCTGTTCCTGCTCAGCCAGCTGGTGTTCTCCTTCGATTACGCCATCGTCAAGCTCGCCATCCTCACCAGCAACCTGGTGCCCAGGTTCAGCCAGAACATCATGATGGAGGTGTACAACATCTCCACCAGGCGTGCCGCCTGGGGCATGCTCGGCCTCCTGGCCCTGCTGTGGGCCATCACCCCGCTGGCGCGGGCGCTGCGCGCATCTTTCCACACCATAGGCTCGGTCGCGGAAACGCCTTCGCTGCTGCGGCGCACCCTGACCGACCTGATCGCCGTGCTGGGCATCCTGCTGCTGCTGTTCCTGTTCACCTTCAGCGGCACCGTGCTGGAGCGGGTGCTGGAATTCATGCGCCCGGAGTTCGTCTCGGTGCGTCTGGTGAACGCCCTCTCCTCCGCCATCACCATCACGGCCCTGCTGACCGTGTTCTATCACGTGTTCTTTCCCGCCCGCATTCCCCTGCGCCACGCCGTGCTGGGCGCCGTGCTGACCGCGGCGCTGTGGCTGGCGATGCGCCCGGCATTCGAACTGTTCCTGTTCCTGCACCAGGACTATGGCGCGATGTTCGGCGGCATGAAGAACCTGTTCATTTCCGTCGGCTGGCTGTATTACAGCTTCGCCGTGCTCCTGCTGGGCACCGAGCTGATCGCCACCCTGCGCCGCAAGGACGTGCTGCTGCTGCGCGGACTGTTCGGCGAGCAGGCGCTGCACCCGGGCTACCTCGACAAGCTGATGCAACTGTTCGGCAGAACCTACGCCCAAGACGAACACGTCTTCCGCCAGGGCGAAACCGGCCGCGAGATGTATTACATCGTCGACGGCAGGGTCGCCCTGTGCAGGCGGGACCAGCCGCTGCGCGAACTGGGCAGCGGGAAACACTTCGGCGAAATGGCGATGCTCGCCAACGCCAGCCGCGCCACGGATGCCATCGTCATTTCGGAACGCGCCCGCATCCTTGCCATCAGCGCGGACAACATGGACACCCTGCTGACGGAAGAACCTCGGCTGGCCATGACTTTTCTGCGCGAAATGGCCCTGCGCCTGCGCGAGGGCGGCGGCGCCGACGGCGAGTTATACTTGCGCCGTCAGCCGGACGGGGTGCCGTCCGGCAGCGCCGCACCCATTCCACTTCAGGGAAAGTCGCCATGAAAAGCTATCGCAAGGAACTCTGGTTCAGCGCGCCGACGCGCATGGCCTTCATCAACATCACGCGCGAGGTGGAGAACTGCCTGCGCGAATCCGGCGTGCAGGAAGGCCTGGTGCTGGTCAACGCCATGCACATCACCGCCAGCGTGTTCATCAACGACGACGAATCCGGCCTGCACCACGACTACGGGATATGGCTGGAGAAGCTGGCACCGCACGAGCCGGTGAGCGGCTACCGCCACAACGACACCGGCGAGGACAATGCCGACGCCCACATGAAGCGTCAGATCATGGGTCGCGAGGTGGTGGTGGCCATCACCGGGGGCCGCCTCGACTTCGGCCCGTGGGAGCAGATCTTCTATGGTGAATTCGACGGCCGCCGACGCAAGCGCGTGCTGGTGAAGATCATCGGCGCATGATGCTTCCCGCAGCAGGACGGAGCCGCCGCGCCAGGCCGACAGCCCGCCACCCCTTTCCATGAAAAAACCCGAACTGCTCGCCCCGGCCGGCGATCTCGACCGCCTGCGCATCGCCTTCGATTTCGGCGCCGACGCGGCGTATGCCGGACAGCCGCGCTACTCGCTACGCGCGCGCAACAACGATTTCACCCTCGCCAACCTGGCACAGGGCATCCGGGAGACGCACGCGCGCGGCAGGCAATTCTTCGTCGCCAGCAACCTGATGCCGCACAACGCCAAGGTCAGGACCTATCTGGCGGACATGGAGCCGGTCATCGCCCTGCAACCGGATGCGCTCATCATGGCCGATCCCGGCCTCATCATGCTGGTGCGCGAAAAATGGCCGGAAATGCCGATCCATCTGTCGGTGCAGGCCAACACCGTCAACCATGCCGCAGTAAAGTTCTGGCAGGCGCTCGGCCTCACCCGCGTCATCCTGTCGCGCGAACTGTCGCTGGAGGAGATCGAGGAAATCCGCCAGCGCTGCCCCGACATCGAGCTGGAAGTGTTCGTGCACGGCGCGCTGTGCATCGCCTATTCCGGGCGCTGCCTGCTGTCCGGCTACTTCAACCACCGCGACCCCAACCAGGGCACCTGCACCAACGCCTGCCGCTGGGACTACCGGGTGCACGATGCCGCGGAAGACGCCGCCGGGGTGATCCGCATCGGCGCATTCGACTTCCGCGCCGAGATGGCGCAATCCGGCCTGTCGGATTGCGGCGGCCTGCCACGCCACCCATTGGCGGACCGCGTCCACCTCATCGAGGAAAGAAACCGTCCCGGCGAACTCATGCCCGTCATGGAGGACGAGCACGGCACCTACATCATGAACAGCAAGGACCTGCGTGCCGTGCAGCATGTGGAACGCTTGGTGCGGATCGGCGTGGATTCGCTCAAGATCGAAGGCCGCACCAAGTCGCGCTATTACGTGGCACGCACCAGTCAGGTCTATCGACGCGCCATCGACGATGCCGCGGCGGGACGCCCGTTCGACCCGACCCTGCTGGGCGAGCTGGAAAACCTCGCCAGCCGCGGCTACACCGACGGCTTCTACCAGCGGCATCACACCGCCGAACAGCAGAACTACCTGCGCGGCCACTCGGAATCCCGGCGCAGCCTGTACGTGGGCGACGTGCTGAGCTACGACGCGACGGAAGGGCTGGCCGAGATCGGCGTGAAGAACCGCTTCGCCGTGGGCGACCGCCTGGAGCTGGTCTGCCCGGCCGGCAACCGCGAATTCCGGCTGAAGCGCATGTACGATGCGGAAGGCAATGCGCTGGAGACTGCACCCGGCAGCGGCCACCGCGTCCGGCTGCCGCTGCCGGCAGGCGTTTCGGGCAACGCCATGCTGGCGCGCCTGCTCTAGGGTGTGTCAGTTCTGGATATAGCTTTCCAGTTGGCGTATGGTCTGCTGCTGCTGGCGGATGACTTCCTTGACCAGGTCGCCGATGGAGAGCACGCCAACCACGCGCTCCCCCGTCATCACCGGCAGGTGGCGGATGCGCTTGTCGTTGATCAGGGACAGGCATTCCTCCACGGTGTGATCCGGCGTGACGGTGATCAGCAGCATGCACGGCGTCATGATCTCGCTGATCGGGGTATCTCGCGAAGCACGCCCCTTGAGCACCACGTTGCGCGCGTAGTCACGCTCGGAAAAGATGCCACACAAATTGTCCTCTTCCATCACCAGCAGCGCGCCGACCCGGTTTTCCGCCATCATCACCAAGGCGTCGAACACGGTAGCGTGGGGAGAAATGGAGAGTATCTGCCGCCCCTTGTGCTGGAGCAGGTTGTGCACGGTCGTCATGCGCGCCTCCTCATGATGTCATACGTGCAGTGCGGGAATCCCGTGCACCGCCCACCGGAACGTTTCAGTTTAGACCTTTTCGGCCATTTGTAAAGACCATCTGCCAGACACGGACAATGGGGATGGCCAGTCCGTCTGGACACCGGGATTGATGGTAAAATTCCGCCACTTTGTCCCAAGCATTACCGAGGAATTCATGGCAGGACACAGCAAGTGGGCCAACATCCAGCACCGCAAGGGGCGCCAGGATGCCAAGCGCGGCAAGACATTCACCCGGCTGATCAAGGAAATCACCGTGGCTGCCAGGCTGGGCGGCGGCGACCCCGGCGCCAATCCGCGCCTGCGCGCGGCCATCGACAAGGCCAGGGCCGAGTCCATGCCCAAGGACAACATCGAGAACGCCATCAAGCGCGGCTGCGGCCAACTGGAAGGCGTGAACTATGAAGAAGTGCGCTACGAGGGGTACGGCATCAACGGCGCGGCGGTGATGGTGGACTGCCTCACCGACAACAGGACCCGCACCGTGGCCGACGTGCGTCACGCTTTCAGCAAATACGGCGGCAATCTGGGCACCGACGGCTCCGTGGCCTTCCTGTTCAAGCACTGCGGAACCCTGCTGTTCGCGCCCGGCGCCGACGAGGACAGCATCATGGAAGTCGCGCTGGAGGCCGGCGCCGAGGACGTCATCGGCAACGACGACGGCAGCGTGGAGGTCATCACCGCCCCCAACGACTTCAGCACCGTCAGGGAAGCGCTGGAAGCCGCCGGCCTCCGGCCGGCACTGGCCGAAGTCACCATGAAGGCCACCACCGAGACCGTGCTCGCCGGCGAGGATGCCGTGCGCATGCAGAAGCTGCTGGATGCCCTGGACGATCTCGACGACGTGCAGGAAGTCCATACTTCGGCGGTCATCGAGGAGCCATGACCCTCCGCATCCTCGGCATCGACCCCGGCCTGCAGATGACAGGCTTCGGCGTCATCGAGCAAAGCGGCGACCGGCTCGCCTACGTGACCAGCGGCACCATCAGGACCGGGGCGGGCGGCGCGCTGCCGGCCCGCATCAGGATCATTCTGGACGGCCTCGCCGAAGTCATCGCCAGCCACCGGCCCGAGCAAGTCGCCATCGAGAAAGTGTTCGTCAACGTCAACCCCCAGTCCACCCTGCTGCTCGGCCAGGCGCGCGGCGCCGCCATCAGTGCGGCGGTGCTGCGCGGCCTGCCGGTGGCAGAATATACCGCGCTGCAGGTGAAGCAGGCGGTGGTCGGCAACGGCCACGCCGCCAAGGAGCAGGTGCAGGACATGGTGCGGCGCCTGCTCGCGCTGCCGGCAGCACCCGGTGCCGACTCTGCCGACGCCCTGGCCTGCGCCATCTGCCATGCGCACGGCGGCCAGGGGCTGGGCAGGCTCGCCACAGCCGGCCGGCGCGTGCGCGGCGGGAGGCTGCTGGCGTCATGATCGGACGGCTCTGCGGCATCCTGCTGGACAAAGCCCCGCCGCTCATCCTGGTGGAGGCGGGCGGCGTCGGCTACGAAGTGGAAGTGCCGATGAGCACCTTCTACGGCTTGCCGGCGACCGGTGAGCGCGTCATCCTGCTCACCCATCTTGCCGTGCGCGAGGACGCGCACCTGCTGTACGGCTTCGCCAGCGAGCGCGAGCGTGCCACTTTCCGCCTGCTGCTCAAGGTGAACGGCATCGGCGCGAAATCGGCGCTGGGCATCCTCTCCGGCATGTCGGTGGACGATCTGGCGCAGGCGATCGCCCTGCAGGAAGCCGCGCCGCTCATCAAGGTGCCCGGCATCGGCAGGAAGACGGCGGAACGCCTGCTGCTGGAGCTCAGGGACAAGCTGGGCAATGCCGGCGCCATGCCGGCCCTGCTCTCGGCCCCGACCCGGCCCGCCGGCAGCGATGTGCTCAACGCGCTGCTGGCGCTGGGCTACAATGAACGCGAGGCGCTGGCCGCCATCAAGGCCCTGCCGCCCGAACTGCCCGTCGCCGAAGGCATACGTCAGGCGCTCAAGGCACTCTCCAGGACATGATCGAGACCGACCGACTGATTGCCGCGGAACCGCTGGGGCGCGACGAGGAAGCACAGGAGCGAGCGCTGCGCCCCAAGGTGCTGGACGAGTATGTCGGCCAGGAAAAGGCCAGGGGCCAGTTGCATCTCTTCATCCATGCCGCGCGCGGCCGCGCGGAAGCGCTCGACCACGTGCTGCTGTTCGGCCCGCCGGGATTGGGCAAGACTACGCTGGCACACATCATCGCGCGCGAGATGGGGGTGAGCCTGCGCCAGACTTCCGGCCCGGTGCTGGAGCGCGCCGGCGATCTGGCGGCGCTGCTCACCAACCTCGAACCCAACGACATCCTGTTCATCGACGAAATCCACCGCCTCTCGCCGGTGGTGGAGGAAATCCTCTACCCGGCGATGGAGGACTACCGCCTCGACATCATGATCGGCGAAGGCCCGGCGGCACGTTCGGTGCGGCTGGATTTGCCGCCGTTCACCCTGGTCGGCGCCACCACCCGCGCCGGCATGCTGACCAACCCGCTGCGCGACCGCTTCGGCATCGTCGCCCGCCTGGAGTTCTACACCCCGGAGGAACTGGCGCGCATCGTGCGCCGCTCCGCCGGACTACTGGGCGTGGCCATGGAAGAAGCCGGCGCGCTGGAAATCGCCCGCCGCGCGCGCGGCACTCCGCGCATCGCCAACCGCCTGCTGCGGCGCGTGCGCGACTATGCCCAGGTGAAGAGCGATGGCACCGTCACGGCCGAAATCGCCGATGCCGCGCTGCGCATGCTGGACGTGGACCGGCTCGGCTTCGACGTGATGGACCGCAAGCTCCTGCTGGCAGTGCTGGAAAAGTTCGGCGGCGGCCCGGTCGGCCTGGACAACCTGGCAGCCGCCATCGGTGAAGAACGCGACACCATCGAGGACGTGCTGGAACCCTACCTCATCCAGCAGGGCTATCTGATGCGCACTCCGCGCGGCCGCGTGGCGACGCAGGCCGCCTACCTGCACTTCGGCCTGGCCGTGCCCTCGCACATGGGCGGCCGGTTATTCGAGGACTAGCATGTCCGCCCGCTTCACCTGGCCGGTGCGCGTCTATTACGAGGATACCGACGGCGGCGGCGTGGTCTACCACGCCAACTACCTCAAGTTCATGGAACGCGCCCGCACCGAGTGGCTGCGCAGCCTGGGCTACGCGCAGACGGAACTCCGCAGCGCGCCGGGTGTCATCTTCGTGGTACGCGAGATCGGGCTACAATACCGCCAGCCGGCACGTTTCGACGACGCCCTGCTGGTCCATAGCGAGTTGCTCGACGTCGGCCGCAGCCTGCTGCGCTTCCGCCAGACCGTCCTGCGCGATGAAACCGTGCTCGCCGAAGCGGGCGTGCTGGTGGTGTGTGTCGATGCTGCACGCTTCAGGCCGGTCGCGATACCGGCATCCCTGCGTGAAAAAATAATGGAGTCCACATGACGCTTTCTCAGGATATGTCGCTGATGTCCCTGATCGCCGGTGCCACCCTGCCGGTGCAGGCCGTGATGGCCATCCTGGTGCTGGCCTCGCTGGTGTCGTGGTGGTACATCTTCCTCAAGATCTTCACCCTGCGCCGCGCCAACGCCGATGCCGATGCCTTCGAGGATGCCTTTGGCGGCAGCGACCTCAACCGCCTGTTCGAGAGCATCACCGCCGGTCGCCGCATGCCGCGCGGCATGGCCAGCATCTACGTGGCGGGCTTCAAGGAGTTCGTGCGCCTCAAGCGCCAGGGCGGCATGGAAGTGAGCGACACCATGGAAGGCGCGCGCCGCGCCATGCGCGCCGCCTACAACCGCGAGATGGACAACCTGGACGCGCATCTGCCCTTCCTCGCCTCGGTCGGCTCGGTCACCCCCTACATCGGACTGCTGGGCACGGTATGGGGCATCATGAACGCGTTCCGCGGCCTTGCCAACGTCGCCCAGGCCACTCTCTCGCACGTGGCGCCGGGCATCGCCGAAGCACTGATCGCCACCGCCATGGGCCTGTTCGCCGCCATTCCCGCAGTCATCGCCTACAACCGTTTCGCCGCCCACGTCGACCGTCTGTCGGTGCGCTACGACAGCTTCATGGAAGAGTTCTCCAACATCCTGCAGCGCAAGAACTGACCGAGGGGGCCGCTCATGTCCATCGCCCATCGCCGCCCGCGCCGCATGATGAACCAGATCAACGTCGTGCCCTACATCGACGTGATGCTGGTGCTGTTGGTGATCTTCATGGTCACCGCACCCATGACCAACCCCGGCGTGGTGGAACTGCCACAGGTCGGCCAGACGCTCAGACAGGCCACGGCGCCGCTGGTGATCACCGTGCGCACCGACCGGTCGCTGGAACTGGATGGCAGGAAGCTGCGGCGCGACCAGTTGCTGTTCGAGGTGCGGCAGAAGATCGCGGAAAAGCCCGAACAGTCCGTGGTCATCGCCGCCGACAAGAACGCACGCTACGAGGACGTTATCGGCATCATGGATCTGCTCAAGCAGAACAGGATCGACAGGGTCGGCCTGCTGCTGAAACCCGCGCCAGGATGATACGCCGTCACGAAAATCCGCTGGCGCTCAAGGCCGCGGCGCTGTCGCTGCTGGTGCACGTGCTGTTCTTCCTGCTGCTGTTCGTCAGCTTCAACTGGAAAAGCGCGCAGCCCATGCAGGTCGCCGAAGTCGAATTGTGGGACGCGCTGCCGGCCCCGCCCGTCGTGGCCAGGCCGGAACCCAAGCCCGAGCCGCCCAAGCCGGTGATCCGGCCCAAACCGGAACCACCGCCGCCTCCGCCGGAACCAAAAGCGGAAATCGCGGTCGAACGGCCTAAGCCAAAGCCGCCGGCGCCGCCCCGGGTGGAGCAACCCCGGCCGGACCCCAGGCAGCAGGCGGCGGAAGAAGACAGGAAGCGCAGGGAAGAACAGGAGCGCCTGCAGCGCCAGCTCGCCGCCCAGGAAAGGGAGCTGCTGGAAGAGCGGCAGCGGCGCGAAGCACAGCAGCTGGCGCAGACGCGTGCCGCGCAAAGCGCGGCACAGGCACAGGGAGCCATTCATGAATATCTCGGCCAGATCGCCGGCAAGATTCGCCAGTACGTCAACCCGCATGTGTGCGGTGAAAACCGTCCAACGCTGGTGTTCAGGATCGCGCTGATGCCGACCGGCGAACTGCTGGCGCCGCCGCGACTGGAAAAGGGTAGCGACATCGCCGCCTGCGATGCGGCGGTGGAACGCGCCATCTTGCAGGCACAACCGCTGCCGCTGCCGTCCGACCCGGACCTGATTGCACGCCTGCGCGACCTCCGGCTGGAATTTCGGCCCAATGAATAAGAGTTTTGTATAATCATGCAGATGCAAAAATTCGTCAAAACCCTGGCGGCGTTTTTTCTGCTGACGCTGGCGCAGCTCGCCCAGGCCGCGCTCACCGTCGAGATCGTCGGCGGCGCCGCCCAGCAGATTCCCATCGCCATTGTGCCGTTCAGCCAACCCGCGGCCAGGACCGACAATCCTGCCGCCGTCATCGCCGCCGACCTGCAACGCAGCGGCCTGTTCCGCATCCTGGAAACGCGCGGCATGCTGAACCAGCCGCATGACCCGGCAGGGGTGAATTTCGCCGAATGGGCGGCGCTGCAGGCACAGGCGCTGGTCATCGGCAAGGTCGAGCCGGCGGCCGGCGGCCGGCTCAAGGTCAGCTTCCGCCTGCTCGACGTGGTCAAGCAGACCACCCTGGCCGGGCTGGAGTACGACATCGCCCCCATCCAGATGCGCAGCACCGCGCACAAGATCGCCGACGTGATCTACGAAAAGCTCACCGGCGAACGCGGCGTGTTCGCCACCCGCATCACCTACGTCAGCAAGGAGCGCGACCGCTACGTGCTGCGCGTGGCCGATTCCGACGGCGCCAACCCGCAGACCGTACTCTCCTCGCGCGAGCCCATCATCTCGCCGGCCTGGTCGCCGGACGGGCTCAGCCTTGCCTACGTGTCGTTCGAGAACAAGAAACCGATCATCTACGTCCAGTCGCTCACCTCGGGACAGCGGCGCATGCTGGCCAATTTCAAGGGCAACAACAGCGCGCCGGCCTGGTCGCCGGACGGCAGCCGGCTCGCCATCGTGCTTACCCACGGCGAGAATTCGCAAATCTATCTGATCAACGCCGATGGCAGCGGCCTCAAGCGGCTCACCCACAGTCGCGCCATCGATACCGAGCCGGTGTGGTCGCCGGACGGTCAGTGGATCTACTTCACCTCGGACCGCGGCAGCAGTCCGCAGATTTACCGGGTGGCAACGAGAGGGGGCGATGCCCAGCGCGTCACCTTCGAAGGCAGCTACAACGTGAGTCCCGACCTGTCGCCGGATGGCCGCCTGCTCAGCTACATCCGCCGCGAGGAAGGACGCTTCCGTGTCGCCCTGCAGGATCTGGCGTCCGGCCAGGTCAGGATACTCAGCGATTACGCTGCGGACGAATCACCCAGCTTCGCGCCCAACGGGCGCCTGATCCTCTTTGCCACCAGCCTGGCGCACAAGGGCGTACTCGCCGCCGTCTCGGCCGACGGCCGCACCCAGCAGCGCCTGAGCGATGCCGATGGCGATGTGCGTGAGCCCGCCTGGGGACCCTGGATTCATTGACCCACCATTGTTTAAGAAGGAGCTTGTAATGATGAACTACCAACGACTCGTATTGCCCGTCGCCCTGGCCTCCCTGCTGGCCGCCTGTTCCGCCAAGCCGGTGAAGGAAGAACCGGTTGCCGCGGTGGTGGACAGAAGCCCCGCTGCCCAGCCCGCCCCCAAGTCGGCGGAAAAGGCGCCGGCAGCGGCACCGACCACCGCTCCGGCAACCGAGGCCGCGACCAAGGTCAACCCGCTCACCGACCCCAACAACATCCTGTCCAAGCGCAGCGTCTATTTCGATTTCGACCGGTATGAGGTCAAGCCGGAATATCGCGCCATGGTGGAAGCGCACGCCAGATATCTGGTGGCCACCCCCGCCGCGCGCCTCACCGTGCAGGGTCACGCCGACGAGCGCGGCAGCCGCGAATACAACCTGGCGCTGGGCCAGCGCCGCGCCGTCTCGGTGAAGAATCTGATGAACGTGCACGGTGCGTCCGACAACCAGATCGAGACCGTCAGCTTCGGCGAGGAGAAACCGCGCTGCACCGCGCAGACCGAGGCCTGCTGGGCGGAAAACCGCCGCGCCGACATCGTCTACGCCGGCGAATAAGCCATGCGCCTGCTGTTGCCGTCTTTGCTGCTGTTCACCTTCGGCACCGCACACGCGGGGTTGTTCGCCGACAACGATGCGCGCGAGGAAATCATCAAGCTGCGCAAGTATGTCAAGGAGGAACAGGATCAGCGCATCACGGAACTGCAGGCCAGGCTCTCAGCTTCCGAACGTGCGCGCCAGGCGCTGGAAAAGCGCCTGGCCGACATGGAATCCGCGGAAAAGAACCGCTCGATCGAGCTGCTCGGCCAGATCGACCGTCTCAGCGAAGAAATCGCCCAGTTGCGCGGGCAGATGGAAATGACTGGCCACCAAGTGCAGCAGACGCAGCAGCGCCAGCGTGATCTCTATGCCGACACCGATGCGCGCCTGCGCAAACTGGAAAGCGCGGGCGTCCCTGCCGCGCCCCCACAGGCGGCGCCCGCCGCAGCGGCCCCCGCCGACTCCGCCGCCGAGCTGCAAGCCTACGAAGCCGCGCATGAACTGTTCAAGGCCGGCAAGTACCAGGAATCCGCCGCAGCCTTCGAGGCGCTGCTGGCACGGCACCCCAGTGGCATGTATGCGCCCAATGCCCTCTACTGGCTGGGCTACGCGCAGTTTTCGCAAAAGGATTACCAGGCCGCCATGGCCAGCCAGCACAAACTGATCCAGACTTTCCCGGACCATGCCAAGGTCCCGGACGCGATGTACAACATCGCCAACTGCCAGATCCAGTTGGCCGATACCGCCGGCGCCAGGCAAACCCTGCGCGACCTGCTGGCCAAGCACCCCAATAGCGAGGTCGCGCCGCTGGCCAGGAAGCGTCTGGCGGTGCTTGAATCCGTCAAAACGCGGTAACTTGCTGCGCATCCACGAGATTTTCCATTCCCTGCAAGGGGAATCGTCGCGCGTCGGCCTGCCCACCGTGTTCGTGCGGCTGGCCGGCTGCCCGCTGCGCTGCGGCTACTGCGACACCGCCTACGCCTTCCAGGGCGGCCAGAACATGACGCAGGCCGACATCCTGCGGCGCGTTGCCGGATATGGCACGCGCTACGTCACCGTGACCGGCGGCGAACCGCTGGCGCAGAAGCAATGCCCGCAACTGCTCGCCGCGCTGTGCGATGCCGGCTACAGCGTCTCGCTGGAAACCGGCGGGTCACTGGACATTTCCCGTGTCGATGCGCGCGTGTCGGTCATCCTCGACATCAAAACCCCCGGTTCCGGCGAGGTTGCCAGGAACCGCTGGGAGAACCTGGCCCTCATCCAGGCCAAGGACGAAGTCAAGTTCGTGCTGTGCGACCGCATCGACTACGACTGGGCGAAGCAGGTGCTGGCCGAGCACGGCATCGCGGAGCGGTGCACGGTGCTGTTCTCGCCAGTGTACGCCAGCCTGGACCCCACCGATCTGGCCGACTGGATCCTGCGGGACCGCCTGCCGGTACGCATGCAGATACAGTTGCACAAGCTGCTGTGGGGGGAGACGCCGGGGAAATGACGAACAACGCCGTCGTCCTGCTGTCTGGCGGCCTGGACTCCGCCACCGTGCTGGCCATCGCCCGCCACGCAGGCTACGCCTGCCACTGTCTCAGCTTCGACTACCACCAGCGCCACGTGGCCGAACTGCACGCCGCCCGCCGAGTGGCCGCCGCGCTGGGTGCGGTCGAGCACCGTGTGTTCCGGCTCGACCTGTCGGCGTTCGGCGGCTCGGCGCTGACCGATCCCGGCATCGCCGTGCCGGAACACGCAACCAGCGGCATCCCGGTCACCTACGTGCCCGCGCGCAACACCATCATGCTGTCGCTGGCCCTGGCATGGGCGGAAGTCCTGGGCGCGCAGGACATCTTCATCGGCGTCAACGCACTGGATTATTCCGGCTATCCGGACTGCCGCGGGGAGTACGTGCAGGCTTTCGAGCGCATGGCCAACCTGGCCACCCGGGCCGCCGTCGAGGGCAAGCCGTTCACCATCCACGCACCCTTGCAGCACCTCGGCAAGGCCGACATCATCCACCGCGGCTATGCGCTCGGCGTCGATTACACGCTTACCGTCTCCTGCTACCAGGCCGATGCCCAAGGCCAGGCCTGCGGCGTGTGCGACTCCTGCCGCTTTCGCCGCGACGGCTTCGCCGCGGCCGGCCTGCCGGACCCCACCCGCTACCGGCCGCCCCGAACCGGCTTGCCAAGGTAATAAGAAATAACGTAGAATCCGCCCTTTTCCGTTAATCAGCGAAGAGAACCCTATCATGGTGATCATTCGTCTCGCCCGTGGTGGCGCGAAGAAATCCCCCTTCTACAACGTGGTGGTCGCCGATTCGCGCAACCGCCGCGATGGCCGCTTCATCGAGCGCGTGGGCTTCTACAACCCGATCGCCGCCGAAGGCAGCGAAGGCCTGCGCCTCAACGGCGAGCGCATCGCCTACTGGCAGGGCAAGGGCGCGCAGTTGTCGGATTGCGTGGCGCGCCTGGTCAAGCAGGCCGCCAGGGCGGCATAAGCGCCTTGCAGCGGTCGCCACCTGCGCACATGGTGGTGATGGGGCGGGTGACCATCCCCTACGGCGTGAAGGGCTGGATCAAGGTGCGGCCCGACACCGAGGCGCTGGACGGCCTCATCGACTATCCGGTCTGGTGGCTGGAGAGCGAAACGGGCTGGCGCGAGTTTGTGGTGGAAGAGGCCAGAGTGCATGGCGACCATCTGGTCGCGAGACTGGCGGACGTCACCGACCGCGACCAGGCATTCCGGCTCAGGGGCAGGGCCGTCGCGGTGCCGCGGGAACAGTTGCCGGAGCCCACGCAGGACGAATATTACTGGTCTGACCTCGTCGGTATTGAGGTGCACAACACCTTGGGGGTCGTGCTGGGGCGCGTGGACCACCTGTTCGCGACCGGCGCCAACGACGTGATGGTGGTAAGGGGCGAGCGCGAGCGCCTCATCCCCTTCGTCGGCCAGGTAGTGCTGACGGTGGATCTGGCGAACGGACGCATGACCGTGGACTGGGACGCCGAATTTTGAGCGAGGCCGGCGCGGGCCGCGCGATGCAGTTCGATGTCGTGACCCTGTTTCCGCCCATGTTCGAGGCGATTGCCCAATACGGCATCACCGCGCGGGCGCTGGAGAGACGGATTTACCGGTTGACGCTGTGGAATCCGCGCGATTTCACCACGGACAGCTACCGGACGGTGGACGACCGTCCCTATGGCGGCGGGCCTGGCATGGTGATGCTGGCGGAGCCGCTGGAAAAAGCGATCACCGCGGCAAGGCGGCGCCAGCGGGCCGAGGGCGTGGATCGCCCACGGGTGATCCACCTGTCGCCACAGGGCAGGCCACTGCAGCACGCGGACGTGCTGCGGCTGGCAAGGTCGCCGGGGCTGATCCTGCTGGCCAGCCGCTACGAAGGGGTGGACGAGCGCCTGCTGCGGCGCCAGGTGGACGAGGAAATCTCCATCGGCGACTACGTGCTGTCCGGCGGCGAACTGCCGGCGATGGTGCTGATGGACGCAATCGTGCGGCAATTGCCCGGCGCGCTGGGCGATGCCGATTCGGCGACGGAAGATTCCTTCGTCGCCGGCCTGCTGGATTGTCCGCATTACACCCGGCCGGAAGTCTATGCGGACATGAAGGTGCCGGACGTGCTGCTGTCCGGCCACCACGAGGAAATCAGGCGCTGGCGGCTGAAACAGTCGCTGGCGCGGACCCGGGACAAGCGCCCGGATTTGTTGGCCGCAAGGCCGTTGACGAAAGAGGAGGCTCGGCTGCTCGCGGAGTACGAGCAGGAACAAGCCCCTCATAACGAAAAGGAACCATGAGCATGGCTGACATCATCCAGCAACTGGAACAGGAAGAAATCGCCCGCTTGGGCAAGAACATTCCCGACTTCGCCCCGGGTGACACCGTCGTGGTCGGCGTAAACGTCGTCGAAGGCAATCGCAAGCGCGTGCAGGCGTTCGAGGGGGTGGTCATCGCCAAGCGCAGCCGCGGCCTCAACTCTTCCTTCATCGTGCGCAAGATATCCTCCGGCGAGGGTGTGGAGCGCACCTTCCAGACCTACTCGCCGCTGATCGCCAGCGTCGAGGTGAAGCGTCGCGGCGACGTGCGCCGCGCCAAGCTGTACTACCTGCGCAACCGCTCCGGCAAATCCGCGCGCATCAAGGAAAAGCTGCAGTCGCGCGGCAAGGAAGTCTCCGCGGAGTAAGTTGCCGCGCGGCCGTGTCGGACCCCCAGGTTGATCCGGGCCTGGGGTTCCCGCTTTTTGGAGGGCGTCGATTCGCCCCCCGGATCAGGAAACACCACTGCCATGCCGCCACCGTCGCCCGCCGGCATTTGCGGTAACATGGCGGCATGCGACAGGATTATCAGGCCATTCTCGCCGCGCCGTTCGGGGCGCTCGGCATCGCCATCGGGCAAGACAGGCTGGCCTGCATCGACTTTCTGCCTGCCGGCACGGCTACCATGTTGGCGCACAACCGCACGGCAGCGGCGGTATGCAGTGCGCTGGCCGACTATTTGCGCGACCCCGCCGCACCGCTGGACCTTGCCCTTGCCCCGGCCGGCACGCCGTTCCAGCAGCGGGTCTGGCAGGTCCTCCGTGCCATCCTGCCCGGCCATGTCCTGACCTATGGCGAGCTGGCGCAAAAGGTCGGTTCCTCCCCCCGCGCCGTGGCCCAAGCCTGCGGCGCCAACCCGGTGCCGCTGGTCATCCCCTGTCATCGCGTGGTGGCGCGCCACGACCTGGGCGGATTCATGCAGGGCCGCACGCCGGACGCACTGGCCATCAAGCGATGGCTGCTGGCCCATGAACGAAGCAAACCAGCGGCTGCTTGACGACTTCACCGACCGCCTGTGGCTGGAAGACGGGCTGTCGCGCAACACCCTGGACAGCTACCGGCGCGACCTCGCGCATTTCGCCCGGTGGCTGGACGAGACGCACGGCAAGGCGCTAGCGGGCGCGGAGCGCGCCGACCTGGAACAATACCTGGCCGAACGCTTTCGCCAGCGGGCCAAGCCGCGCAGCATCGGCCGCCTGGTGGCCAGTCTGCGCCGCCTGTATCGCTATGCTCTGCGCGAAGGCAGGATCGACTGCGACCCCACCCTCCAGCTCGCCTCGCCCAAGTTGCCGCGCGCCCTGCCCAAAAGCCTGAGCGAGGCCGAGATCGAAGCGCTGCTGCACGCCCCCGACACCGGGCAAGCGCTCGGCTTGCGCGACCGCGCCATGCTGGAGGTTCTCTACGCCACCGGCCTGCGCGTTTCGGAATTGGTGAGCCTCAAGGTCAGCGCGGTCAGCCTGGACATGGGCGTGGTGCGTGTCATGGGCAAGGGCAGCAAGGAACGGCTGGTGCCGCTGGGAGAGGAAGCGCTGCACGGGCTCCGCCGCTATCTGGGCGAGGCGCGCCCGCACATCCTCGACGGCAAGCTGTGCGAAAACCTGTTCGTCACCCGACGCGGCGCGGCCATGACGCGCCAGGCCTTCTGGTACCTGATCAAGCGCTACGCGCAGCAGGCCGGCATCGCCCGACACATTTCCCCGCATGTGCTGCGCCACGCCTTCGCCACCCACCTGCTCAACCACGGCGCCGATCTGCGGGTGGTACAGATGCTGCTGGGACACGCCGACATCTCCACCACGCAGATCTACACCCACGTCGCCCGCGAACGCCTCAAACAGTTGCACGCACGGCACCATCCGCGCGGTTAGCTTGGGGCTAACCGAGCTGTCGCACTACGGCCAGCCGCAGCCGCTCCATGTCCACTTCCGGCGCAGCGCCGTCGCGCAGTGCCTCGCCCCAGATGGCATTCGGGAAGTTGCGGTCCTGCCGATAGCGCGGAATGACGTGCCAGTGCAGGTGCGGCACCCTGTTGCCCAAGCTGGCGAGGTTGATCTTGTCCGGACGCGCCACTTCGCGCAGGGCGGCCTCGACGGCAACCACCACGCGCATCAGGCGCTCGCGCCCGGCCACGTCGAGATCGCTCATCTCCTGCACGTGGCGGTTGAGGATGACCCGGCAGTAGCCAGGGTAATGCGCATCGTCCACCAGCACCACGCGGCAGAAATCGTCCTGCCACAACGGCAACCCACCCATTTCGGCACACAGTTCGCAACTCATGCGCGCTCCCGTCTCATCCGGGGATGTCAGTCGCCAAGCATCGGCTCCGCCTGCCGGTCGGCATGGTAGCTGGATCGCACCATCGGGCCGCAGGCCGCCTGGGTGAAGCCCAGCGCCAGTGCCTGCTGCTCGAACCAGGCGAAATGCGCCGGTTCGACGAAGCGCAGCACCGGCAGGTGGTGGCTGCCCGGCTGCAGGTACTGGCCGAGGGTGAGCATGTCCACCCCGTGGTGACGCAGGTCGCGCATCACATCGAGGATTTCCTCGTCGGTCTCGCCCAGCCCCAGCATCAGGCCGGATTTGGTGGGGATGTGCGGAAAGCGCGCCTTGAAGTCGCCGAGCAGTTTCAGCGAATGCGCGTAGTCGGCGCCGGGGCGCGCCTGCCTGTAGAGACGCGGCACGGTTTCCAGGTTGTGGTTCATGACATCGGGCGGCGCTTCGGCGAGAATGTCCAGCGCGACGTCCAGGCGGCCGCGGAAATCCGGCACCAGCACTTCGATCCTGAGCTGCGGGGAATGCCGGCGCGCGGCGCGGATGCAATCGACGAAGTGGCGGGCGCCGCCGTCGCGCAAATCGTCGCGATCCACGCTGGTGATGACCACGTATTTCAGGCGCATGGCGGCAATGGTGCAGGCCAGCTTTTCCGGCTCTCCGGCATCCGGCGGCAGCGGCTTGCCGTGCGCCACGTCGCAGAACGGGCAGCGCCGCGTGCACACGTCGCCCAGGATCATGAAGGTGGCGGTGCCGCCACTGAAGCATTCGCCGATGTTGGGGCAGGTCGCCTCCTCGCACACCGTGTGCAGCCCGTTGTCGCGCAGGATCTGCTTGATTTCATGGAAGCGCGCGCCGTCGGGCACCTTCATGCGGATCCATTCCGGCTTGCGCGGCGCCGGCTGCGGGACGATCTTGATGGGGATGCGCGCGGTCTTGGCCGCGCCTTTCTGCTTGTGGGTAAAAATTTCGCTCATGGCGGCAGTTCAGAGCCTTTCAGCAAGCACCCAATTCTTCCTGCATCTGCCGCAGCAAATCGGCGGCGATGCCGTCGAAATCGCGATGGATGCCGAGGTCACGCGTCTGCGTCACCTGCAGGCCCTGGTATCCGCAAGGATCGATGGCAGAAAAAGGCGTGAGGTCCATGTCCACGTTGAGGCTCAGGCCGTGGTAGCAACGGCCCTGTTTCAGGCGCAGACCGAGCGAGGCGATCTTGCGCCCGTCCACGTACACGCCGGGGGCATCACGCCGGCCATGTGAGGCCACGCCGTAGCCGTCCAGCAGGCGGATGACCACCCCCTCCATGCGCTCGACCAGTTCGCGCACGGCGAGCTCGCGCCGCTTGAGATCCAGCAGCAGGTACACCACCACCTGGCCAGGGCCGTGGTAGGTGATCTTGCCGCCGCGGTCGGTATGCAGCAGCGGGATGTCGTCGCGCCGGGGCAGACGTGGATCGCGACGGTTGAGGCCCAGGGTATAGACCGGATCGTGTTCGGTCAGCCACAGTTCGTCCGGGGTGGCGGCCGTCCGCCGCGCGGTGAACTCCCGCATCGCCTGCCAGGTGGCTGTGTAACCGGTGCGGCCGAGATTTCGCGTCTGCATCATCGGTTGGCCCGGCTAGAGCACGACCCTCACCATGGGGTGTGCGGTCAGGGCCCGGTAAAGGTCGTCGAGCTGCTGCCTGGAGGTGGCGCTGACGGTGCAGGTGAGGCTCAGGTACTTGCCGCCGGAACTGGCACGCATTTCCATGCGCGCGGCGTCGAATCCCGGGCAGTGCAGGCGCACCACGCGCAGGATTTCCTCGGCGAAGCCCTCGCGCATCTCGCCCATTATCTTGAGCGGGAACTCGCAGGGGAATTCGAGCAGGGTGGTCTCGCTCATGCCGGCATCCGCATGACCTGATTCTTGTACTCCTGATAGAGGGCGTGCATGCTGCGGAACAGCGGCCCCGGCCTGCCGCGGCCGACGGGCCGGCCATCCAGCAGGGTGATGGGCTGGATTTCACGGGTGGAGGAAGTGAGCCACAGCTCGTCCGCGGCACGGATGCGCGCCTCGGGGAACTTGCCGATTTGCGCCGGGATGCCATGGGCCGCCGCCAACTCCAGCACCAGATCGTAGGTGATGCCGGGCAGCATGTGGTGATCCTTGGGTGGCGCCAGGATGACGCCGTGCTCCACCGCGAAGATGTTGCTGGCGGCCCCTTCGGTGAGGATGCCGTCGCGGAACAGCACGGCTTCCATGGCGCCGGCGTCCACCGCGAGCTGGCGCAGCAGCACGTTGGGCAGCAAGGCGATGGCCTTGATGTCGCAGCGGCCCCAGCGGTTGTCCGCGGCGGAGACCGCCGCCACGCCGGTCTCGCACAGTTCGGGGGGCGGCGCGGGCAGCGGGTTGCTCATCAGCAACACGGTGGGTTCGGTCTCCCTGGGAAAGGCATGGTCGCGCCTGGCGACGCCGCGCGTGATGTGCAGGTAGACGTATTGGTCCTCGCCTTCGTTCTTCGCCACCAGCTCGTGGATCAGCGCCGACCAGGTGGCGTCGTCGTGCGGATTGGCCAGCCGGATGCCGTCCAGGCTGTACTGCAGGCGGCGCAGGTGCTCCTGCAGGCGGAAGGGATGCCGCGAATAGACCGGGATCACCTCGTAGATGCCATCGCCGAAGATGAAGCCGCGGTCCAGCACCGGCACGCGCGCTTCTCCCAGTGGCAGCCAGTCACCGTTGAGATGGACGATTTGTGTCATCGGAAACCTACTGGAACATCAGCCTGAGGTCGTCCCACAGACGGCCGAACAGGCCAGCCACCGGCATGTCCACCGCCGCCACCAGCGGGCGGCGCAACAGCGGCTTGCCGTCCAGGCTCAACTGCACCGTGCCGACCTCCTGGCCGGCGGCAATCGGCGCGACCAGCGGCTGGCGGCTGGTCATGCTGGCCTGCAGGCGGCCGACCGGATTCCTGGGCAGGGTGACGTAGAGATCCTCGGCCACCGTGGCCGCAACCTCCTCGCCCCGGCCCTTCCACACCTTGAGGCTGCTCACCGTCTGGCCACGCTTGTATACCAGGCGAGATTCATAAAACTGGAAACCGTAGTTGAGCAGCTTCTGGCTTTCCACGGCGCGCGCGGTGTTGCTCGGCGCCCCCATCAGCACCGCGACCAGGCGCATGTCGCCGCGCCTGGCCGAGGAAATCAGGCAATAGCCGGCGGCGGCGGTGTAGCCGGTCTTCATGCCGTCGACGTGCGGATCCACCCATAGCAGGCGGTTGCGGTTGGACTGCCTGATGTTGTTCCAAGTGTATTCCTTGAGCGAGTACAGGCGCCGGTACTCCTCGGGGAAATCGCGCACCAGCGCCGCCGCCAGCAGGGCGAGGTCGGCCGCCGTGGTGTAGTGGTCGGCACCGGGCAGGCCGGTGGCATTCATGAAGCGGCTGTTCCTCATGCCCAGCCGCGCGGCTTCCTTGTTCATCAGCTCGGCGAACGCCGGCTCGGAACTGGCGATGCCCTCCGCCAGCGCCACGCTGGCATCGTTGCCGGAAATCACGATCATGCCGTGCAGCAGTTGTTCCACCGTTACCGGCTTGTTGGGCTCGATGAACATGCAGGAACCCCGGGCTCCGCCGCAGCCGCCACCGCCTCCCTTCCAGGCATATTCGCTCACCGGCAGAATCTGGTCGAGCCTCAGGTGGCCATTGCGGATCGCCTTGAAGGTGAGATAGGCGGTCATCAGCTTGGTCAGCGAAGCCGGCTCGACCCGCTGATCGGCATTCTGCCGGGCGAGCGCGGTGCCGCTGTTGAAATCCAGCAGCACGTAGGATTTGGCCGCCAAGGTGGGCGGCGGCGGAATGTCGTCGGCAATGGCCGTGAGGGGAACCAGTGAGAGCAGGGCGAATAGCAGGCGTTTCATGGAGTCTCGAATGGAGTGATCACGTAAGCGGCAATCCCGAGTGCGCGCGCCAGATGCTCGGCGGCGCGTTCGGCGTCGGCACGACTGCCGAAGGGGCCGAGGCGCACGCGGTACAGGCTGCCAGTATACCAGTTCTCCACCGCCACGTTCCGCGCGGCCGGCTGCCGCAGCACGCGCGCGCGCAGTTCCTCGGCATTTTCGCGCTGGCGGAAGGCCCCCACCTGCACAAACAGGCCGGGCGCGGGTGCCGGGCTTGCGGCGACGGCCGTGGTCAATGGCTGCCCGTCCGCCCCCAGGGCTTCCACCACCACCCGCCCGCTGCCCCGTTCGACCAGGCGCAGCTTGTAGGCGGCGGCGTAGGAGAGATCGATCAGCCGCCCCTTCTTGAACGGGCCGCGGTCATTGACGCGCACCACCACCGAGTGGCCGTTCTCCGGATTGGTGACGCGCACGTAACTGGGCAACGGCAGGGTGGGGTGGGCGGCGGTCATGCCGTACATGTCATAGACTTCGCCGCTGGAGGTCCTGTTGCCGTGATAGCGGCGGCCGTACCAGGAAGCCATGCCCTCGGCACGATACGGGGCGCGCTCCGTCATCGGCGTGTAGCGCTCGCCCAGTGCCAGGTAGGGCCGGTTGGCCCGCTCCAGCAGCGGTTCCGCGCGCGGCACGGCATCCGCAATGGCATCGATGTCGGGCGGCGGATCGTCGCCCGGGCCGTCATCGAGGTAGTAGCCGCCCGGCCGCTGCGCAGCGGCCGGCTGCGCCGGCTGGCCCGCCGTGTCCGCCGCCCCGGGTTGTGGCGCCGGTTTACTGGCCATGCTGCCGCACCCGGCCAGCACCGTTGCCAGCAGCAGGGCCACGATCGGCTTGCAACTTAACCCTTCACCCTTCACACCCCGCACCCTTTACTCAAGTCGCCACCAGCTTGCGGTTGGCATGGACGCTCATCAAGATACCAAAGCCCACCATCAGCGTCACCAGCGAGGTGCCGCCGAAGCTGATGAGCGGCAGCGGCACCCCCACCACCGGCAAAATGCCCATCACCATGCCCATGTTGACGAAGGCGTAGGTGAAGAAGGTCAGCACGAGGCTGCCGGCGAGCAGGCGCTCGAACATGGTGGAGCCGTGGTAGGCGATCCACGCGCCGCGGCCGATGATGAAGCCAAACAGCAGCAGCAGCAGGATGCCGCCGACCAGACCGAATTCCTCGCCAAACACGGCGAAGATGAAATCGGTATGCCGCTCGGGCAGAAAATCCAGTTGCGACTGGGTGCCCTGCAGCCAGCCCTTGCCGGCAAGCCCGCCCGACCCCAACGCGATGCCGGCCTGGATGGTGTGGTAACCGGAACCGAGCGGATCCTGCTGCGGATCGAACAGGATCTCGATGCGGCGGCGCTGATAGTCGTGCAGCATGTGCCAAAGAAAGGGCGCCGCCGCCGCGCCGGCCAGCGCCAGCCCGACCAGCAGGCGCCAGGACAGCCCGGCGAGGAACATCACATAGAAGCCGGAGGCACCGATCATGATGGAGGTGCCGAGATCGGGTTGTTCGAGGATCAGCCCCACCGGCAGCGCCAGCAGGATCGCCGCCACGGCATGGTCCGCGAGACGCAGGGTGGCCTCGCGCTTGGCAAAATACCAGGCCAGCATCATGGGCAGGGCAATTTTCATCAGCTCGGATGGCTGGATGCGCATCACGCCGAGGTCCAGCCAGCGGCGCGCGCCCTTGGCCACATCGCCGAACAGGGCGACGCCGACCAGCAGCAGCACCCCCAGCAGATACAGCGGCACCGCCATCTGCTGCAGGAAGCGCGGCGGGGTCATGGCGAACAGCCACATCACGCCGCAGGCCAGCAACATCTTGGTCGCCTGTGAACTGACTCGCGCCATGTCCTGGCCGGCGGCGCTGTAGAGCACCAGCAGCGCCAGCGTCAGGGTGAGCAGCAGCAGCCCCAGCAGCAACGGGTCGAAGGGGGAAAGCAGTCGTTTCAGCACGTCTCTCATCATGGTGGCGTCCGTCGGTCGGTGGCCGGGTCGGCGCGGGAGGCGGTGGGGGTAGCTTGATCCTCCGGCGTCTTGCCCAGCAAGTAGTAGTCCATCACCTTGCGCGCGATTGGGCCGGCGGTGGCCCCGCCGGAGCCGCCGTTCTCGACGATCAGCGCCACGGCGATGGTCGGTGCCTCCGCCGGCGCGTAGGCAATGAACAGGGCGTGGTCGCGGTGGCGCTCGTCGATCTTGCTCGCGTCATATTTCTCGCCCTGCTTGATGCCGATCACCTGCGACGTGCCGGTCTTGGCGGCAACACCGTAGGGCGCCCCGGCACCCACGCTGACCGCGGTGCCGCCGGGGCGGGTGACGTCCAGCATGGCCTCCTTGACCAGCTCGGCGTTGCGCGGATTCACCGTCACCCGGTCCACCACTTCCAGCGGCACCGGGTGCCGGGTGCCGCTCCTGCTGTCGCGGATGGCGGCAACCAGATGCGGGCGCATGGCCACGCCGTTGTTGGCCAGGATGGCGGTGGCCTGCGCCAACTGCATGGGAGTGGCCAGGGTATAGCCCTGGCCGATGCCGACGATCAGCGTCTCGCCCGGGAACCACGGCTGCTTGAAGCGGCGCCGCTTCCATTCCGGCGTGGGCAGCAGCCCTTCCAGTTCGCCGTTGATGTCGATGCCGGTTTTCTTGCCGAAACCGAAATGGCGGACGAAATCGGTCATCGGCCCGATGCCCAGTTCCTGCGCCAGACCGTAGAAGAACGTGTCGCAGGACACTGTGATCGCCTTGCGCATGTCGACGATGCCGTGCCCTTGCGGCTTCCAATCACGGAAGCGGTGATTGTGGCCGGGCAGGGTGAAGAAGCCGTGGTCCTGGATGGCGAACGGCGGAACGCGCTTGCCCGCTTCCAGCCCCGCCAGCGCCACGAACGGCTTGAAGGTGGAGCCGGGCGGATAGATGCCGCGCAGCGGCCGGTTGACCAGCGGCTTGTCCAGCGATTCGTTGAGCGCCTTCCAGTTTTCCGTGTCGATGCCGTCGACGAACAGGTTGGGGTCGAACGAAGGTTGGCTGACGAAGGCCAGCACCTCGCCGTTGGTCGGGCTGATCGCCACCAGCGCGCCGCGTCTGCCGGCAAAGGCCCGCTCCGCAACTTCCTGCAGCCTGATGTCCACCGACAGGATGAGATCGTCGCCGGGGATCGGCGGCGTGCTCGACAGCACCCGCACGGCATGGCCGTCGGCATTGATTTCCACCTGCTGGATGCCGGTCCTGCCATGCAGGCGGCGTTCGTAATACTGCTCGATGCCGGTCTTGCCGATGTGGCCGGTGCCCAGATAGTTGGCGTATTCACCGCCTTCCTGGAGCCTCCTCACGTCCTCGTTGTTGATGCGGCCGATATAGCCGATCAGGTGGGCGCCCAGCGGGCCGTGCGGATAATGCCGCAACATCCGCGAGCGGATTTCCACGCCGGGAAAGCGGTAGCGGTTGACGGCGAAACGGGCTGCTTCCAGTTCGTTGAGGTTGGAGCGCAGCAACACCCCCTCGAACTCGTGGCTCTCCCGCCGCAGCCGGTGGAAACGCCTGAGGTCGCCGGGGGAAATCTCCATCAGTTCCCCCAGTTGCCGCAGGGTCCGCTCCAGATCCGCGACCCTGGCGGGCGTGACTTCCAGGGTATAGACGAAATAGCTGTGCGCCAGCACCACCCCGTTCCGGTCCAGGATGAGACCGCGGCTGGGTGGGATGGGCACCAGCGAGATGCGGTTGCTCTCGGCCAGCGTATGGTAGTGCTCGTACTGCACCACCTGCAGCCAGGCAAGGCGCGCCAGCAGGATGCCGAAGCCGGCCAGCATGAAGACGAGGGCGATGAACAGCCGCACGCGGAAATCGTGTTGCTCGCGCCGGGTGTTCTTCAGTTCCGAATACGGCCGCATCGGCGCCACAGCGGAAGGTCAGACCGAACTTCTGGGCGCCAGGCCGAGCACCCGCGTGACCGCCAGCAGTTGCCACAGCGCCAGGCCGCTCAGGCTGGAGGCGAAAAACAGCCAGTCGGGCAGGCCGCCGCCGGAGAGCAGCTTGAGCGGCAGCATGATGAGCTGCGACAGCAGCAGCAGCAGCAGCACGTAGCCGGCCTGCTGCCACTCGCTGAACAGCACCAGCCGGCGCTGGTATTGCACGGCGAGGAAGGCGGTCACGGTATAGGCCAGCGCGGTCTGCCCGGCCAGCCCGCCGCCGGCGAAATCGACCGCCAGTCCCAGCGCCCAGGCGGTGCCGATGTTGCACAGATGCGGCGCGCGCAGCATCCAGAACAGCAGCGCAACCAGCACGAAGTCGGGGCGCAGCAGCAGCCCTACGCCCGACCATGGCAACAGGTAGCAGACCATGGCCGCCAGCAGCGACAGATAGACATGCTTAAGGCTGGCGGCGTGCACGCTGGACCTCGACCGGCCGGGGTTTTTCGATATCCGCCCCGCTGGGCGCGGCGACCTGCGTCCTCACCACCAGCACTTGGCGCTGGCGGTCGATGCCAGCCACGGGTGCGCAGGTGATGCGGGCAAACGGCGAATCCGGGCTGCGCTCCATGCCGACCACGCGCGCCACTGCCAGCCCTGCCGGATAGACGCCGTCGATGCCGGAAGTGTGCAGCAGGTCGCCGCGCCGGATGTCCACACTGGTGGGCAGGTAGGGCAGGGAAATCAGATTGTCGCGCCCCAGACCGAAGGCGACGGCGCGTAGTCCGGTGCGCTCGACCTGCACCGGCACCGCCAGCTCCTTGTCAGTCACCTGGGTGACCTCGCTGGAGAATGGATAGACGCGGGTGATCTGGCCGACCACGCCGTCCGCGTCGATCACTGCCTGCCCGGCTTCGACGCCGTGACGGGCGCCCAGATTGATGACGGCGCGGCGGCTGAACACATCGCGGCCGGTCAGCACGATCTCGCCCAGCTTGGTGGTGTGCGCGCTGGCCTGCGCCGCGCCGAGCAGCCGGCGCAACTGCTCGTTCTCCTGCTGCAAGAGGCGCAAGCGCTGCAGCTCGGCCTGCTGTTCCAGGTGGCGGGTGCGCAAGCGGCGGTTCTCCTCCACCAGGTCGGCCTGCAGCACCAGATAATCGCGCACATGGCGGGATGCCGCCAGCGGCGCGCGGGCAGCGACTTCCAGGGGATGCAGCATGGCGCTGAAACCCTGGCGGATCTCGGTGAGGTAATGGAAGCGTGCATCCAGCACCATGAGCACGACGGCGAACAAGCCGAACACCACCAGGCGCGTCGCCGGGCTGGGCCCGCGCACGAAAAAGGCGGTCTGCTGCGCCGTATCCAGTTGCGCCATGGGGATGGTCAGCCTTCAGCCATCGGCAACATCACGGGGAAGACGGGCGCGCCGCACCCGCCATGGGGCAAGCGCGGCCACCTCCACTGCACTCATTCATGGGCGAACACGTTGCCCAGCTTGTCCATTTCTTCCAGCGCGCGGCCGCCGCCGCGGGCGACGCAGGTAAGCGGGTCTTCCGCGACGATGACCGGCAGGCCGGTCTCTTCTACCAGCAGTCGGTCGAGGTCGCGCAGCAGCGCGCCGCCGCCGGTGAGCACCATGCCCTTCTCGGCGATGTCGGCACCGAGTTCGGGCGGGGTCTGCTCCAGCGCCGACTTGACCGCGCCGACGATGGCATTGAGCGGCTCGGTCAGCGCTTCCAGGATCTCGTTGCTGGAGATGGTGAACTTGCGCGGCAGGCCCTCGGCCAGGTTGCGGCCGGTGACTTCCATTTCCATCACTTCGGAGCCGGGGAAGGCGGAGCCGATGTTCTTCTTGATCAGCTCGGCGGTCGGCTCGGAAATCTGCATGCCGTAGTTGCGGCGGATGTAGTCGATGATGGCCTGGTCGAACTTGTCGCCGCCGACGCGCTCGGATTTGGCATAGACGATGCCGCCCAGCGAAATCACGCCCACTTCGGTGGTGCCGCCGCCAATATCCACCACCAGCGAGCCGGTGGCGTCCGCCACCGGCAGGTCGGCGCCGATGGCGGCCGCCATCGGTTCCTCGATCAGGTGCACCTGCCTTGCCCCGGCGCCAATCGCCGCTTCGCGGATGGCGCGGCGTTCCACCTGGGTGGAGCCGACCGGCACGCAGATGATGATGCGCGGGTTGGGCGAGAACCAGCGCGACTCATGGATGCGGCGGATGAAATACTTGAGCATCTGCTCGGTGATGGTGAAATCGGCGATGACGCCGTCCTTCATCGGCCGGATCGCCGAAATGTTGGCCGGGGCGCGGCCCAGCATGCGCTTGGCCTCCAGGCCGACGGCGAGAATGGTCTTCTTCACCGTGGGGCCGCCTTCCTGGCGGATGGCGACGACGGAAGGCTCGTCCAGCACGATGCCCTTGCCGCGCACGTAGATCAGCGTGTTGGCGGTGCCGAGGTCGATGGCCAGATCATTGGAAAAGTAGCTGCTTAAGAAACCGAACATGTGCGTGTATCCCGAGGTGCGTGCCGGGCCCTGACGGCGCGGCTGAAGGCAAAAACTAAATCGCGCTATAATACTCGATATTGCCTTGAAACATAACCGTTACGCCCCATGTCCCTGACCACCGAAGACGTACGGCGCATCGCCGAGCTTGCCCGCATCGCGGTCACCGAAACCGAGGCGCAGGCCACCCTGACCAAACTCTCCGGCATCCTCGGCCTGATCGAGCAGATGCAGGCAGTCGACACCGCCGGCGTCACTCCCATGTCACATTCGCAGGACGTGGTACAGCGCCTGCGCGAGGATGCGGTCAGCGAAGCCAACCAGCGCGAGCTGTTCCAGTCTATCGCACCCGCCGTGGAAAACGGCCTGTATCTCGTCCCCAAGGTTATTGAATGATCAACGCAAGTCTCAAGGAACTGGCGGCCGCGCTCGCCAGCAGGAAGATTTCGAGCGTCGAGCTGACGCAAGCTTTTCTGGACCGCATCGCCCGCCACAACCCGGACATCAACGCCTACATCACGGTCGATGCCGAGAAGAGCCTGGCGCAGGCCCGCGCAGCGGACGAACGCATCGCCAGGGGGGAGGCCGGGTCGCTCACCGGCATCCCCATCGCCCAGAAGGACATTTTCTGCGCCAGCGGCTGGCGCACCACCTGCGGCTCGAAAATGCTCGCCAACTTCGTCGCGCCCTATGACGCGCACGTCATCAGCCAGTTCGACGCCGCCGGCGCGGTCAACCTCGGCAAGACCAACATGGACGAATTCGCCATGGGCTCGTCCAACGAAACCTCGTATTTCGGCCGCGTGCAGAACCCGTGGGACCGCGGGCGCGTGCCCGGCGGCAGTTCCGGCGGTTCCGCCGCCGCAGTGGCGGCGCGCCTGGCGCCGGCGGCCACCGGCACCGACACCGGCGGCTCCATCCGCCAGCCCGCCTCGCTGTGCGGCCTGTCAGGCTTGAAGCCGACCTACGGCGTGTGCTCGCGCTACGGCATGATCGCCTTCGCTTCATCCTTGGACCAGGCCGGCCCCATGGCCAAGTCGGCCGAAGACCTGGCGCTGATGATGAATGTCATGGCCGGCTTCGATGCGCGCGATTCCACCAGCTTGCAGCGCGCCAGGGAAGACTACACCCGCGACCTCGGCAAACCCCTGGCCGGCCTCAGGATCGGCCTGCCCAGGGAATACTTCGCCGACGGGCTGGATGCCGGCGTGGCCGTGGTGGTCGAGGAAGCCATCGCGCAATACCGCAGGCTGGGCGCGCAAACCGTGGCAGTGAGCCTGCCCAACAACCGGCTGTCCATCCCCGTGTACTACGTGCTCGCGCCCGCCGAGGCCAGCTCCAACCTCAGCCGCTACGACGGCGTGCGCTACGGCCACCGCGCGGCGGCATACACCGACCTCGCCGACATGTACTGCAAGAGCCGCGCCGAAGGCTTCGGCGACGAGGTGAAGCGCCGCATCCTGATCGGCACCTATGTGCTGAGTGCCGGCTACTACGACGCCTACTACCTGCAGGCGCAGAAAATCCGGCGCCTGATCGCCCAGGATTTCGCCGAGGCGTTCCGGCACTGCGACGTCATCCTGGGCCCGGCCGCCCCCGGCACCGCCTTCAAGGCCGGCGAAAAGACCGACAATCCGGTGGCCATGTACCTGGAAGACCTCTACACCATCGCCGTCAACCTCGCCGGCCTGCCCGGCATGAGCATCCCGGCCGGCTTTGCCAACGGCCTTCCGGTGGGGTTACAGATTATCGGCAACTATTTCGACGAGGCGCGCATGCTGGGCATTGCCCACCAATACCAGCAGGTGACGGACTGGCACACCAGAATGCCAGAGGGGATCGCGTGACACCCAAAGCGAAAATCATTCAGGGTGATTGTGCCGAGGTATTGCAGCGAATACCCAAGGACACTTTCGACCTGATTATTACTTCGCCTCCATATGCTGATCGTCGCGCCCACACCTATGGCGGCATCAAGCCAGAGCATTATGTGGATTGGTTTTTGCCGCGCTCCGAGCAATTTTTGCGAGTTCTCAAGCCGACCGGTTCTTTCGTGCTGAATATCAAGGAAAAAGCCGAAAATGGTGAGCGCCATACCTATGTGCTGGAGCTTATCCTGGCTCTACGAAAACAGGGTTGGCTCTGGACGGAAGAATACATCTGGCATAAACGCAACTGCTACCCAGGAAAGTGGCCCAACCGATTCCGTGATGCATGGGAGCGATGCCTGCACTTCACCAAGGCGCGCAAGTTCAAGATGAATCAGGAAGCCGTCATGGTGCCGATGGGGGATTGGGCGGAGACACGCCTCAAAGTTCTCGGCAAGAATGACGTCGTGCGTTATGACTCCCAGGTAGGAAGCGGCTTTGGAAAAAACATTGCCAACTGGACGCAGCGCAGCATGGCGTATCCCACCAACGTGCTGCATCTGGCCACGGAGTGCGGCAACAAGAAGCATAGTGCGGCGTTTCCGCGGGCCTTGCCGGAATGGTTTATCAAGCTGTTCACCGACGAGGGTGATTGGGTGCTGGATCCCTTTGCCGGCTCGGGAACCAGTCTCGGAGTCGCGAAGGAACTGCGCCGCAATGCCGTCGGGATCGAGATCTTGCAGGAATACTGCGAAATGGCGCAGGAGAAGAGCGAAGACCGGCAGATGGCATTGCTACACTTTTGTCATTCCGATGGACAAATCAAGCGGGAGAAAACCGTTCCATTCAATTCTGCGGTAACCCAACCCGGGGGGCAGGGTTCATGATGCAATGGGAAGTCGTCATCGGTCTGGAAACGCATGTCCAGTTGCAAACGAAAACCAAGATTTTCTCCGGCGCGTCCACGGCCTTCGGCGCCGCGCCCAATACCCAGGCGGACGCGTTGAGCATCGCCCTGCCCGGCGTGCTGCCGGTGCTGAACCGTGAGGCGGTCAACTGCGCCATCCGCTTCGGCCTCGCCATTGACGCCGGGATTGCGCGCCGCTCGGTGTTCGCGCGCAAGAATTATTTCTACCCCGACCTCCCCAAGGGCTACCAGATCAGCCAGTACGAGCTGCCGGTGGTGGGCAGGGGATACCTCACCATCCAAACCGGTGACGAGGAAAAGATCGTGCGCATCACCCGCGCACACCTGGAAGAAGACGCCGGAAAATCCGTGCACGAGGATTTCCACGGCATGACCGGCATCGACCTGAACCGCGCCGGCACGCCGCTGTTGGAAATCGTCACCGAGCCGGACATGCGCTCCGCCGCCGAGGCCGTGGCCTATGCCAGGAAGCTGCACGAACTGGTGCAGTGGATCGGCATCTGCGACGGCAACATGCAGGAGGGCAGTTTTAGATGTGATGTGAATGTTTCGGTGCGCCCCAAGGGTTCGGACAAACTGGGCACGCGCCGCGAAATCAAGAACCTCAATTCCTTCCGCTTCATGCAGCAGGCCATCGAGTTCGAAACCCGCTGGCAGATCGAGACGCTGGAAGACGGCGGCGTGATCCGGCAGGCCACCGTGCTGTTCAACCCGGATACCGGCGAGACCCGCGCCATGCGCAG
>JBBILG010000002.1:0-52468 GCA_037445085.1 Methylobacillus sp.
CCAGGGGGGTCAATTCTTCGTGTCGTCAGGGGGCAGTTTTACTTGTCGTCTGACACGCTGAACAAGCCTGCATTCGGCGCCTCGTATTTATCAATGAGCTGACCGGTGCCGGATTTTCATCGGAACCCGACCGGAGTCATCGCCGCGCCCACCCGTTCGGGGCCGCATCCGCACCGGTAGCGCCGCACATCATTATCAGGGTGCGTGGACGGACGGCGTGGAAAGGAGAATGCGCGGCACAATTTCCCCACAATGGGGGAATGTGAGGGGACAGAATGTGGGATAACTGCTTGAAAAGATTGGTCGGGGTGAGAGGATTCGAACCTCCGGCCTCTACGTCCCGAACGTAGCGCTCTACCAGGCTAAGCTACACCCCGACTGGGCGCTGACCGGCGCTAGTACGTCCGGTCAACCGCAAAGGCCGCCAATTCTACCAGAGCTTGACGATAATGGGTATCCGGCAACCGCATGAGGGCGCGGCTGCCGGTTTCAGCCTCGTGGCGGGCCAGTGCGCGCACGTGGTCAAGGGCGCCGGTCTCGCGCACCGCCGCCACCACGGCATCCAGTTCGTCGAGTCCGCCCTGTTCGATGGCACGGCGGATCACTTCCCGCTGCCGCGGCGTGCCGCGGTGCAGCGCGTACAGCAGCGGCAGGGTGGGCTTGCCTTCGGCAAGGTCGTCGCCCAGGCTCTTGCCGATCTCGGCGGCATCACCGCTGAGATCCAGCACGTCGTCGATGAGCTGGAACGCGGCGCCCAGACGCATGCCGTACTCGGCCAGCGCCTGCTCCGCCGTGCCGGCACCGGACAGCAGTGCGCCGAGGCGGGCGGCAGCCTCGAACAGCTTGCCGGTCTTGTAGTGGATGACGCGCAGATAGGTGTCTTCGGGGATGTCGGCGTCATGGCAGTTGAGCAGTTGCAGCACCTCGCCCTCGGCGATGACGTTGGTGGCATCCGCCAGCACTTCCATCACCCGCATGTCGCGCAGCGTCACCATCATCTGGAAGGCGCGCGAGTAAAGAAAGTCTCCCACCAGCACGCTGGCGGCGTGGCCAAACAGGGTGTTGGCGGTGGCCCTGCCGCGGCGCATGGCGGAGCCGTCCACCACGTCGTCGTGCAGCAAGGTGGCGGTGTGGATGAATTCCACCACCGCGGCGAGCAGGTGGTGGCGCGACGTGACGCCACCGAGCGCGCCGCCGGCGAGCAGCACCAGGGCGGGGCGCAGGCGTTTGCCGCCGCTGTCGATGAGGTATTCCGCCACCTGGTTGACCAGAACGACCTCGGAGTGCAGATGCTGACGGATGACCGTGTCGACCGCGCGCATGTCGTCGGCGATGACGGCGTGGATGGATGTGATGGACACCGATGCTCGTGCTGGGATGGATGATGGCGGAATTCTAGCACAGGCCGGCCCGGCCGGCCTGCCGCCGCGCAAAACGGCCTTTGCATTTCGCCGCTGATTCCGTATAATGCGCGCTTCTTTGAAGCCATGGTAGACGAGGTTTGACATGTATGCGGTCATCAAGACCGGCGGCAAGCAGTACCGCGTGGCCGCCGGCGACAAGCTGAAGGTTGAGAAGCTGGCCGGCGAAATCGGCAGCGACGTGGTCATCGACAAGGTGCTGATGCTGGCGGATGGCGACAAGGTGACCGTCGGCACGCCGCTGGTCGAGGGTGCCAGCGTCCAAGCCACCGTGGTCGGCCATGGCCGTCACGACAAGGTGATGATCTTCAAGATGCGCCGTCGCAAGCATTACCGCAAGACGCAGGGGCATCGTCAGGATTACACCGAGATCCAGATCCGGCAGATTGCTGCCAGCTAAGCGAGAGGAACAGGCAATGGCACACAAAAAGGCAGGCGGCAGCTCCCGCAACGGCCGCGATTCCAATGCACAGCGGCTGGGCGTGAAGGTGTTTGGCGATCAACCGGTTTCCGCCGGCAGCATCATCGTGCGCCAGCGCGGCACCCGGATGCATGCGGGCGAAAACGTTGGCATGGGCAAGGATCACACCCTGTACGCCAAGGTGGGCGGCAAGGTGTCCTTCGGCGTCAAGGGTGCGCTGCGCCGCAAGGTCGTGAGCGTCGTCCCGGCCTGAGCGCCTGCCGGTTCTCTGCAGAAAGCCCTATCGGCAGGATAGGGCTTTTTTGTTTGTGACGGATCCCGCATGAAATTCATCGACGAAGCCACCATCAAGGTTCATGCCGGCGACGGCGGCAACGGCATTGCCAGTTTCCGCCGCGAGAAATACGAGCCCATGGGCGGGCCGGACGGCGGCGACGGCGGCCGCGGCGGCTCCATCTACGCCGCGGCCGACCGCAACATCAACACCCTGGTGGATTACCGCTATACGCGTACCTTCCGCGCCCAGCGCGGCGAGAACGGACGCGGCTCGGACTGCTACGGCGCCGGCGGCGAGGATCTGGTCCTGCGTGTGCCGGTCGGCACCGTCATCACCGATAAGGGCAGCGGCCGGGTCATCGCCGACCTGGCGCAGGATGGCCAACGCGTCCTACTGGCCAGGGGCGGCAATGGCGGCCTGGGCAACATCCATTTCAAATCCAGCGTCAACCGCGCGCCGCGCCAGTGCATCCGCGGCGAGCCGGGCGAAGAGTTCGAACTGCACCTGGAGTTGAAAGTACTGGCCGACGTCGGCCTGCTCGGCATGCCCAATGCCGGCAAGTCCACCTTCATCCGCGCGGTGTCGGCGGCGAGACCCAAGGTGGCGGACTATCCCTTCACCACCCTGCACCCCAACCTGGGCGTGGTGCGCGTGGATGCCAACCGCAGCTTCGTCGTCGCCGACATCCCCGGCCTCATCGAGGGGGCCGCGGAAGGTGCCGGGCTGGGGCACCGGTTTCTGCGTCACCTGGCGCGCACGCGGCTGCTGCTGCACCTGGTGGACATCGCGCCGTTCGACGAGACGGCAAACCCCGCTGCCGAGGCGCACGCCATCGTCGACGAATTGAAGAAATACGACGAGGAACTTTACAATAAGCCGCGCTGGCTGGTGCTGAACAAGATCGACCTGCTGCCGCCGGACGAGCGCGACGCCAGGCGGGCGGCCTTTCTGCGCGAGTTCGGCTGGGAGGGGCCGACCTTCTGCATCTCGGCGATCAAAGGCGAGGGCTGCAAGGCGCTGACCTATGCCATCATGGACTATCTGGACGGCCGGCGCGCCGTGGATGAGGAAACCCGGCAACAGGTCCGGGAAAGATCGCCCGAATGAAATCGCTGCTCGCACACGCACGTTCCATCGTCGTCAAGGTCGGCTCCAGCCTGGTGACCAACGACGGCCGCGGCCTGGACCAGACGGCCATCGCCGCCTGGGCCGGCCAGATCGCCCGGTTGCGCCAGCATGGCCGTCGCGTGGTGCTGGTTTCCAGCGGCGCGGTGGCGGAAGGCATGCAGCGGCTGGGATGGAAGAAGCGGCCCACCGCCGTCAACGAACTGCAGGCGGCGGCTGCCGTCGGCCAGATGGGGCTGGTACAGATGTACGAAGCCTGCTTCGCCCGCCACCACATGCACACCGCGCAGGTGCTGCTCACCCACGACGATCTCGCCGACCGCAAGCGCTACCTGAATGCGCGCAGCACCCTGCGCACCCTGCTCGACCTCAACGTCATTCCCGTCATCAACGAGAACGACACGGTCGCCACTGACGAAATCCGCTTCGGCGACAACGACACCCTGGGCTCGCTGGTGGCCAACCTGATCGAGGCCGACGTGCTGGTCATCCTTACCGACCAGGCCGGCCTGTATTCCACTGACCCGCGCAAGGATCCGGCCGCCGCCCTGATCTGCGAGGCGACCGCGGGCGACCCGGAGCTGGAAAGAATGGCCGGCGGTGCCGGCAGCCTGGTGGGCACCGGCGGCATGCTGACCAAGGTGCTGGCCGCCAAGCGCGCAGCGCGCAGCGGTGCGCACACCATCATTGCCTCCGGGCGCGAGCCGGACGTGCTGGTGCGCCTGTCGGAAGGAGAACGGATCGGCAGCCACCTGCGCGCCCCGGAACGCAAGGCGGCGGCGAAAAAGCAGTGGCTGGCCGATCATCTGCAGGTGCGCGGCCGCCTGACGGTGGACGCCGGCGCCGCCAAGGCCTTGCGCGAGCACGGCAAGAGCCTGCTACCCGTCGGGGTGACGGCGGTGGACGGCGATTTTGAGCGCGGCGAGCTGGTGGAATGCGTGGATGCGCACGGCCGGCCCATCGCGCGCGGCCTGGCCAATTACACGGCGCTGGAAACGGCGCGTATCCTGAAGAAGCCGAGCAGCGAAATCGAGCGCATTCTTGGCTACGTGGACGAACCGGAGCTGATCCACCGGGACAACTTGGTTGTGCTTTGAAAAAAAGGGGGAGTCATGACAAGCCAACAACCCTTGATTGCCATTATCATGGGCTCCGACAGCGACTGGCCGGTGATGCAGGCCGCCGCCGCCGTGCTGGACGAATTCGGCGTGCCTTTTGAAGCGCGCGTGGTGTCGGCGCACCGCACCCCGGACCTGATGTTCGAATTTGCCGAAAGCGCGGCCGCGCGGGGGCTGCGGGCCATCATTGCCGGCGCCGGCGGCGCGGCCCATCTGCCGGGCATGGTGGCGGCCAAGACCACGCTGCCGGTGCTGGGCGTGCCGGTGCCCACCAGGCACTTGCAGGGCCAGGATTCGCTGCTGTCCATCGTGCAGATGCCCCGCGGCATCCCGGTTGCCACCTTTGCCATCGGCGAGGCCGGCGCCGCCAACGCCGGGCTGTTCGCCGTGGCCCTGCTCGCCACCACGGATGCAGCCCTGGCCGACAGGCTGGGGGCATTCCGCGCGGCGCAAACGCAAAAGGTCTTGAAGATGCAACTGGGACACAGTACATGATTCTGCCGCCTTCCATGCTGGGCATGCTGGGTGGCGGGCAGCTCGCCCGCTTCTTCGTCATTGCCGCCCACGAGATGGGCTACCGTGTCACCGTGCTGGATCCGGACCGGCACAGCCCGGCCGGCCTGCTTGCCGACGTGCACCTGTGCGCGGCATACGACGATGCCGCCGCGCTGGACCGGATGGCGCACACCTGTGCCGCGGTGACTACCGAGTTCGAGAACGTCCCGGCCGGCGCGCTGCAAGCCCTGGCCCGCGCGGTGCCGGTGCATCCGGCCGCCCATGCCGTGGCCATCTGCCAGCACCGCGTGTCGGAAAAGAACTTCCTGCGCGACCATGGCTTCCCGCATGCGCCGTATGCCGAAATCAACGCGGAGGCCGACATTCCCGCCGCCGGCAGCGACCTCTATCCTGGCATCCTCAAGGTCGCGCGCTTCGGCTACGATGGCAAGGGCCAGGCGCGGGTGCGCACGCCGCAAGAGGCGCTGGCGGCGTTCCGCGCCTTCAGGGGCGAGCAGTGCGTGCTGGAACAGATGCTGTCGCTGGATTACGAGGTCTCCGTGGTGCTGGCGCGCGACGCCGCTGGCAACGTGCAGGCTTTCCCTACCGTGGAGAACGGCCACCGCAACGGCATCCTCGACATCAGCATCGCGCCGGCGCGCGGTTCCGCCGAGGTGCGCGAGCAGGCGCAGGCACTGGCGCGCGGCGTGGCGGAGAAGCTGCGCTACGTCGGCACGCTGGGAGTGGAATTCTTCGTCTGCAACGGTTGCCTGTACGTCAACGAGATGGCGCCGCGTCCGCACAATTCCGGCCACTACACTCTCGATGCCTGCGTCACCGGCCAGTTCGAGCAGCAGGTGCGCGCGTTATGTGGATTACCTTTGGGCGATCCGCGCCAGCACAGCCCGGCGGTCATGGTCAACCTGCTGGGCGACATCTGGCGCGATGGCGAGCCGCAGTGGAGCAGGCTGTTCGAGCAGTCCAACCTCAAGCTGCACCTGTACGGCAAGCGCGAGGCGCGGCCGGGGCGCAAGATGGGCCATTTCACCGTGATCGGCGCGGATGCCGGGGAAGTGCTGCGGCAGGCGCTGGCGGCGCGCGAGCACATCGGGGTGGAGGAATGATGGCCGCATCGGCGCGCGGCAACCAAAAAGGCCAACCGTATGGTTGGCCTTTTTCATGAAGTTCGGACTACTCAGGCAGCCATCGCCTTGATGGCGGCGGACAGGCGGCTCTTGTGGCGGGAGGCCTTGTTCTTGTGGATGATCTTCTTGTCGGCGATGCGGTCGATCACACTGACATTCTCGCTGTAGGCAGCCTGGGCGGCGGTCTTGTCGCCGGCGGCAACGGCCTTGATGATCTTCTTGATCGCGGTGCGCAGCGCGGAACGCTGGCTCGCGTTGTGGGCGCGCTGCTTGACCGCCTGACGGGCGCGCTTTCTCGCTTGTGCGCTGTTAGCCATGGAGACTCCTGAACATTGAGCAAAATTTGAAACGCGCCATCATACAGAGTCGGGCCGGCTTTTGCAAGGATGCCCGTCGCGGCGTGATAAGATAGGCGCCTTTGCTTCTCGCGGCTTGCCGTATGAATTTGTTGAAGACGCTGGCTACCGTCGGCGGCATGACATTCCTCTCCCGCATCCTTGGGTTCGTGCGCGACGTCCTGATTGCGCGGGTGTTCGGCGCCGGTCTCTATACCGATGCCTTCTTCATCGCCTTCAAGATTCCCAACCTGCTGCGCCGGCTGTTCGCCGAGGGGGCATTCTCCCAGGCCTTCGTGCCGGTGCTGGCGGAATACAGGGAGCGCCGCGGGCGTGAGGAGACGCACGCGCTGGTCAACCATGTCGCCACCCTGCTGACGCTGGCCCTGCTGGCGGTGACGGTGCTGGGCGTCCTCGCCGCGCCGTGGGTGGTATACCTGAGCGCACCCGGTTTCCATGCCAGCCCGGACAAGTTCCAGCTCACCGTCGAACTGCTGCGCATCACCTTCCCCTACATCCTGTTCATCTCGCTGGTATCGCTGGCGGGCGGCGTGCTCAACACCTGGAGCCGCTTTGCCGTGCCGGCGTTCACGCCGGCGCTGCTTAACGTCTCCTTCATCGTTACCGTGCTGTTCCTGGTGCCGTATTTTGACCCGCCGGTGATGGCGCTGGCCTGGGCAGTGTTCTTCGGCGGCGCGCTACAGCTCGCCTTTCAGGTGCCGTATCTGCTGAAGATCGGCCTGGTGCCGCGCTTCTCGCTCAACCTGCACGACGAGGGGGTGTGGCGGATCCTGAAGTTGATGGGGCCGGCGGTGTTCGGCGTTTCCATCGCCCAGATTTCCCTGCTCATCAACACCATTTTCGCTTCCTTCTTGCAGACCGGCAGCGTGTCCTGGCTGTATTATGCCGACCGCCTGATGGAATTCCCTACCGGCCTGCTGGGCGTTGCCCTGGGCACCATCCTGCTGCCCAGCTTGGCCAAGACCTACGCAGACGGCATGGACGGCGAGTATTCCAGACTGCTGGACTGGGGCCTGCGGCTCACCTTCCTGCTGGCGCTGCCGGCGGCGGCGGCGCTGGCGGTGCTGGCGGTGCCGCTCATTGCCACGCTGTTCCAGTACGGCCAGTTTGCCGCCAACGATTTGTGGATGACGCGGCAGGCGCTGGTGGCTTATAGCCTGGGCCTGCTCGGCCTGATCCTGGTCAAGGTGCTGGCGCCGGGGTTCTACGCGCGCCAGAACATCAAGACCCCGGTCAAGATCGCCGTCGCCACCTTGTTCGCCACGCAGTTCATGAACCTCGTCTTCATCTGGCCGCTCAAACATGCCGGCCTGGCGCTCGCCATCGGCCTGGGCGCCTGCCTCAACGCCGGGCTGCTGTACTACCACCTGCGTCGCGATGGCATTTTCCGGCCGCAGCCGGGCTGGCCGGCCTTCCTCGCCAAGCTGGCGCTGGCGGTGGCTGGCATGGCACTCCTGCTGTGGGCTGGCATAGGCGAGCAGGCGGCCTGGCTGGGCTATGCGGCGGCGGAGAAGTTCACGCGCCTCATCCTGCTGGTGGTGGCCGGCGCTGCCGCCTATTTCGCCGTGCTGTGGCTGCTGGGCTTCCGGCTGAACGATTTCAGGCGGCGGGCCGTCGGGTGATGCGGATTTTCCGCCACATCGCGCCTTCCGGCGCACCCCAGGCGCTCGCCATCGGCAACTTCGACGGCGTGCACCGCGGCCACCAGGCCATCCTGGCCCGCCTCGGGCAGCGCGCCGAACAGGGTCTGGTGCCCAGCGTGATGACCTTCGAGCCGCATCCGCGCGAGTATTTCTCGCCGGAGACGGCGCCGGCACGTCTTACTTCGCTGCGCGAAAAGCTGGAACTGTTCGCCGAGCTGGGCGTGGAGCGGGTCTATCTGGTCCGCTTCAATGGCAAGTTCGCCGCGCTTTCCGCACCGGCCTTCATGGACACCATCCTGCGCCCGCTCAACGCGCGGTACCTGCTGGTGGGGGAGGATTTCCGCTTCGGCGCCGGACGCGGCGGCGACATCCTGACGCTGCGCGCGGCCGGTTTCCACGCCGAGAGCGTGGCCGCGGTCACCCATGAGGGCGTGCGGGTCTCCAGTACCGCCATCCGCACCGCGCTGGCTGCCGGCGACCTCGGGCGCGCCGAGGCCCTGCTGGGACGGCCGTACAGCGTGAGCGGGCATGTCGCGCATGGCGACAAGCTGGGCCGCACCCTCGGCTATCCCACCGCCAACATCCACATGCTGCACGAGCGGCCGCCGCTTTTCGGCATCTATGCGGTAAAATTGCGCGGTCTCGGCGCGCACGATCTGCCGGGAGTGGCGAGCCTCGGGGTGCGGCCTACCGTGAAGCAGCAGGGCAGGCCGCTGCTGGAAGTGCATCTCTTCGATTTCGACCGCGACATCTACGGCCGGCACGTGCGCGTGCTGTTCCTGCACAAGATTCGCGACGAGGCCAGATTTTCCGACATGGAGGCGCTCAGGCGCCAGATCGCCGCCGACGAGCAGACGGCGCGCGCCTATTTTTCGAACGAAGCGAAATGACAGATTACAAGGACACCCTGAACCTGCCCGACACGCCATTTCCCATGCGGGGCGACCTCGCCAGGCGCGAACCGGTCTGGACGCAGGCGTGGCGGGCAGGCAGGCTCTATCAACGCATCCGCGAGACGGCCAAGGGGCGCCCCAGGTTCATCCTGCACGACGGCCCGCCCTACGCCAACGGCGACATTCACATCGGCCATGCGGTCAACAAGATCCTCAAGGACATCATCGTCAAGGCCAGGACCCTGTCCGGCTTCGACGCGCCCTTCGTCCCCGGCTGGGACTGCCACGGCCTACCCATCGAACTCGTGGTGGAAAAGCTCCACGGCAAGGACGTCCCGCCGGCGCAATTCCGCGAACTGTGCCGCGACTACGCGGGCCGGCAGGTGGAGCGGCAGAAGGCCGACTTCATCCGTCTGGGCGTGCTGGGCGACTGGGACAATCCTTACCTGACCATGGATTTCAAGACCGAGGCCGATATCATGCGTGCGCTTGGCCGCATCCACGCCAACGGCTACCTCTACCAGGGTTCCAAGCCGGTACACTGGTGTGTGGACTGCGGCTCGGCGCTGGCTGAGGCCGAGGTCGAGTACGAGGACAGGAACTCGCCGGCCATCGACGTCGGCTTCCGCGCGGCGGACAACGCCGCCGTGTGCAGGGTGTTCGGCCTCGGACATACGCCCGAGCCGATCTCCGCGGTGATCTGGACCACCACGCCGTGGACGCTGCCGGCCAACCAGGCGGTGTGCGTGCATCCGGGGCTCGTCTACGACCTCATCCAGACGCCGCACGGCCTCCTGATCCTGGCGCGCGGGCTGGCCGAGGCCGCCATCCGCCGCTACGGCTTCGAGGCGGTGGAAGTGATCGCCAACTGCAAGGGGGCGGCGCTGGAGCAGGTGAAGCTGCGGCACCCGTTCTACGACCGGTTGGTGCCCATCATCTGCGGCGATCACGTCACCACCGACGCCGGCACCGGCCTGGTGCACACCGCCCCGGCGCACGGTCTGGAGGACTACGCGGCGGGCATGCGCTACGACCTGCCGGTGGACAATCCGGTGGATGGCGATGGCAGGTTCCACGGTCATGTCGAGCTGTTCGGCGGCATGGGCATCTGGGATGCCAACCAGGCGATCATCGAGACGCTGCGGGCGAGAAACCATCTGCTCGCCTCGGCGCGTCTCGACCACAGCTACCCGCATTGCTGGCGCCACAAGACGCCGGTGATCTTCCGCGCCACTCATCAGTGGTTCATCGGCATGGGCCAGCACGGCCCGGACGGCCAGACCCTGCGCGGCATCGCCAATGCCGCCGTGGCGCACACCCGGTTCTTCCCGGCCTGGGGCCGCGCGCGCCTGGAGGCCATGATCCGCAGCCGTCCGGACTGGTGCGTGTCGCGCCAGCGCAACTGGGGCGTGCCCATGCCGCTGTTCGTGCACAAGGAAACCGGCCATCTGCATCCCGACACCCTGGCGTTGCTGGAGCAAGTCTGCCAGCTTGTCGCGCGCCAGGGCATCGAGGCCTGGTTCAGCCTGGACGGCGTTGCCTTCCTGGCGGAGCATGCTCCGCAGGACGCCGGAGAGTACAAAAAGGTCACCGACACCCTGGACGTGTGGTTCGACTCCGGCGCCACCCATGCCGCCGTGCTCAAGCGTCGCGAGGAGCTGGCACACCCGGCAGACCTCTATCTGGAAGGTTCGGACCAGCACCGCGGCTGGTTCCAGTCCAGCCTGCTGACCGGCTGTGCCATCGACGGCCGCGCGCCCTACGAAGCCTTGCTGACGCATGGCTTCGTGGTGGACGGTGCCGGCCACAAGATGAGCAAGTCCAGGGGCAACGTCATCGCCCCGCAGAAGGTGGTGGACACCTACGGTGCCGACATCCTGCGGTTGTGGGTGGCTTCCACCGATTATTCCGGCGAGCTCACCATCTCCGACGAAATCCTCAGGCGCGTGGTGGAAAGCTATCGCCGCATCCGCAACACCCTGCGCTTCCTGCTCGCCAACCTGGCCGATTTCGACGCCAGCCGGGACATGCTGCCGCCGGAGCAGTGGCTGGAAATCGACCGCTACGCGATCGCCATGACGAGGGCGCTGCAGGATGACATGCTGGCCGCCTTTGACCGCTACGAGTTCCACGTGGTGGCGCAGCGTTTCACGAGTTTTTGCTCGGAAGACCTGGGCGGCTTCTATCTCGACATCCTGAAGGACCGGCTGTACACCACGGGCCGCGCCAGTCTGGCGCGGCGCTCGGCGCAGAGCGCGCTGTGGCACGTCGCGCACAGCCTGCTGAAGCTCATGGCGCCCATTCTCAGCTTCACCGCCGAGGAGGCCTGGGGTCTGGTGAGCGGCAAGGCGGACGACAGCGTGTTCCTGCACCTGTGGCATGAATTCCCGGAGACGGAAGATGCGTTGTTGCAGAAATGGCAGGCCATCCGCGAGTTCCGCGCGCGCGTCACCAAGCAGCTCGAAGAGGTGCGCGCGGCGGGCGGCATCGGCGCCTCGCTGCAGGCGGAGCTGGACATCCATGCCCATGGCGAAAGCTACGAGCGCCTGGCCTCGCTGGGCGACGACCTGCATTTCGTCCTCATCACTTCGCGCGCCACCTTGCATCGCGCAGCGAGCGAGTCCGGGGAGTGCATCACCGTCACGCCGAGCAGTCATCGCAAGTGCGAGCGCTGCTGGCACTACCGTGCCGACGTCGGCCTGGAGGCGGCCCACCCGCACATCTGCGGGCGCTGCGTGAGCAATCTGTACGGTGACGGGGAGTCGCGCCGGCATGCCTGAGAAGCTGTCTCAAAGCATGCTGCGGAGCGTGTCTGCGGTGTTGCGCGGTACTCGCTTCCTCGCCGTACTCCGTGCACTGTCTTGGTCGCTGTGGGCCAAACGCCCCGCATCCCGCTCTCCTCGCGATTTTTTGAGACAACTTCCGAGGGTGCACCCATGAAGTCGCTGCGCATCTGGCTGGGTATCGCCGCGCTCGTCGTCGTGCTCGACCTCTGCACCAAGCATCTGGTGCAGTCGGCGCTGCACTACGGCGAGCACGTACCGGTGACGGCCTTCTTCGACATCGTCCTGTTCCACAACAAGGGTGCCGCCTTCAGCCTGCTGGCCGATGCCGGCGGCTGGCAGCGCGCGCTGCTCAGCGCCATCGCCATCGTCGCCGCGGTGGTCATTGTGCACCTGCTGGTGAAGCACCCGCAGCAGAGGCTGTTCTGCCTCGGCCTCAGCCTGGTGCTGGGAGGCGCCCTGGGCAACCTCTACGACCGCCTCACCCTGGGTTATGTGGTGGATTTCCTGTTTTTCCACTACCGGGAGTGGTATTGGCCGGCGTTCAACGTCGCCGATGCGGCCATTTTCGTCGGCGTGCTGCTGCTAGTGTGGGATGGGCTGCGCAAGCCGGCCAACAAGTAGGACCCGGCAAGGCCGGCGCGTACGCCGTCAGCCGGCCGGCAGCTTGCGCAATGCGACGGCATTCATGCAGTAGCGCAACCCGCCGGGGTCCGGCCCGTCGGCAAACACGTGGCCCAGATGTGCATCGCAGGTGTTGCACCTAGTCTCGATGCGCGTCATGCCGAGGCTGGAATCGACCTGATAGGCGATGGCATTGCAACTTGCCGGCTGGCGGAACGAGGGCCAGCCGGTACCGGAGTCGAACTTTTCCGCGGCATCGAAGAGTAGGGTGCCGCAGCACACGCAAGCATACAGGCCGGGTTCGAGCAGGGTGCACATGGGCGAGCTGAAAGGGCGTTCGGTTGCCGCTTCCCGCGTGACGCGGTATTGCGCTTCGCTGAGCACGGCTTTCCATTCGGCGGCCGTCTTGCGCACCACGCGGTCGGGTTCCTGGTTGCCGGTGGTGGCGAATCGCACCACGTCATGCCATGTCAGCATGGCGCCGCCGACCTTGTCCGCGCCCCCGGCCCGATAGCGGCGCACCTTCGATTGCCGCGTCAGCGGGGATGGGTGCCATCAATCCAGCTTCTTCCGGATCGACACCGCGCCCCGGATGGACCCCGCGCTATAGCCGGTGGCCTGGTCGCCCGGATATTCCCTGGCAAGGATGGCCTTGACCCCGTCGGAGATCTGGTAGGGCTGACCGTGGCATTGCAGGCACATGGGCTGGGTGGGGATGGCCTTTATGTAGCGGAACCAGCGGCCGTCGGCGTCTTCGGTGACCGTGGCCTTTTCCATGCCGGCGAGCGGTTCGCGCTGGCGCAGGCGAATCTCGAAACCCTCCAGGGTGCTGGTTTCCCAGGTATCGGGCACGCCCAGGGTGGGGTTGCGCGGCTTGAGCGAGACGCGTTTGACTGCGCGGCCATTCCGGGAGTATTCGGCGGCGAGGGCGGGGGCGACTTCCTTGCAGGTGGCGATGGCGCTTTCCGGGCCGCCGGTTTCCAGCTGCTGCTTGAGCACGCCGGCGAGCTTCTGCATGAACTCCTGCGCGGTCTTGCGTGCCTCTTCGGTGTAGCGCGCGGCCGGGTCGTCAGCGGCATGGACGCTGCCGGCGAACAGGGTCGCGCCGGCCAGCAGGGACTGCATGGTCTTGGTCATGAGCTTATCCTCCAGTGAACATCGACGGTATTTTGTCCCCATTTTAGCCGCCCGAGTTCATTCTGGCGATGCCGCTCAGACCCGCTGCGGGGGGCGCTTGGCCAGCTTTCTTTGCAGGGTGCGGCGGTGCATGTTGAGGGCGCGCGCGGTGGCGGAAACGTTGCCGTCGTGCTCGGCGAACACGCGCTGGATGTGCTCCCACTCCAGGCGGTCCACGCTCAGGGGATGGGCGGCGACGGCGGCTTTGGTGTCGCCTTCGGCGCGGTCGAAGGCGGCCACCACCTCGGCTGCATCCACCGGCTTGGCGAGATAGTAGGTGGCACCCAGCTTGATGGCTTCCACCGCCGTGGCGATGCTGGCATAGCCGGTGAGCACCACGATGCGGGTGGCGGGGTCGAGCGCGTGCAAGCGGCGCACCAGCGCCAGGCCGGAATCGCCTGGCATCCTGAGGTCGACCAGCGCGTACTCCGGCGTCTCGCGCTGCGCCAGGGCCAGCGCGGAGGCGGCATCGTGCGCCACGCTGACGGCATAGCCGCGGCGGGTGAGCGCGCGCGCCATCACCTCGCAGAAAGTAGGGTCGTCGTCCGCCAGCAGCAGGGTGGGGCGTTCGTCGTCGCCTGCAGCGGCGGTCACGGCCGGTTCCCCGCGGCGAGCGCGTGCAGCGGCAGCCGCACGCGCGTGATGGCGCCACCGGCGGCATGGTTCTCCAGGCTGACGCTGCCGCCCAGGCGGCCGAGGATGGTGCGCGCCAGATAGAGGCCGAGCCCCATGCCATGCTCCTGCTTGGTGGTGAAAAAAGGGGCGCCGACCCGCGCAGCCACTTCCGGTGCCAGGCCGGGGCCATCGTCGACAATGTCCAAGTGCAGCTCGCCGGCATCCCACTGGCCGCGGATTTCCAGGCGCGTGGCGGCGGCGTCGGCGGCGTTATCCAGCAGGTTGGCGAGCGCTTGGCCGAGGGTGCGGTCGCCGACGATGGTGGGCGCCGGGATGCTGCCGGACAGCGTGCAGGCCACGCTGGTATCGGGGCGCAGATCGCGCCAGCGCGCGATGGTGTGGTCGAGGAAGACATCCAGCGGCTGCCCGTGGACGGCGCGCTCCTGGCCGGCAGCGGCGGTGATGGAGGTGAGGATTTCCTTGCAGCGCGCGACCTGGGCGCGTATCAGGGCGAGTGAGGCGGCCGGTTGCGGCCGGTCGTGCAGTTCCTCGGCCAGTTCGCCGGCGGTTACGGCGATCGTCGCCAGCGGCGTGCCCAGTTCGTGGGCGGCGGCGGCGGCCAAGGTGCCCAGTGCGAGCATGCGCTCACTTTCCAGTGCTTTTTCGCGCGCTTCCGCCACCAGGCGGTCATATTCCCGCAGGTTCTGACCGATGCGCGTGACGAACACGGCAACCAGTCCGGCGCTGACCAGGAAGCCCAGCCACATGCCGACCAGGTGGATATCCAAGCCGGCGCCAGCCAGAGTGTGCACATGCAGGTGCGATAGCGGTACGTGAAAGAACACCAACAGGGAGTAACAGGCCATCGCCAGCAGCGCCAGCAGCCAGACGTGACGCGCGCGCAGGGCCACGGCGGCGACGGCGACCGGCAGCAGGTACATCCAGGCGAAGGGATTGCTGTAGCCGCCGGTGAAGTAGAACAGCACGGTGAGCGCGGCAAGGTCGGCCAGCAACTGGAGCAGGATTTCGCCTTCGCCGGCGTGGCCGGCATGGCGCAGCCGCAGCCAGGTGATGCCGTTGAGCAGCAGCATGCCGCCCAGCGCGATGCCGACCGGCAGCAGGGGGAGCGGGATGTGGAGGAAGTGCAGCAGCAGCGCGACGGATGCCAGGAAGGCCACCATGGCGCCGCGCAGCCAGAACAGCCGGCGCAGATTGTGCAGGGCGGCGCTCTGGTGAGGCCGGTCGGGAGTATGCATGTGCCGATTTTATCCTGCATTCCACGGTAAAGTCTGCGGCATTCTGCCGCATTCTCGCCGCTGCCGGCCGCCTCTACAATGCCAGGAAAACACCAAGGGGGAGCTGAGGCATGGCTGGCAGCGCCTGCTGCTGACGGGTGGCACCCGCGTGCTGCCCAGCGGTGCCATCCGCTACGACTATGACAATCACCCTGCCACCCTGCAGACCGGGAGCAAGCGCCGGCCGGAAAGCACCGAGGTGGATTTCAGCTACGTCAGCCCCAAGCTGGGCGCCACCTGGCAGCTTGGGGGCTGCCAGCCTGTTCATCAGCTATGCCGAGGGCTTTCGCGTGCCGTCCGAAGGCCAGCTGTTCCAGCAGGGCAGCAATGCCAGCACGGTGGAACTCAAGCCCATCCGGGCGCGCAATGTCGAGATCGGTTTGCGCGGCCGCGCAGGCCCGCTGGAATACTCGCTGGCCGTATTCCACCTGAAGAAGATCGACGATGTGCTCAGCTTCAAGGATCCGGACAGCGGCGTCACCACTGCCACCAGCAACGGTGAGACCAGCCACAAGGGGGTCGAGCTGGGGCTGACGGCGCGACGGGCCGACAACCTGGAACTGAGCGGGGCGTTCTCCTGCATCCGGCATCGCTACGACGAATGGGTGGCCAACGGCATCGACTTCTCCGGCAACGAGATCGAGAGCGCGCCGCGTTTCCTCGGCAACGTCACGCTGGACTGCCGGCAGGCGCTGCTCAACCGCGGCGGCGTGGTGCTGGAATGGGTGGGCGTGGGCAGCTACCGCATCGACCGGGCCAACACCCCCGGCCAGAAGTACGACGGGCACGACCTCTGTAACCTGCGCGCCAACTGGTTCCTCAGCCGCGAATGGGAAGTCTACGGCCGCGTCATGAACCTCGCCGATCGCCGCTACGCCGAGGTGGCATCCTACACCTCCAGCGGGCGCGAATACGCGCCCGGCCTGCCGCGCACCGCCTACGTCGGGCTGGTATATCATTGGGATTCCCGACCCGAGCGATGATCTCCCGCCCATGACCCGTATCCTGTTGCTTTTGTGGCCGCTGTGGCTGGCGCTGCCGGCGGCGGCGCATGACGAGCAAGCCCATGCGCCCCCCGCTCGCGAAGCTGCCGCGTCTGGCCAGCCGCTGGCGCTGAGCGCTGCGTTCGACCGGAAGGGGCGCCTGTGGCGCGCCTACGTGCGTGACGGCCAGGTGCTGGTGGATCGCTCCGCGGACCGCGGCAAGACCTTCGGCACGGCGGTCGCCGTCAATGCCCGGCCGGAAAAGATCGGTGCGGCGGGCGAACTGCGCCCCAAGCTGGCGTTCGGCCTGGAGAACGACGTCTACGTGTCGTGGACGCAGCTGCTGGCGCAGCCTTATGCCGGGCACATCCGCTTCAGCCGCTCCAGCGACGGCGGCCGCAGCTTTTCCGCGCCCGTCGTGGTCAACCATGACCGCAGCGAAATCACCCGCCGCTTCGATGCGCTCGCGGTGACGCCGGACGGGCGCGTGTGGCTGGCGTGGATAGACAAGCGCGACCTGGTCGCCGCCAAGGCGGCGGGCCGGCCCTACGAGGGCGCGGCGATCTACTATGCGGTGTCAGATGACGGCGGCGCCAGCTTTTCCGTCGAGCGCAAGGCCGGCGACGCCAGCTGCGAGTGCTGCCGCATCGCCATGCAGCCGGCCTCGGACCACGCAGTGGTGGCGATGTGGCGCCAGCTCTACCCCGGCGGGGTGCGCGACCACGCCATCGCCCGCCTTGACCCGGCACAGCCGACCCGGGTGCATCGTGCCAGCTTCGGCGGCTGGAAGATCGATGCCTGCCCGCACCACGGCCCCGCGCTGGCGCGCGGCGGCGACTGGGGCTGGCACATGGCCTGGTACGACGGCGGCGACAAAGCCGGGCTGTACTATGCGCGCATGGACGGCGAGGCGTGGGTGTCGTCACCGCGCCGCCGCTTCGGCGATGCCGAACGCCAGGCCGGCCGCCCGGCGCTGCTCGCCGTGGGGGAAGCGGTGTGGCTGGCGTGGAAGGAGCTGGACGAGCAGGGGGCGGTTATCCATTACGCCCATTCCGCCGACGGCGGGCGCAACTGGTCGGAGGCACGGCAGCTCGCCCGCGCCGACGGCACCACGGATTACCCCGCCCTGATCGCCGACGGCGAACGCGCCTATCTGTCCTGGAACACCGCGCAGGGTTACCGCCTGATCGCCCTGCCGGAGGTGCCGTGAGGGCGCTTGCCGCGCTGCTGCTGTGCTTGACGCTGCCCGCGGCGGCGGATTTCCGTCCCTTTGCTGCCGCCAGCCGCGCCGCCATCGAGCGCGCCCATGCCGGCCAGCCTTTCGTGCTGGCGTTCTGGTCGGTGGACTGCGTGTATTGCGCCGGGGAAATCGCGCATCTGCGCGACATGGTGCGCACGCATCCACTTGTCCTGGTGGTGCTGGTGAGTACCGACCCGCCCGAGGCGGAGCGCTGGATGTTTGTCGGCGATGCCGAGCGCCTGATATTCGCCGTGGACCGGAAATGGCACGGCGAACTGCCGCGCAGCTATTTCTACGACGCGGCAGGCACGGCGCGGGCCGTGTCCGGCCGGGTCGAGCCTGCCTGGCTGGAAAACTGGGCGGCGGCCACTGGCCGCCGCTGATGGATCAGAAGTTCACCGTCACGCTGGTATTGATGGAGCGCCCCATGCCGGGCACGGCGGTGCCCCACGCGACTGCCGTGCCCATGGTGGCACCCTGGCCGAGATAGGCGCCGCCCAGCGGCAGGTCGTAATCCTGGTCCAGCAGGTTCTCGATGCCCACGTCCAGGCGCACCCGCTTCCATGCGTAACTGCTGTAGAAATTGAGCAGGCCGTAGCCTGCGGTCTTGATCTCCCTGCGCACTGACTGCACGCGATCCTTGGCGTCCACCAGCTTCATTTCCAGCGTATTGGCCCAGCCGCCCAGGCGGTGCTGCAGGGCCAGCTTCAGGTTGAGCGGCATGAGATGGTAGAGATCGTCGCCGCTGTCGAGGTTCTTGCCGCGCACGTGGCCGAGCACGCCATCAAGGCGCAGGCTGCCCCAGGCGCTGCCTCTCACCAGCACCGTGTGGCCGGCGACGTCGATGCCGTAGAGGCGCGCGCGCTGGTTGTCCAGGCTCAGGTTGACGAAACCATCCCCACGGGCCGGGCAGGTCTTGCCGACTTCGGCGCAAGGCACGGCGTCGATGTAGTCGTCCACGTAGGTGAAATACGGCGTCACGGTCAGGTTCCAGTCCTCCTTCGCGGCGTCGTGCCAGTTGCCGGTGAGGCTCAGCGTGTGCGCGGTTTCCGGGTCGAGGCGGAGATTGCCGACATAGCCGTTGCCGTCACCATGCCAGTTGTTCATGTTCATGACCATGGTGTTGTTGGTCGACCAGGCGTAGCGCTCGTAGAGATTGGGCGAGCGGGTCTTGACGGCGTAGCCGGCCTCGTAGCGGCTGCTGGCGTTGGGCGTATAGCGGGCCAGCGCGGTGAAATCGAGGTTGTGGTCGGTGATGCTGCGGTCTGCGGCGTTGAAGGCGCCGGGGACGCTGGCGGGGTCGGCCGGGTCGCCGTAAGCCATCATGGGCATCATCATGTCGGTGATGCTGTAGCCTTGTACCCGTCCGGTATCCATCTGCACCGTTTCGTGGCGCAGGCCGAGTTGCGTGGTCCACTGCGGCGTCCAGCGCGCCTCCCATTCGGCGAAAGCGGCATGGCGGTCGCGTTCGCCGTCGCGGATGTTCCAGAAAGCCGCCGGCCCCATCATGGGGGCGGCGTTGGCCACCGGGTCCCACCAGTCGTCCAGGCGATAGCGCTGGTACTCCGTGCCCAGTCGCAGCAGGTCGCGCTCGCTGAGTGGCGCGTCGCCCTGTAGGCGGAAGCCGGTGTTGCGGCCTTCGGTTTGCATGGGCATGCCGGCGACGTTTTGCGCCATGCCGTACCAATACTGCTTGTCCTCGCCGAAATTCATCTCGTGGCGGGTGCGCTCATGCCAGGCCTGGGCGGTGAGCTTGCCCCAGCCGTACTGGCCGGTGTAGCGCAGGTTGAACTGGCGGCTGTCGTTGTCGGTCATGTCCATGCGCTGGTTGGGGAAGCCTTGCTCGGGGATGCGCTGCACGCCCAGCCTGAGTTCCAGCAGGTGCTCCTCGTGCCGCAAGGCGAAAGCCAGGGCGTGGTTGTGCGCCCGGTAGTAGGTGGAACCGACCTCGTCCGTTTCGGGGAGAACCCCCAGCACCGCAGGCGACAGTCTGGACTTGAAGCCCTTGCCGGCCTCGCGGTTGTTGGCTTCCACCGTGCTGCCGGTGTAGCGCAGCGACAGCCTGTCGCCCGCCACGGCGGCCGAGAGGTCCGCTCCGCGCGCGGCGTTGTTGCTGCGGTAGAAGGTGCTGGCCTGCCCCTTGAACAGCACATCCTCGCCGGGCGCGGCAAATTCCGGCGCGGCGGAATCGACCAGGATGGTGCCGCCGATGCTGTCGCCGCCCAGACTGACCGGGTTGATACCGGCATCGCTCTTCACGCTGGCGACGTTGGCCGGGGCGATATAGGACAGCGGCGGGTTCATGTGGTTGGCACAGGCGGAAATCAGGTCCATGCCGTCCACCTTGATGCGCAGGCGGTCGCCCGCCAGGCCGCGCATGGCCGGCCGGCTGGAAACCCCGCCGGCGCCGTACAGGCTGATGCCGGGCAGGCCATCGAGCAGGCGAGCGGTGTCGCTGCTGCGGGCACGCTGCGGCTCCAGTTCCGCCGCCGTCAGTTCGGCGGCGCCCAGGGAGGGCAGCGGCTGCAGGGTGGCTTCCGTCACGTTTACCGGCGGGGTGAGCAGGGGGGGCTCGGCGTATGCCACAGGCACGAAGGCCAGGGCCAGCAGCGCAGGCAGGCGCCTGGGTCGCAGCAGGTTCGCGGGATGCGGTGTCATGGGTGTGCTCATTATTCAGGACAGGACAATCCGCGATATTAGGGATTTGTCGTCCCGCGCGGAATGCGGCATATCGTCGCAGTGCCGTGGCCCGCCCGGAGGGTTGATCTTCGCGCCACGCTCTTCTACAGTGCTGAAGTCGTTTTCTAGCGCCGCGGGCTATATGCCAGGAAGGAGTTGCCCAAAATGATAACAGCGCACTCACAGCCAGACCGTTGCCGCGCAGGCATTCGCCGGGACGGGCGGCGGCCAGGGAGATCACCTTGCTGAGCCGCCTGATCGACGCCATCCCCGATCTCGTCTGCTTCAAGGACACGGAGGGCCGCTGGTGTCTCGCCAACCGCGCGGCGTGCCGGCTGCTCGCCCTGGAGGCGACGGACTGGCCAGGCAAGACCGACGAGGAACTCGCCGCCGTGGCGGATGCCGGCCCCGCCACGTGGCTGCGGCAATGCGCGGCGGCGGAGCGGGCGGCCTGGCAGCACGGTGACGGCCTGCTGGAACTGGAAATCACCGAAAGCACGGTGATGCACAACACCGTGCATGTCAGCGACGTGCTGGACAGCATCCGCCAGCTCGGCGTGCTGCTCGCCATCGACGATTTCGGCACCGGCTGTTCGTCGCTATCCCATCTCAAGCGGCTGCCACTGGACAAGCTCAAGATCGACCAGTCCTTCGTACACGACCTGCCGTACGACGAGGATGACGCCGTCATCACCCGCACCATTCGCGCCCTGGGCCACAATCTGGGGCTGACCGTGGTCGCCGGGGGCGTCGAGAGCGAACGGCAGCACGCCTTCCTGCGGGAGATCGGTTGCGACGAGGCGCAGGGCTATCACTACGGCAAGCCGTTTCCCGCCGGGGAATTCACGGCGCTGCTGCGGCAGGATTGGGCGATGCGGACATGAGCAGCGACGAGGCGCATTACATCGACGTCAGCCAGTTGCGCGTGGGGCTCTACATCCACCTCGACCTGGGCTGGATGGGCCATCCCTTCACCTTGAGCAGTTTCCGCATCAAGGATGACGGGCAGATCGCCACCATCCGCCGGCTCGGCCTCAAGCGGCTGCGCTACGATCCGTTGCGCAGCCTGGGCGAGCCGCTGCCGTCCACTGCCGCGCCGGCCGAAGATGACGCAGCAACGGTGACGGCAGCCGCGCAGACGGATGCCGCCGCGGCCGCCGAGGCGCCGCCGCGGCCAGAGGCCACCCCGCCGGTGCCGCATCTGGAGCGGTTGGCGCAACTGGTGCACGCGGTGGACGAATGCGAGCGGAAGTTCGTCCAGGCCAGCCGCACCCTGCGCGAGGCGCAACGCATCCTGCGCGCGCAACCGGCCCGGGCGACGGGCGCGGCGCAGGGGCTGGTGGATGACATCGTCGATTCGGTGCTGTCGGAAGGCGAGGTGGTCATCCATGCCCTCAACGGCCGGCATTCCGGTGACGAACACTACCTGCATCCGCTCAATGTCGCGGTGCTCGCCCTGATGCTGGCGAAAACCCTGGACATGAGCGAGGGCGACGCGCGCCTGCTGGGCATGGCGGCGCTGTTCCACGATGCCGGCAAGGACGAAGTGCCGAAAAAGATTCTGATGAAGACCGAGCCGCTGACGCGGGCGGAACTCGCCTACCTGCAGCAGCATTGCGAATTCGGCGCGCGCCTGGCGCGCCAGAGTGGTCTGGCGGAGCGCGTGGCCGAGATCATCCACCAGCACCACGAGTGCGTCGACGGCTCTGGCTATCCACGCCGGCTCACCGGTGCGCAGATGGATCCGCTGGCGTGCGTGCTGGCGGTGGTCAACGTCTACGACAATCTGTGCAACCCCTACCATGCGAACGACGCCCGGACGCCTTACGAGGCGCTGGCCTACATGTTCGCCCAGCAGCGCAGCAAGTTCGATGCGACCATCCTCAACCTGCTGATCAAGTCGCTGGGCGTGTATCCGCCCGGCAGCCTGGTGCTGCTGTCCGACGGCAGCTACGGGGTGGTGATCTCGGTCAACCCGGCGAAACCGCTGCGTCCGTTCGTGATGACTTACGACACCAGGCCGGACGAGGATGCCCCGCTCATCCTGGACCTTTCCGAGTGCTCCGCGCTCAGCATCAGCGAGTGCCTGCGCCGTCGCCAGTTGCCCGACAAGGTGCTGGAGCGGCTCAACCCGCGCCGGCGCATCTGTTACTTCCTGGACAGGGATCACATGAGCAAAGTCTGAGGCACGTGTCCGGCAAGGTTGAAATTCCCGCGCCATCCCCCATCTCAGGGATAACGTCACCCGGAGTGCAATCATGCGATTCGACAAGCTCACCACCAAGTTCCAGCAGGCGCTGGCCGATGCCCAGAGTCTGGCCGTGGGCGGCGACCATGCCTACATCGAGCCGCCGCACCTGCTGCTGGCGCTGCTTACCCAGGAAGACGGCGGCACCGCCTCGCTGCTGCAGCGGGCCGGCGTCAACCTGGCGCCGCTCAAGAGCGGCCTGCAGCAGGCGATAGCCCGCCTGCCCAAGGTGGAGGGCACGGGCGGCGAGGTCACCCTCTCGCGCGAACTCAACAACCTGCTCAACCTCACCGACAAGGAGGCGCAGAAGCATGGCGACGCCTATATCGCCAGCGAGATGTTCCTGCTGGCGCTCAGTGAGGACAAGGGCGAAGCCGGCCGCCTGCTCAAGCAGCACGGACTGTCGCGCCGCGCGCTGGAGCAGGCCATCCAGGCGGTGCGCGGCGGCGAGCGCGTGCAGGGTGCGGAGGCCGAAGGCAGCCGCGAGGCGCTGAAGAAATACACCCTCGACCTCACCGAACGCGCCCGCCTGGGCAAGCTCGATCCGGTGATCGGCCGCGACGACGAGATCCGCCGCGCCATCCAGGTGCTGCAACGCCGCACCAAGAACAACCCGGTGCTGATCGGCGAGCCCGGCGTGGGCAAGACCGCCATCGTCGAGGGTCTGGCCCAGCGCATCGTCAACGGCGAGGTGCCGGAGACGCTCAAGGACAAGCGCGTGTTGTCGCTCGACATGGCGGCGCTCTTGGCCGGCGCCAAGTACCGCGGCGAGTTCGAGGAGCGCCTCAAGGCGGTGCTCAGGGAGCTGGCGCAGGACGAGGGGCGCAACATCGTGTTCATCGACGAGATTCACACCATGGTCGGCGCCGGCCGGGCCGAGGGCGCCATCGACGCCGGCAACATGCTCAAGCCCGCGCTGGCGCGCGGCGAGCTGCACTGTATCGGCGCCACCACGCTGGACGAATACCGCAAGTACATCGAGAAGGACGCCGCGCTGGAGCGGCGCTTCCAGAAGGTGCTGGTGGAAGAGCCGACGGTGGAGGCCACGATTGCAATACTCCGCGGCTTGCAGGAGAAGTACGAACTGCACCACGGCGTGGAGATCACCGATCCGGCCATCGTGGCCGCGGCGGAATTGAGCCATCGCTACATCACCGACCGCTTCCTGCCGGACAAGGCGATCGACCTCATCGACGAGGCCGCTTCCCGCATCAAGATGGAAATCGACTCCAAGCCGGAGGAGATGGACAGGCTGGACAGGCGTCTCATCCAGCTCAAGATCGAGCGCGAGGCGGTCAGGAAGGAAAAGGACGAGGCCTCGCAGAAGCGACTTGCGCTCATCGAGGAGGAAATCGCGCGCCTGGAGAAGGAATACGCCGATCTCGACGAGATCTGGAAGGCCGAGAAGGCGCAGGTGCAGGGCAGCCAGCACATCAAGGAAGAGATCGAGCGGCTCAGGGTGCAGATGGAGGAAGCCAAGCGCAGGGGCGACTGGCAGAAGGTCTCCGAGTTGCAGTACGGCCGGCTGCCGCAACTGGAAGCCCAGCTCAGGCAGGCGGCGAGCGCGGAGACCGGGGCCGGGCAAAAGAAGCCGCGGTTGCTGCGCACCCAGGTCGGCGCGGAGGAAATTGCCGAGGTCGTGTCGCGTGCTACCGGTATCCCCGTATCCCGGATGATGCAGGGCGAACGCGACAAGCTGCTGCACATGGAAGGCAAGCTGCACGAGCGCGTGGTTGGCCAGGACGAGGCGGTGCGCCTGGTGTCGGACGCCATCCGCCGTTCGCGCTCCAGTCTCGCCGACCCCAACCGGCCCTACGGCTCCTTCCTCTTCCTCGGCCCCACCGGTGTGGGCAAGACGGAACTGTGCAAGGCACTGGCGGAATTCCTGTTCGATTCGGCGGAGCACCTCATCCGCATCGACATGAGTGAATTCATGGAAAGGCATTCGGTCGCCCGCCTGATCGGCGCGCCGCCCGGCTACGTCGGCTACGAAGAAGGCGGCCATCTCACCGAAGCGGTGCGGCGCAAGCCTTACGCCGTGATCCTGCTGGACGAGGTGGAAAAGGCCCACCAGGACGTGTTCAACGTGTTGCTGCAAGTGCTGGACGACGGCCGCATGACCGATGGCCAGGGGCGCACCGTGGACTTCAAGAACACCGTGATCATCATGACCTCGAATCTTGGATCGCAGATGATCCAGCAGATGGCCGGCGATGACTACCAGGTGATTAAATTGGCTGTAATGGGCGAGGTGAAGAGCTACTTCCGCCCCGAGTTCATCAACCGCATCGATGAGGTGGTGGTGTTCCACGCGCTGGACGAGGCGCATGTGAAGTCCATCGCGCACATCCAGTTGCAGCGCCTGGCGCAGCGCCTCAGGGCCATGGAAATGGAGCTGGTGGTGACCGACGCGGCGCTGGCGGAGATCGCCAACGCCGGTTTCGATCCGGTGTACGGTGCGCGTCCGCTGAAGCGCGCCATCCAGGCCGAGATCGAGAATCCGCTGGCCAGGGAGATCCTCGCCGGCAACTTTGCCGCCAAGGATACGGTCATAGTGGATTATCGCGGCGGGCACATGGTCTTCGACAAGCGCTGAGGCTGATGCCGGGGCCTGTCCGGCAGAGAAAGGAGGGTGGCATGCGCCATCGGTATCTGTTGCCGGGCCTGCTGGTGCTGGCGGGCTGCGCCACGACGCCGGCGGAGTCGCCGCACATCCAGCGGATCTCACCCGAAGAGCTGGAACGCATCCTGCCCAAACCGGCCCCCAACCTGGCTCTGGAGGAAATCGTGCGATTGTCCGCGGCCGGCGAGAGCGCGGACGCCATCATCGCCAGAATCCGGGAGAGCGGCTCCCGCTACGCGCTGACCCCATCGCAGGCCATCGAACTCCACCGCCGCGGCGTGGACGCCAGGGTGCTGGATCACATGCAGGCCGCGCACGAACAGACCCTGCGCGACGGCTTTGCCGACGAGATCAACCGGCGCGAGCGTGAACATCGCCAGAAGCTGGACACGGTGAGACGCGAGCTGCGCAGCCACCCCCGCTGTGACCCGTTCTGGCCGTATCCATACTGGCGCCACCCCTGTTACCACCCGCGTCCCTGGTGGTGGTAAGGCAGGGATGCTGCCGCACCGGCCGGATCGGGTTAAGATGACAGTTCTCCTAATCCGCCATGGTGTCGAACTGCATGTTTCTGCTCCGCTGCCTGCCGGTACTGCTGGCGACCTTGCTGGGGTCGCAGGCCGGGCTTGCGACCGCGGCCACGGCGGATTTCTCCGCCGAGCCGCTGCTGCTGCGCAGCCTGCTCGAACGCGCGCAGGCATACGAGCGCACGGAGGACGAGCGCGAGGGCACCTGGCAGGCGGCCATCCTCTACTGCGAGGCGTCGCGCCTGGGTAGCGCCGAGGCGCAGTACCGCTTGGGCATGCAGTACGCCTTCGGCAAGGGCGTGCCGGAGAGCCGCGAGCTGGCTGCCTCGCTGTTTTCTGTCGCCGCCGGACAGGGCCATGACGAGGCGCGGAAAATGCTGGAAACCGTCGAGCTGACATCTTCCAGGCTGCCGCCATGCGTGCTGGAGGCAGTGCTGCCGGAGCCGGCGCCGCGGCCGGTGGCAGCAGTGCAGCAGGCCAGGGTCACCAACATCGAGCGTTTCCTGGAGACCCTGCCGGAAAAGAAGATGTGGGTGGTGCAACTGGTCCATACCCTGTCCGAGTGGTATGGCATCGATCCGCGCCTGGTGCTGGCCATCATCACGGTGGAATCCAATTTCCAGGTGCGCGCGGTGTCGCCCAAGTCGGCCATGGGGCTGATGCAGCTCATCCCGGAGACCGCCGAGCGCTTCAACGTGCGCGACGCCTTCGACGCCGCCCAGAACATCCGCGGCGGCGTCCGCTATCTGCGCTGGCTGCTGTCCTATTACCGAGGCGATGTCACCCTGGCGGTGGCCGCCTACAACGCCGGCGAAGGGGCGGTGGACCGCCACAAGGGCGTGCCGCCCTATGCCGAGACCCGCCGCTACGTGAAGCGGGTGCTGGAGCTGTACGAACACACCGCGCACCCTTACCAGGAGCACATCACCGAGCCGTCGCCGCTGCTCACGCGCCGGGGCTGAGAGCCTGTTTGAGCAGGCTGCATGCCCTGACGCCACCCCATGGGCGGCTTGCCGGCGGGCACATTGCGCTTCAATCCCGCCCGCTCACTTCTGCAAAGGCTTCCCTTACAATGCAGGTTTCTCAATGAATTTCCCGATGCCATGCGCCAGTTGTCCCACCAGATTTCCGTGGTCACCCGCGGCCGCCGCCTCTACGACATCACGCCCCAGGTATGCGGGTGGGCGGCCGGTGCCGGCGTGAGCGAGGGCTTGCTCACGCTGTACATCCCGCATACTTCCGCCAGTCTGCTGATCAACGAGAACCACGACCGCGACGTTGTCGCCGATCTGGAGCGTTTCTTCGCGCGTCTGGTGCCGGACGGCGATGCGCTGTTCGCGCACACCGTGGAAGGCCCGGATGACATGCCCGCGCACGTGCGCGCAGCACTCACGCAGACGCATCTCGCCATCCCGGTGCTGGGCGGCCGCGCCGCGCTCGGCACCTGGCAGGGCATCTTCCTCTACGAACACCGCCGTGCAGGCCACGAGCGGCGCGTGCTGCTGCACATCATCGGAGCATGAGCATGCTTGTCACCCTGGTGCACGCCCACATCAAGCCGGAGCATGTCGCCGACTTCATCGCGGCCACCCGCGATAACCACCTGCATTCGGCGCGAGAGCCGGGCAATCGCCGTTTCGACGTGCTGCAATCGGCCGAGGACCCCACCCGCTTCGTGCTGTACGAGGCCTATGTCAGCGAGGCGGACGCCATGGCGCACAAGGAGACCGCGCACTACTGCAAGTGGCGCGACGCGGTGGCCCCCATGATGGCAAGCCCGCGCCAGGGCGTGCGCTACGCCGGCCTGCTGCCCGAGGATTGACGCAGCGCATGGACATCCCCCCCTTCACCATCGCCACCCTGCCGGCCGTCACCTTCGGTGACGGCACGCGCCGGCGCCTGCCGGAACTGGCGGCGCAATACGGCCGCCGCGCGTTGCTGGTGACCGGTGCTGCCTCCTTCGTCAGTTCCCCCGCCTGGCCGGAACTGCTGGACGGCCTTGCCGCGCGCGGCCTCGAACACGCTCACCTGACGGTGTGCGGCGAGCCTTCGCCCGCCTTGGTGGACGGCGCGGCGCAGCGCTTCCGCGACGGTGATTTCGATGTGGTCATCGGCATCGGCGGTGGCAGCGTGCTGGACGCGGCCAAGGCTATCGCCGGGCTGCTGTGCGTGGAGAACAGCGTGCTGGACTACCTGGAAGGCGTGGGCCCGGAACTGCCCTATCAGGGCCCCTCGGTGCCCTTCATCGCCGTGCCGACCACCGCCGGCACCGGCTCCGAGGCCACCAGGAACGCGGTGTTGTCGGAGCGGGGCGAGCACGGCTTCAAGAAATCCTTCCGGCACGATCAATTGGTGGCGCGCCATGCCGTGCTCGACCCGGAACTGCTCGCCACCTGCCCGCCGGCGCTGATCGCCGCCGACGGCATGGATGCGCTCACCCAGTTGCTGGAATCCTATGTCTCGCTCAGGGCCAACCCGTTCACCGATGCCCTGGCGCTGTCCGGCATCACGGCGGTGCGTGACAGCCTGCTGCCGTGGCATGCCGGGGCGGGCGACCTCGCCGCGCACCGGCGCCGCATGGCTTACGCGGCGCTGCTGTCCGGCATCACCCTGGCGCAGGTGGGACTGGGCTCGGTGCACGGGCTGGCCTCACCCTTGGGCGCCTTCTTCCCCGTGCCGCACGGCGTGGTGTGCGGGACGCTGGTGGCGGCCTGCAGCGAGGCGAACATCCGCGCGCTCGTCCGGCGCGCGCCGGACAGCCCGGCGGTGCCCAGGTATGCCGAACTGGGGCGCCTGCTCGCGCGCGCCCCGCAACTCACCGACGAGGCCGCCCGCACCGCCCTGCTGGTGCTGCTCGCTGACTGGACGGAGCGTCTCGGGCTGCCGCGGCTTGCCCGCTACGGCATGACTGCTGCCGACATTCCGCGCGTGGTGGCCAACTGCCGCGGCAGCAGCATGAAGACCAACCCGCTGGTGCTTGCCGACGAGGAGGTCGCCGCCATCCTCGAGGCGCGTCTGTGAGCGGGTCCGCGCCTGGTCTTATGAACCTGCCGCCCCGCGGGCGCGGTGCCGGCGCGCAGTGACGGTATGAGCGTGCCGCGCGGCCTGCGCGCCCAGCACGAGGCTGCCGCCATTGAGGGGCGTCTGGCCGCTGCCAGACAGAACAGCTATCTGGGGGACACCGTGCTGGGCGCCATCGACGGTTGCGTCACCACTTTCGCCGTGGTGGCGGGGGCGGCTGGCGCCGGCTTGCCTGCCAAGGTCGCCATCGTGCTCGGCTGTGCCAACCTGCTCGCCGACGGCTTCAGCATGGCCGCCAGCAATTATCAGCGTGCCCGGAGCGAGCACGAGTTGCTGGCGCGGGCGCGCCGGGTGGAGGAGATGCATGTGCGCGAGGTGCCGGAGGGCGAGCGCGAGGAGGTGCGGCAGATCTTCCAGGCCAAGGGCTTCAGCGGCGCCACGCTGGAGGACATCGTCCGCGGCATCACCCAGGACCGGAAACTGTGGGTGGACACCATGCTCACCGAGGAGCTGGGCCTGCGTCTCGATCCGCCACGGCCGGGACTGGCCGCGCTCGCCACCTTCGCCGGTTTCTGCGCGGCCGGCCTGCTGCCGCTGCTGCCCTATCTGCTGCCGGGGATGCCGTTCGCGTGGATGTTCCCGGTGAGCATGGCGGCCACCGCCTGCACCTTCCTCGCCATTGGCGTGCTCAAGGGCTGCGTGCTGCGCCAGCCGCGGCTGCGCGCCGGGCTGGCGACCCTGTTCGTCGGCGGCACGGCCGCCCTGCTCGCCTATCTGGTGGGGTTGCTGCTACAGGACTGGGTGAGCGGGTTGCTCATCTGAGCACGCTCCAAGGAAGCGGGTCGAACGGCTGGCTCCTGTGGCGCAGCTCGAAATACACGCCGGACGTCTCGTTGCCACCGGTGTTGCCCACCGCGGCGATGTCGTCGCCCGCGCGCACTTCGTCGCCGACCTGCTTGAGCAGGGTCTGGTTGTTGCCGTACAGACTCATGTAATCGTCACCGTGGTCGATGATGAGCAGGTTGCCGAAACCGCGCAGCCAGTCGGCGAACACCACGGTGCCGGCGGCCACGCTTTTCACCGGCGCCCCTTCCGCGGCGCGGATGAACAGCCCTTTCCAGGAAATGCCGCTGCCGGCGCGCAGCGCGCCGAAACGGTTGACGATGTCGCCGCGTACCGGCAGGCGCAGCTTGCCCTTGAGTGCGGCGAAACTGCCCGCGGCCAGTTCGGGGGTGGGAAGGCTCTCGTTGCGGCGCAGCGGCGCCGGCGTGCTGCGCCTGGGCGGAGCGGGAGCCACCCGCGCCAGCCGCTTCACCAGTTCGGTGAGCTGCTTCTCGTCGCGCCGCAGCTTGGAGATTTCGCCGCGCTGCGCGCGAATCTGCTGTGCCAGCCCGGCCAGCACTTCCTTGCGATCCTGGTTTTCCGCTTCCAGTTGCCGGCGCTGCTGTTCCTGCTCGGACTGGAGCGCGGCGATTTCATCCAGCGTGGCGGCGGTTTCCTCGTTGAGCTTCGCCACCTTGTCCAGATTAGCCTGCAATGCCGCGATCTGCGCGGCACGGGCACGGGCGACATAGCCGTGGTAGCGCAGTTCGCGCGCGGCGGCGGCGGGATCTTCCAGGCTGAGCAGCAGTTGCAGATGGCCGGGCCGGCCGCCGAGATACTGCCGGTGGAAGTGCTGCGACAATTGCCGCTGCTGTTCGCGTACGGCCTCTTCCAGGCGAACCCTTTCCTCCTGCTGGCGCTCCAGGGCATGCAGGCTGGCGACCCGCTGGCGGTCGATGTGGTGCAGGCGGCGCCTGGCTTCACTGATGGCGCGCTCGCTTTTCTTCAGCGCATCGGCGGCCTCGGAGTGCGAAGCCTGCGTGTTTTCCAGCTCCTTGCGCAGTGACTCGATGCGGTTGCGCAATTCGTCCAGCGACTGGCGGGAAGTCGCCGGATTGTTCGCCCAAGCGGCGCTGCCGCCCAGCACGGCCAGCAGCAGGCCGGCGGCGAGGCGCGCCAGCGATGCGGACATGAGCTAGCCGGCATGGGCCGCGAGCGGCGCGGCCTGGAACGCGATCAGGCTGCGCCCGGTCATTTCCGCGGGTTGCGGCGGCCCCATCATGGAAAGCAGGGTAGGGGCGATGTCGCACAGCGCGCCGCCCTCGACCAGCCGCGCCGCGCGGCCGATATAGACGAGCGGCACCAGATTGGTGGTGTGCTGGGTGTGCGCCTGCTGGTTGGCGGGGTCGTGCATGCACTCCGCGTTGCCGTGGTCGGAGGTGATGAGGATCTCGCCGCCGATATCCAGCATGGCCGGCACCACCCGCCCGAGGCAGACATCCAGCGCCTCGATGGCGCGGATCGCCGCATTGAGATCGCCGGTATGACCCACCATGTCGGCGTTGGCGTAGTTGCAGATGATGGCATCGTACTTGCGGCTGCGGATGGCTTCCACCAGCCGGTCGGTAACCTCGAAGGCGCTCATCTCCGGCTTGAGATCATAGGTGGCCACCTGCGGCGACGGCACCAGGATGCGGTCCTCGCCGGGATAGACGTGCTCCTCGCCGCCGTTGAAGAAAAAGGTCACGTGCGGGTATTTCTCCGTTTCCGCGATGCGCAACTGGGTGAGCCCCAGCCCGCTGATGTATTCACCGAAGGTGTTGCGGATGGATTGCGGCGGGAAAGCGATGCGACTCGCCGGGTCGTCCCGGTTGTACTGGGTGAGGGTGTAGAAGCCGCCCAGCCGGGGCACGCGCCGGCGCGGGAATTCGGCGAAGTCGGGGTCCACGAAGGCGCGCATCAACTGACGCGTGCGGTCGGCGCGGAAGTTCATGTGCACGATGACATCGCCATCCTCCACCGTCACTGGCGGGCCGACCGTGGTGGCCCTGACGAACTCGTCGCTCTCGCCGCGGGCGTAGGCGGCCTCCAGTGCCGCCAGGGCGGACTCGGCGGCGAATTCGCCTTCGCCGCAGGCGATGAGGTGATAGGCCGCTTCCACGCGCGGCCAGCGCTTGTCGCGGTCCATGGCGTAGTAGCGGCCGACGATGCCGGCGATACGGCCGCCGGTGGCGGCGCACTGCGCCTCCAGGTTGCGCAGGTACTGCTCCGCGCTTCTGGGCGGCGTGTCGCGCCCGTCCAGGAAGGCGTGCACGTAAACCTTGTCCAGTCCGGCCTGCACCGCCATGCGCAGCATGGCATGGATGTGCGTCTCGTGGCTGTGCACGCCGCCGCCGGAGAGCAGGCCGAAGATATGCAGGGCGCAGCCGTTGGCCTTGGCGGTCTGCACGGCGCTGGTCAGCGCGGGGTTGCTGGTGAACTCACTGGTCTCGATGGCGCGGTTGATGCGCTCGAAATCCTGATAGACCACGCGCCCGGCGCCGATGTTGAGGTGGCCGACCTCGGAATTGCCCATCTGCCCGGCCGGCAGGCCGACCGCGTGCTCCGAGGCGTCGATCAGGGTGTGTGGGTAGCGCGCCCAGTAGCGGTCCCAGTGGGGCTTGCGTGCCTGGGCGATGGCATTGTCGGTCATGTCCTCGGAATGGCCGAAACCGTCGAGGATGAGCAGAAGGGCAGGCGTGACTTTCATGATGGCTGGGGGCGGGTCGCTATGGTTCCAGACGATAGCCATTCTATTAGGTTTCAAGGGCTTTTACATTATACTGGGCCTGGCTAGCAATCCAATTCGCAGGGATGCACAAGGCCGTCGGAGGGGATGCCCGACCTGCAGCCGGCCGCGCCGAGACTTTGAATGCAGAAGACGCTGGACTCCGTACTCATCGACCGCGACGAGCACATCGAACTCGCCGCCCGCGCGCTCAAGGCGATTTCCCATCCGCTGCGCCTGAAGATACTGTGCGTGCTGGGCGACCAGGAGAAAAGCGTGCAGGACATCGTGGAAATGGTCGGCACCACCCAGAGCAACATCTCCCAGCATCTGCCATCCTGCGTGACAAGGACGTCCTGCGCACGCGCAAGGATGCCAACCGCGTCTATTACCGGGTCGGAGACCCGCGCACGCTCAGGCTGATCGGCCTGATGCGCGACGTGTTCTGCAGCGGCGACTGATGCCGTCGGCAGCCGTGTCCGACATGGTGCTTGAGTTTCTTAGTATATTAGAATATTCTAATTAAGAAATTCGGGACCGCTTGATGATGAAACACGCCATGCTGTTGTTGATGTTGCTGCCAGAGCCGGCCCTGGCAGCGCTGCCCTTCGCCACGGCCGAGGTGGCGCTGCGCCCGGTGGGCAGCGTCTATTCGGTCGAGGCGGTGGTGGAGGCGGGGCGCGAATCCACCCTGGCCGCCCAAGTGGCCGGCCGCATCGTGACGCTAACGGTGGATGCCGGCGATACGGTGAGGACGGGCCAGGTGCTGGTGCGCATCGACGACAGCGAGGCGAGGAACAGCATCGCCGGCAACCAGGCCCGGGTGGCGCAGGCAGAGGCCGCCCTGGCCGATGCCAGGCAGCAGTACGAGCGCGCGCAGCGGCTGGTGGCGCGCAACTTCATGAGCGCGGCGGCGCTGGATGGCGCCGAGGCGCAGTACAAGGCGGCGCAGGCCCGGCTCGCCGCGGCCGGGGCGGAGGTGGCGCAATCCTCCACCGCGCGGGGCTTTGCCACCATCACCGCGCCTTTCGGCGGCCTAGTCTCGGCGCGTCTCGCGCAGGTGGGGGAGATGGCCAGCCTGGGCCGCCCGCTGCTCACTCTGTTCGATCCCGCCACCCTCAGGGTGGTGGCATCCGTCCCGCAGGAACGTCTGGAAGCGGTGCGTCACGCCGGCCGTGCCAGCATCGAGCTGAGCGAGTCCGGCCGCTGGATCGACGCCACGTCCATCACCGTGCTGCCGGCCGCCGACAGCCGCACCCACGTCTCGCAGGTGCGGCTTGCGCTGCCGCGCGACGCGGCCGGCATCCATCCCGGCATGTTCGCCCGCGTCCATTTCGCCGTCGGCGAAACGCGGCGCCTGCTGGTGCCCGCCACCGCCATTCTGCGCCGCAGCGAAGTGACGGCCGTCTACGTGGTGCAGGGCGAGCGCCTGCAGCTGCGTCAGGTGCGCTTGGGTTCTCCGCAAGGGGATGGTCACACCGAGGTGCTGGCCGGTCTCAGCCCCGGCGAGCGCGTCGCGCTGGATGCGGTGCAGGCCGGCATGTACCTGAAGCGGGCGCGTTGACGTGGGCGGTCCGGGCATTTCCGGGCGCATCGCCCGCACTTTCCTGCAGTCGCAACTGACCCCGCTGCTGGCCCTGGCCATCCTGCTGCTCGGCCTGTTCGCCGTGCTGGTGACGCCGCGCGAGGAGGAGCCGCAGATCGACGTCACCATGGCCAACGTCTTCGTGCCTTTCCCCGGCGCCTCGGCCCGCGAGGTGGAGAGTCTCGTCAGCATCCCCGGCGAGCAGGTGCTCTCCCGCATCCATGGCGTCGAGCACGTCTATTCGGTGTCGAGACCGGGCATGGCCATCATCACCGTGCAGTACGAGGTGGGCGAGGATCAGACCGAAGCCTTGGTCAGACTCTACGATACGGTGCTGTCCAGGGGCGACTGGCTGTCGCCCGTGCTGGGCGCGGGCAAGCCAGTGATCAAGCCGGTCGGCATCGACGACGTGCCGGTGGTCGCGCTCACCTTGTGGACGGACGATCCCGCGCGCGGCGCCTTCGATCTGGAGCGCGTGGCCCACGCGATGGAAATCGAACTCAAGCGCATCGCCGGCGTGCGCGAGGTCAGTACCATCGGTGGCCCGGGCAACGCGGTGCGCGTGCTGCTGGACGCGACACGCCTGGTGTCTTACGGTGTGTCGGTGCAGGATGTGCGCGACGCGCTGCGATCCGCCAACGCCGCGCTGCCGGCCGGACGCCTGGTGACGGACAACCGCGAAATCCTGGTGGAGACCGGCACTTTCCTTGCCGGCGCCGACGACGTGCGCAGACTGATGCTGGGGGTGCACGACGGCAAGCCGGTGTTCATCACCGATGTCGCCGAGGTGGTGGATGGCCCCGAGCAGCCGGAGCGCTACGTCTGGCTGGGCACCGGCCAAGCGGCTGCCGGCAAGGGCATCGCCGCGCGCGGCGAGTTCCCCGCAGTGACGCTGGCAATCGCCAAGAAGCCGGGCGAGAATGCCGTCGACATCGCCCGCGCCGTGATCGAACGCGCCGAGCAGCTGCGCGGCACGCTGATCCCGGACGGCGTGGAACTCACGGTGACGCGCAATTACGGCGAAACCGCCAACGAGAAGGCGATGACGCTGATGGGCAAGCTGGTTCTCGCCACCGGCTCGGTGGTGCTGCTGGTGCTGTTCACGCTGGGCCGGCGCGATGCGGTGGTGGTGGGCGCGGCGGTGCTGCTCACGCTGGCGGCGACGCTGTTCGCTTCCTGGGCGTGGGGTTTCACCCTCAACCGCGTGTCGTTGTTCGCGCTGATTTTCTCCATCGGCATTCTGGTCGACGATGCCATCGTGGTGGTCGAAAACATTCATCGTCGTCGCCAGATGGAGCCGCACCGTTCCTTGACCGAAGTGATCCCGGATGCGGTGGACGAAGTGGGCGGCCCCACCATACTCGCCACCTTGACCGTGATCGCCGCGCTCTTGCCCATGGCCTTCGTCTCCGGCCTGATGGGGCCGTACATGAGCCCCATCCCCATCAATGCCAGCTTCGGCATGCTCATCTCGCTCGCCATTGCCTTCGTCGTCACGCCCTGGCTCAGCTGCAAGCTGCTCGGCCGGCATGCGGCGCACGTCCCCGCGCAGGCGCACGGCGAGGATCGCCTGCAACGCGTATTCCAGCGCCTGCTCATGCCCTTCCTCGGCGGCGCCGCCGGCAGGATGCGGCGGCGCCTGCTCGGACTGGCGGTGCTGCTGCTGATCGGGCTGTCGCTGTCGTTCGCAGCCCTGCAGCTGGTGGTGCTGAAGATGCTGCCGTTCGACAACAAGTCGGAGTTTCAGGTGGTGGTGGACATGCCGGCGGGCACGCCGCTGGAAAAGACCGCGGCGGTGCTGCGTGACATGGGCGCCTACCTCGCCACGGTGCCGGAAGTGACCGACTACCAGGCCTACGCTGGTACCGCCTCGCCCATTCACTTCAACGGCCTGGTGCGCCAGTACTTCCTGCGCAGCGGGCCGGAAGTGGGGGACATCCAGGTCAACCTGGTCGGCAAGCGCGAGCGCGAGCGGCAAAGCCACGAGATCGCCGGCGCCGTGCGCCCGGAACTCGAACGCATCGCCGACCGCCATGGCGCCGACCTCAAGATCGTCGAGGTGCCGCCCGGCCCGCCGGTCTTGTCGCCCATCGTCGCCGAAATCTACGGGCCCGACCACGAAGGGCAGATGCGCGTGGCCAGGCAGGTGCGGCGCGCCTTCGAAGAGACTCCCGACATCGTGTTCATCGACGACAGCGTGGAGGAGGATGCGGAAAGGCTGCTGCTGCGCGTGCAGCAGACCAAGGCCACGCTGCTGGGCGTGTCGCAGAAGGACATCGTCGAGACCGTGAGGATGGCGCTCTCCGGCGAATACGTGACGCCCCTGCACAGTCCGGGCGCCAAGTACGAGGTGCCGGTGCGCATCGCCCTGCCGCCGGAACGTCTCAACGACCTGGACGAGCTGCTCAAGCTGCGGGTGCGTGCCCGCGATGGCGCGCTGGTGCCGCTGTCGGCACTGGTGGAGGCGCAGCCCCGGCAGCGCGAGCAGACCATCCACCGCAAGGACCTGTTGCCGGTGGTCTATGTGGTGGGCGACGTGGCGGGCAAGCTGGACAGCCCCTTGTACGGCATGTTCGACATCCGTTCCACCCTCCGGGGCATGCCCCTGGCGGAGGGCGGGACCTTGCGCGAGCACTGGATCGCCCCGCCGGCAGATCCTTATGCCGGCTACAGCATCAAGTGGGACGGCGAGTGGCAGATCACCTACGAGACTTTCCGCGACATGGGGCTGGCTTACGCGGTGGGGCTGATCCTCATCTACCTCCTGGTGGTGGCCGAGTTCCGTTCGTATCTCACGCCGCTCATCATCATGGCGCCGATTCCGCTCACCGTGATCGGCGTCATGCCCGGCCACGCCCTCCTGGGCGCGCAGTTTACCGCCACGTCCATGATCGGCATGATTGCGCTGGCCGGTATCATCGTGCGCAACTCCATCCTGCTGGTGGATTTCATCAACCAGCAGATGGCGGCAGGTGCAGACTTCCAGCAGGCGGTGATCCGTGCCGGCGGCGTGCGCGCCAGGCCCATCGTCCTCACCGGCCTGGCGGCCATGATCGGCGCGTTCTTCATCCTGGACGACCCGATCTTCAACGGGCTGGCCATCTCGCTGATCTTCGGCATCCTGGTATCCACCCTGCTGACCCTGGTGGTGATTCCGGTGCTGTACTACGCCTTCCACTACAAACGCTTCGAGAGGAGTGCCTCATGACCATCAACCGCGTCGTGCGCAGCGTCGCCGGGTTCTTCATCCTGCTTTCTCTGGCGCTGGCCCATGTCCACGGTCAGGCGGATCTCACCCGGCTGTCCTGGCTGTGGTTCACCGCCTTCGTCGGTGCCAACCTGTTGCAGAGCGGCTTCACCAACTGGTGCCCGCTGGATAAGATACTGGGTCGGCTCGGTCTGAAGAACTGAACCAGGTGCGTGTGCATCCCCCCATCAAGGAGACTGATCTTGGATTTTCTGTTGAACAACATCGTCTGGGTACTGCTGGCCGTGATTTCCGGCGCCATGCTGCTGTGGCCGCTGCTCAACCGCAGCGGCGCGCGCGAACTGTCGCCGCAGGAGGCGGTGCTGCTGATCAACCGCGAGCATCCGCTGGTGCTGGACGTGCGCGAGGAAAAGGAATTCCTCGCCGGCCACATTGCCGACGCCCGTAACATTCCGCTGGCGCGGCTCAAGGAGCGGCTGGACGAACTGGCGAAGTACCGGCAGAAACCACTGCTGGTGAACTGCCTGTCCGGCGTGCGCACCCTTGGCGTCTGCGCGACGCTGCAATCCGCCGGCTTCGAGCGGGTCTATGTGCTCAAGGGTGGCATCCATGCCTGGCGTCAGGCCAATCTGCCGCTGGTGAAGGATTGAACGGAGCATGCCGCACGTCCTGATGTACACGGCGGGCTACTGCCCCTATTGCAGGCACGCCGAGCGCCTGCTGGCGAGCAAGGGGATCACCGACATCGACCGGGTGCGCGTCGATGTCGAGCCGGAACGGCGCGCCGAAATGATGGCAAGGACCGGCCGCCGCACCGTGCCGCAAATCTACATCGGCGGGCGCCATGTCGGCGGCTTCGACGACCTCTGCGCGCTGGACCGTACCGGCGAGCTGGACGCGCTGCTGGCCTCGTGAAGCCGCGGCCCGCCACGAAACCGGGGCGGTTTGCGGGCGGCTTTTAAAAACGGCGGATAAGCGGCTAGAATAGCGGGCTCATCGACCGCTTCCATCCACAACCCCATTGATTAGGAATCCCCATGGCAGAAGAGCAGCAAGGCCAGGCGCCGCAGGCGGCCGGGCAGGAGCAGGACGCCCCGGTGTTCGGCATCGAGAAAATCTACGTCAAGGATGCATCGCTGGAAGTGCCCAACGCGCCGCAGATCTTCCTGCAACGCGAGGCGCCGCAGGTCGGCATCGAGCTGCGCAACGCCGCCAGCCAGATCGACGACGGCATCTACGAGGCGGTGGTTACCGTGACCGTCACTTCCAGGATCGAGGACAAGACCGTGTTCCTGGTGGAAGTGAATCAGGCCGGCATTTTTCAGATCCGCAACGTGCCCGGCGACAACATCGAGATCATCCTGGCCGTGGCCTGCCCCAACATTCTCTACCCCTACGCGCGCGAGACGGTGTCCGACCTGGTCACCCGCGCCGGCTTCCCGCCGGTGTTGCTCAACCCGATCAACTTCGAGGCGCTGTACGCCCAGCAGAGGCAGCAGCAGGCCGCCGCCGGTGAAGCTGCGCACTGAAATCGCCGCCATCGTCGCGGTCCTCCTGCTGCCGGCGGGTGCCTGGGCGGCCGATTTTCGCAGCGTCGCCGCGCCCCGCGCGGTGCTCTACGACGCGCCGTCCGCGCAGGGCAGGAAGCTCTACGTGGTCAGCCAGCACTACCCGCTGGAGGTGGTGGTCAACCTTGGCGACTGGATCAAGGTGCGCGACGCCGGCGGCGCCGTCACCTGGATCGAGGCCGCCCACCTCACGGATCGTTGCTGTGTGCTGGTGCGGGTTGAGCAGGCCGACGTGCGTGCGACGGCCGACGTCTCGGCGCCGCCGCTGTTCCGTGCCGGCCGCGACGTGGTGCTGGAACTGCTGGAAGTCGCCCCTCCCGGCTGGGTCAGGGTACGTCATCGCGACGGGCTGAGCGGCTACGTGCGGGTCACCGACGTGTGGGGCGTATGAACGTCGCCGTACTCGGCGCGGGCGCCTGGGGCACCGCGCTGGCCATTCACATCGCCCACCGGCACCCCGTCACCCTGTGGGCGCGCAATGCCGCCCAGGTTGCCGCCATGCAAGCCGAACGCGCCAACCGGCGCTACCTGGGCGACTACCCCTTCCCCGAACGGCTGCAGCTCGGCAGCGATCTCGCCGCCGCCCTGGCCGGCGCCGACATGGTGCTGTCAGTGGTACCCACTTCCGGCCTGCGCGACGTGCTGCGCAGCATCCGCGCGTCGGGCTGCCGGGCGCCGGTGCTATGGGCCTGCAAGGGGCTGGAAACCGGCAGCGCCAAGCTGTTGCCGGAACTTGCCGCCGAGGAACTGCCCGCCGGCCATCCGTGGGGCATTGCGTCCGGTCCCAATTTCGCCAGCGAGGTGGCGCGCGGCCTGCCCGCCGGCATGACGCTGGCCTCGCGGGACGAGGGCTTCGCACGGGCCGCCGCCGCCGTGCTGCACGGCGGCCATCTGCGCGTGTACACCACCGATGACGTGGTCGGCGTCGCCGTCGGCGGCGCGGTCAAGAACGTCATGGCCATCGCTGCCGGCATCAGCGACGGCATGGGCTTTGGCAACAACGCGCGCGCCGCGCTGATCACGCGTGGCCTGGCCGAGATCACCCGCTTCGGTCTCGCCCTCGGCGGCCGTCAGGAAACCTTCATGGGACTGGCCGGCGCCGGCGATCTCATCCTCACCTGCACCGGCGACGCCTCGCGCAACCGCACGGTGGGCCTGCGTCTGGCGGGCGGCGAGAGCCTGCAGCAGATCATCGGTTCGCTCGGTCATGTGGCGGAAGGCGTCAACACCGCGCGCGCCGTGCTCGACCGCGCCCGCGCCCTGGGCGTGGAGATGCCCATCACCGAAGAGGTGGTCAAGGTGCTGTTCGAGGACAAGGCACCGCGCGCGGCGGTGGAAGACCTGCTGCGGCGCGAGCAGAAGGCGGAAAACCATTGATGCCCCGCGTGGTTGCAACACGCGGGTCAGGTTCTCGGAGTGCGGGCCACGGCCCAGCACTCCACGTGCGCGGCACCGGCAGCCTTGACTGCGCGCGCCAGGGCGTCCAGACTGGCGCCGCTGGTCATGACGTCGTCCAGCAGGGCGATATGCCGGCCGCGCAGGTCGGCCTGGCAGGCGAACACGCCGCGCATGTTGCGGCGGCGCTGCTCCAGCGTGAGTCCGGCCTGCGGCGGCGTGTGGCGCGTGCGGCTGCACGCGCGGGTGGCGAGCGTCACGTCCAGGCGGCACGCCACCACACGGGCGATTTCCAGCGCTTGGTTGTAGCCGCGCTCGCGCAGCCGCTGCGGATGCAGCGGCATGGGGATGACGGCATCCGGCAGCGGGCGCCCGCCAAGGCCGGTCAGCAGCAGCTCCGCCAACGGCTCGGCCATGGTGATCAGGCCGTCGTACTTGTAGCGCTGCAGCAGGGCATCGACGGGGAAGGCGTAATCCAGCACGGTAACGGTGGCGTCGAAGGCAGGCGGCTGTTGCAGGCAGGCGCCGCACACCTGCCCGCCCGGGGCTGGCAGCGCGCACACCGGGCAGGCTGGCGCGTCATGCCAGGGCAGGTCGGCGCAACAGGCGGCACAGAAGGCATGGGCCCCGGACGCTCCGGCGCACAGCAGGCATTGTTGCGGCAGCAGGGATTGCTTAATTGTTGAGCTAATGTCAACCAATTGCGCTAGCATATTTGACAAGCTATAATCCGCCATCCACAGGAGAGTCTACAATTATGCCAGTGAAAACCATCACGGCTGCGGCACAACGACGCGACGCCAGGTTGTTCAACATCTGCTCCTGCACGGCCGTGAGCCTGATGCCCTTCATCATTCCCACCCTGCTGTGGATCGCGGCATCGATTTTCGTGCATGCCTCCATCGCCCACCACCCCAACCAGCGCGTGCGCGATTTCCTGTATCCGGGTGGCTACCGCTTCTACGGGGCGATCGGCACGCTGGTGGTGGTGCTCAACTTCACCCCGCAGATGAGCAAGTGGGTGCCGGGCGTGCTGCCACTGGGGCTGCTCAATCTGCCGGTGTTCTGGGTGTGGGTGTGGGCGGCCGCCATTCTGGCGGTGATCCCCCTCGGCATCCGCGACATCCTGCGTGCCAGTCGGGAAGACTGGCAGGACATGACGGTGGAGGTGGGGCATGCTTGAATCTGCCGTCGATTTCGTCAGGCCGGCCAGGGCCAGGCCAGCCGCGGAACGCTGGACGGTGGCCGCCATCGCCGAACTGTTCGAACTGCCGTTCAGTGACCTCGTCTATCGTGCGCAGACGGTACACCGTCAGCATTTCGATCCCAACGCGATACAGGTGAGCACCCTGCTGTCGATCAAGACCGGGGGCTGCCCGGAAGATTGCGGCTACTGTCCGCAGTCGGCGCGCTACCACACCGGCGTGGACAACGAGGAACTGCTGGCGCTGGACGAGGTGGTCGTCGCGGCGCACGCCGCCAAGGCCAATGGCGCCTCGCGCTTCTGCATGGGTGCCGCCTGGCGTGGTCCCAGACAGCGCGACCTGGAGCCGGTGCTGAAAATGATCGCGGAAGTAAAGGCGCTCGGCCTGGAAACCTGCGCCACCCTGGGCATGCTCAGGGAAGGCCAGGCCGAGCAGTTGAAGCAGGCCGGCCTCGACTACTACAACCACAACCTCGACACTGCGCCGGAATTCTACGGCGAGGTCATCACCACCCGCACCTACCAGGACCGGCTGGATACCCTGGAGCGCGTGCGCGAGGCCGGCCTCCACGTCTGCTGCGGCGGCATCATCGGTATGGGCGAGTCGCGCGCCCAGCGTGCCGGCCTCATCGCCCAGCTCGCCAACATGGAGCGGCCACCGGAATCCGTGCCCATCAACCTGCTCACCCAGGTGGAAGGCACGCCGCGGAACGGTACCGAGGTGCTCGATCCCATCGAGTTCGTGCGTACCATCGCGGTTGCCCGCATCATCATGCCGCAAAGCCACGTGCGCCTGTCCGCGGGCCGCCAGAGCATGCCGGAAGCCCTGCAGGCGCTGTGCTTTATCGCCGGCGCCAATTCCGTCTTCTACGGCGAGAAGCTGCTCACCACCGACAACCCCGACGTGGAAGCAGACCGGGCGCTGTTCGCCAAACTGGGCATCCGGCCGGAATAGCATTGATCCTGGCCCCTGAGGGTTGAGCGCGCGGCATCGCCGCGCCGGGTATGGTTGCCCTGTGGCCTCCGTGTTCGCTGTGGCTAAAACGATTTTGAATCCAGCCTCTCCTTTCCAGCCCTTGCAGCGGGAGCTCGCCAAGCGCGAAGCCGCCGGTCTGCTGCGCCGCCGCCGCGTCGCGGATGGCCCCCAGCAACCGCAATTGCGGGTCGACGGTGCACCGCTGCTGGCTTTCTGCAGCAACGACTACCTCGGTCTGGCGAGCCATCCCGCGCTGGTCGCCGCGTTGCAGCGGGCCGCCGCCGAACACGGCGTCGGCAGCGGCGCCTCGCACCTCATCAGCGGCCATCACCGCCTGCACGAGATGCTGGAAGCCGAGCTGGCGCGCTTCGTCGGCCTGCCGCGCGCCCTGCTGTTCTCCACCGGCTACCTGGCCAACCTCGGCGTGGTGGATGCGCTGGTCGGGCGCGACGATGCCGTGTTCGCCGACCGCCTCAATCACGCCTCGCTCAACGACGCCGCCGTGCTCAGCCGGGCGCGCCTGCACCGCTATGCGCACGGCGACGTCGCCGCCCTGGAGCGGCTGCTCTCGCGCAGCACGGCGCGGCGCAAGCTGGTCATCAGCGATGCCGTGTTCAGCATGGACGGTGACATCGCCCCGCTGCCGCAACTGCTGCAAGCCTGCGAGCGTTTCGATGCCTGGCTGCTGCTCGACGACGCCCACGGTTTCGGCGTGTTGGGCGCACACGGACGCGGCACGCTGGAGCATTTCGGCGTGCACCATCCGCGCATCGTCTACATGGCCACCCTGGGCAAGGCCGCAGGGGTTGCCGGTGCCTTCGTCGCCGGCGACGCGGTGCTGGTGGAATACCTGTTGCAGCAAGCCCGCACCCATACCTACACCACTGCCGCACCGCCGGCGCTGTCCGCCGCGCTGCTGGCCGCTCTGCCCCTGATCGCCGAGGAGGTTTGGCGGCGCGACCGCCTGCAGGCGCTGAGCGGGCAACTGCGCGAGGGGCTGACGGGCCTGCGCTGGCGCCTCATGCCCTCCTCCACGCCCATCCAGCCGCTACTCGTCGGCTCCGGCGACGAGGCGCTGCGCGTGAGCGCACACTTGCTGCGGGAAGGTTTGCTGGTGCCGGCGATTCGTCCGCCCACCGTGCCGCAGGGCACGGCGCGTCTGCGCATCACGCTGTCCGCTGCGCACCGGCCCGAGCACGTCGCGCGGCTGGTCGACGCACTGCGCGCCGCCGCGGCCGGGCTGGCGCCATGAGCCTGCACGTGGCCAGCGCCGGACAGGGGCGCGACCTCGTCCTCATCCATGGCTGGGGCATGCACGGCGGCGTGTGGCAGGACGTCGCCCATGCCCTGGCGCCGCATTGCCGCGTGCATGCGGTGGATTTGCCCGGTATGGGCGACAGCCCGCCGTGCCGGCCCGGCACGGCGGCGCAGGTGATGGCGGAACTCATCGGCGTGCTGCCGGAACGGGCCACCGTATGCGGCTGGTCGCTGGGTGGCCAGCTCGCCATGCGGTTGGCCCTGCAATGCCCCGAGCGGGTGGGGCGGCTGGTGCTGGTCGGCGCCACGCCGCGCTTCGTCAACGGCGACGGCTGGGAGCACGGTGTGACCGCCGCGGTGTTCCGCGAGTTCGCGGCGCAGGTCATGCAGGACCCTGCCGCCGCCATGGGCCGCTTCCTGTCGTTGCAGGCCATGGGCGGCACATCCTCGCGCGAACTGATTCGTGCGCTGCGCGCGCGCTTCGCGCTGAAACCGGCGCTGCACCGCGAGGCACTGCAGGCCGCGCTGGACATGCTGCTGGAAGCCGACCTGCGGGACGCCGTTGCCGGCATGGCCCAGCCTGCCCTGGTGCTGCACGGCGAGCGCGACACGCTGGCGCCGGTGGCGGCGGCGCGCTGGCTGGCAGCGCGCCTGCCGCAGGCGCAACTCGCCGTCATCGGAGGAGCCTCGCACGCGCCCTTCCTGTCGCATCCGGTGGCGTTCGTGGCGCGGCTGCGGGCATTTCTGGAGTCATGATGGACCTCTATCACATCGACAAGGCGCGCGTGCGTGCTTCCTTCGACCGTGCCGCGCCGCACTACGATGCCACCGCCGTGCTGCAGCGGGAGGTGCGCGAGCGCATGCTGGCACGGCTCGACTATCTCACCATCGCCCCGCGCGACATCCTCGATGCCGGTTCCGGCACCGGTCATGCCGCACGCGCGCTGGCGGCGCGTTACAAGGACAGTCGCGTCGTCGCGCTGGACATCGCCATGGGCATGCTGCGCGAGAGCCGCGCCCGGCTGCCGTGGTGGTGGCGACTGCTGGGAGGGGACGGCCCGGCCGTCTGTGGTGATCTGGAGCGCCTGCCACTGGCCGCGACCAGCATCGACATGGTGTGGTCCAATCTCGCCCTGCAGTGGTGCAACGATCTCGATGCCACTTTCAGCGGTCTTGCGCGCGTGTTGCGTCCGGGCGGCCTCTTCATGTTCAGCACCTTTGGACCGGACACCCTGAAGGAGCTGCGCAAGGCGAGCGCGGTGGATCCCGGCCACGTGCACGTCAGTCGCTTCATCGACATGCACGACATCGGCGATGCCCTGGTGCGCGCCGGTTTCGGCGCTCCGGTGCTGGACGTGGAACATTTCGTGCTGACCTACGACGACGTGCTGGGCGTGATGCGCGACCTCAAGGCCATCGGCGCGCACAACGCCGCCGCGGGGCGCCGCCGCGGGCTGGAAGGCAAGGGATTCCTGCGCGGCCTGGCCGAGCGTTATGAGGCGTTCCGCCGCGACGGCAAGCTGCCGGCGACCTTCGAGGTGGTCTACGGCCACGCCTGGAAGCCGGAATCCGGCGGCGTGCACCAGTCCGATGGCAGCGTTCCGGTCACGCTATACCGCAGGAGCAGGACATGAGTCATGCCGTCTTCGTCACCGGCACCGACACCGGTGTCGGCAAGACCCTGGTGAGCGCGGCCCTGGTGCATGCCGCTGCGATGCGGGGGCTCTCCAGCGCCGGCATGAAGCCGGTGGCCTCCGGCTGCTGGCGCGAACACGGCCGGTTGCTCTCCGAGGATGCCGAACTGCTGCGCGCGGCGAGCGGCGGGCGGCTCGTCGACGGGCTCGTCAACCTGTATGCGTTTGAGCCGCCGGTGGCGCCGCACATCGCCGCGCGACAGGCCGGCGTTGCCATCGATGCGGAGGTCATCCGCGAGGCGGTCGGCCAGGCGCGGCAGGCGCTCGACTTTTTGGTGGTGGAAGGGGTGGGCGGCTTCCGCGTGCCACTCGACGCGAAGCGGGATACCGCGGATCTCGTCCGCCTGCTCGACCTGCCCTTGGTGCTGGTGGTCGGCCTGCGTCTGGGCTGCATCAACCATGCCCTGCTGACGGCCGAGGCCATCGCCGCGCGCGGCCTGCGGCTCGCCGGCTGGGTGGGCAACCGCGTCGATGCGCACATGCCGGTCGCCGACGAGAACATCGAGACGTTGCGGGCCATGCTGCCGGCTCCCTGCCTGGGGCTGGTACCCCATCTTCCCGTGCCTGACGATTTCCGCACCGCCGCGCAGGCGCTGGACATCGGGCCGCTGTTGCATGCGCCGGCCGATCACCCCCCAATCAAAACCCCCAATAAAAAGGTTGGCGCCCGGCCAAAAATGGATAAAATGCCGTGCTAGGCGCGCGCCCGCGCGCGCCATTTTCCGCAGATAACGACAAACTGCTGCAACGACGGACGGCCATGAACATCAACATCCTGGAAAAGATAGTACAGCGCTTCAACCTAAAGAAGCAGTTCCTGATCCTTTCCTTCCTGGTAGCGATCGGGTTGACCGTAATGTATTTCAACAACACCCTGCCGGTATTCATCACTTTCCTGGTACTCAATGCGCTCACCGCGCTGTGGTTCGGCATCCGTTCCGCGCGCCGTGCCGAGGCCATCGCGCGCAACCTGCAGACCATTGCCTCGGGCGATCTGTCGATCAAGTTCAAGCTGGACGGCATCGACGATTTTGCCTGGATGGCGTATGAATCCGACACCGCGCGGCGCGGCGTGTCCAAGCTGATCGGCGGCGTCACCGCCACCTCGCACGAGCTGGGGGCGGCCGCCGACCAGATGAGCGCCACCGCCCTGCGCACCAAGGAAGCCATCGCCAGACAGGGCGAACACACCCATCAGATCGCCGCCAGCATCCTGCAGCTTGCCAGCCAGGTGAAGGAGGTGTCGGCCAAGGCGGCCCAGGTCGCGGATTTCGCCAAGGAGGCCAACAATGCCGCGGTCGGCGGCAGCAAGGTGGTGGGCGAGACCATACGCTCGCTGGAGACCATCTCCAACGACGTGCAGGGCATCGCCGCTTCCATCACCTCTTTGCAGGACGAAATCAACAAGATCAGCTCGGTCATGCAGGTAATCCGCGACATTTCCGAACAGACCAATCTGCTCGCGCTGAACGCTGCCATCGAGGCGGCGCGCGCCGGCGAGGCCGGGCGTGGCTTCGCCGTGGTGGCGGACGAGGTGCGCAACCTGTCGCAACGCACCAGCAAGTCCACCGAGGAGATCACCCAGATCATCACCTCGCTGCAGGGCAAGTCGGCCCAGGTGGCGCGCACCGTGGCGGAAAAACAGCAGGATGCCAATGCTGCCGCCAGCAGCGCCAAGGCCGCGGAGAATGCGCTCAATGGCATCGTCGACGCGGTGCAGGAAATCGTCACCATGTCCGATACCATCGCGACCCTGACCGCCCATCAGGAAGCCGCCGCCAGCGGCATCACCGAGGCGGTGACCTACATCGAGGGCCTGTCCAGGCAGAATGCGGAGGAGGCCAACGTCTTCCACAGCATGTCGCAGGAACTCAGCCAGAAGGCGGGCGGCCTCAACGAACTGGTGTCCAAGTTCAAGGTGTGAGATCCCGTGCGAAGGCGGAAAAAAAACGGCAGCCCGGGCTGCCGTTTTTTTTCCGCCTTCGCGGCCTGCACCGGGATGGCGTTGCTCCTGCTCTTGATGCGGTTGCGCGCGTCCACGTAGACCAGTTCGGGCTTGAACTTTCCCAGCTCCAGCTCGCTGTAGGCGGCATAGGTGCAGATGATGAGAATGTCGCCGGGCGCGGCCTTGCGGGCCGCGGCGCCATTGACCGAGATGATGCCGGAGTCGCGCCGGGCGCGGATGGCGTAGGTGGTGAAGCGCTCGCCGTTGTTGACGTTGTAGATCTCGATCTGCTGATACTCGCGGATGTCGGCCGCTTCCAGCAGCGCTTCGTCGATGGCGCACGAACCCTCGTATTCCAGCTCGGCGTGCGTCACGCGCACCCGGTGCAGCTTGGACTTGAGCATGGTTCTTTGCATGGCTGCATGTATCCCGTTGATGCAAAAAAGGAAGTGAATTATACCGCAAACTCGATGTTGTCGATGAGGCGGGTGCGCCCCAGGCGGGCGGCGCCGAGGACGACGAGCCGGCGTTCGCCGGCGGCAGGGGGCAGCAGCGTATCCGCGCTGCGCACCGAGATGTAGTCCACGCTCCAGCCGGAACGGGCGAGGGCGTGCACGGCCTGCGCCTCGATGGCGGCGAAATCGCGGCCGCCGCTGCGGACGGCCTCTGCCACCTGCTGCAGCGTGCGGTAGAGACGCGGCGCCTCGCGACGCTCGTCCGCACCGAGGTAGCCGTTGCGCGAACTCATGGCCAGCCCGTCCGCCTCGCGCACCGTGTCGCCGGCCGCGATCTCCACCGGGAATGCCAGTTGTCGCACCATCTCGCGCAGGATGAAGAGCTGCTGGAAATCCTTGCGGCCGAACACCGCCACCTGCGGCTGCACCATGTTGAACAGCTTGGCCACCACCGTGCACACGCCGGCGAAGTGGCCGGGCCGGTACGCGCCGCACAGATCGTCGGCGATGGCGGGCGGCCGCACCAGCACGGTCTGCGGAGTCGGGCAGAGTTCGGCCTCGCTCGGTGCGAACACCACGTCGCAATCGGCCGCCGCCAGCCTGTCGCAATCGGCCGCGAGCGTGCGCGGGTAGCTCGCCAGATCTTCGCTGACGCCGAACTGCAAGGGGTTGACGAAGATGCTGGCCACCACCGTGTCGCCGAGCCCGCGCGCCTGCCGTACCAGTGAAATGTGGCCGTCGTGCAGGTTGCCCATGGTGGGCACGAAGGCGATGCGGCCGGCTTCCCGCAGCCGTGCACGCAATGCGATGGCGGTCGTCATGAGGTCCATCAGAAGCAGTGCTCCGCCGCCGGGAAGCCGCGTTCCTTCACCGCCCGCACGTAAGCCGCCAGTGCCGCCTGCACGCTGCCCGCATCCCGCAGGAAATTGCGCGCGAAGCGCGGCGTCCGGCCGGGGTAGATGCCCAGCATGTCGTGCAGCACCAGCACCTGGCCGGAGCAGTCGGGTCCGGCGCCAATGCCGATGGTGGGGATGGCCAGGGACTCGGTCACTTGCCGGGCCAGGGCGGCCGGAACCATTTCCAGCACCAGCAGGGTGGCGCCGGCTTCCTGCAGCGCCAGGGCATCGGCGAGGATGCGCCGGGCGCTCGTTTCGTCGCGCCCCTGCACCTTGTAGCCGCCCAGTTCGTGCACCGATTGCGGGGTGAAGCCGAGATGACCGCACACCGGGATGCCGTGCGCCGTGAGCGCGCGCACCACATCGGCCTTGCCGCCTTCCAGCTTGACCATGTGCGCACCGCTCGCCAGCAGCCGGCGCGCGTTGTCCAGGGCCCGGGCCGGGTCGGCGTCGCTGGCCCAGGGCATGTCTGTCACGATGGGCGCGCGCCGGCCGCCGGCCGCCACGCAACGGGTGTGGTAGCACATATCCTGCATGCTCACGCCCAAGGTGTCCGGCGCGCCCTGCAGCACCATGCCCAGTGAGTCGCCCACCAGCAGCACGTCCACGCCAGCCTGCTCCATGAGCGTGGCGAAGCTGGCGTCATAGCAGGTGAGCGCGGCGATCTTCTCGCCGCCTGCCCGCATTCTCGCGAGGTCGTCCAGGGTCATGCCGCCATTCTCGGGTTGAAATACTCGCGGCGTCCGCGCACGTTCTCGATGCGTTGCAGTAGCAGGTCGAGCGCCTCCTCGCTGCTCGCGCAGTCGAGGTATTCGTTGTTGACGATGAGCAGCGGGGCGGCGTCATAGTGGTGGAAGAAATCGCTGTAGATTTCCGCAAGGCGCGCCAGGTAGCCGTGCGAGATGGATTGCTCATAGGCGATGCTGCGCTTCTCCACCCGTTTCACGAGGGTCTCCACCGGCGTCTGCAGATAGATCACCAGGTCCGGCGTGGTGGCTTGCAGTTCGAGGTGCTGGTAGATCCGCCGGTAGAGCGCGTATTCCTCGTCGTTGAGGTTAAGGCGGGCGAACAGCGGATCCTTTTCCAGGAAGAAATCGGCGATGGTGGTGCGACCGAACAGGTCGCGCTGGGACAGCGCGCGCACCTGCCCGGCACGCTGGAACAGGAAGAACAACTGCGTGGGCAGGGCGTAGCGCGCGGCATCCTGGTAGAAACGCGGCAGGAAGGGGTTGGCGCCGGCGTCCTCCAGCAGCAGGTCCACGTCGAAGCGTTCCCCCAGCTTCCTCGCCAAGGTCGTCTTGCCGCTGCCTATGGGCCCCTCGATGACGATGTAGGGGTATCGTTTCGTGAGGCTCATGCGGCCAGTTTCTCCACGCCCTGGCCGGCGCACCGCTGCGCCAGCTCGCCCACCGGGCCACGGCCGGGGATGATCAGCTCCGGGGCGATTTCCATGAGCGGCAGCAGCACGAAGCCACGCTCGTGCATGCGCGGGTGCGGCAGGGTGAGGGTATCGTCCCGGAGCGCCAGGTCGTCCATCATGAGCAGGTCGAGGTCCAGCACGCGCGGCGCGTCGGGGAACGGCCGTTCGCGGCCGTGGGCGACTTCCAGCGCCAGCAGCCGGCGCAGCAGTTCGTGCGGCGCAAGCCGCGTGCACACTTCGGCGACCGCGTTGATGAAGTCGGGCTGGTCAGCGTAGCCCACCGGCGCGGTACGGTACAGCGAGGAGCGCGCAACCGCCCGGGTGCCCGGCAGCGCGTCCAGTTCCCTGAGGGCGCGCAGCACCTGTTGGCGGGGGTCGTGCAGGTTGCTGCCCAGCGCGATGAAAGCGCGATGGCTCATGCCGAGGCGGCTTCGGCGGCCGGCTTGCTGCGGCTGCGGCGCCGGCGGCGCTTTTTCGGGGCGGTGTCGGGCAGCAGCATGGCGGCGCGCTGCTCGGCGTCCGCTTGGGCGAAGCGATCCCACCAGTCCGCCAGTTCCATGGGTGCCTCACCGCTCTGGCAGCGCAGCAGCAGAAAATCGTAGCCGGCGCGGAAGCGCGGATTTTCCAGCAACCGGTAGGGGCGCTGCCCGGCGCGCTGCTCGAAGCGCGGCTGCAGGGCCCAGATCTCCATCATGCCGACGCTGTAGCGCCGGGTGATGGCAAGCTTTTCCGCCTGGATGTCGGCCACTTCGTGCATGGCCTGCACCAGCGCGGGGATCGGTTTCCCCCCCGCCTCCTGATGGCGCTGCCAGGCCGCCAACACCTCGTGCCAGAGCAGGCAGGCGAACAGGAAGGAAGGCGAGACCGGCTTGTCGGCCTGCACGCGTTCATCGGTATTCTTGAGGGCGAGCGTGATGAAGCGTTGCCCCAGCGGCTGCTCCAGCGCCACGTCCAGCAAGGGCAGCAGACCGTGGTGCAGGCCGTGCGCGCGCAGCGCGTCGGCGCTTTCCATGGCATGGCCGGAGAGGAACAGCTTGAGCATTTCGTCGAACAGGCGCGCGGCGGGCACGTCGTGCAGAAGGTCGGCGAGGCGCGGGATGGGCTTCTCGGTGGGCGGGTGCAGTTTGAGCCCCAGCTTGGCGGACAGGCGCACGGCGCGCAGCATGCGCACCGGGTCTTCGCGGTAGCGGGTTTCCGGGTCGCCGATGATGCGCAGCACGCCGGCCTGGGTATCGGGCAGACCGTGCACGAAATCCCACACCTCCTCGCTTTCCGGGTCATAGTAGAGTGCATTGGCGGTGAAGTCGCGGCGCCAGGCGTCCTCGGCATGGGTTCCATACACGTTGTCGCGCAGGATGCGCCCGCTTTCTGCCACTTGGGATTCACCGTTGTCGGCAAGATGGCTGCCGCGGAAAGTGGAGACCTCGACAGTCTCGTTTCCGAACATCACGTGCACCAGGCGGAAGCGGCGCCCGATGATGCGGGAACGGCGGAAGACGCGGTGCACCTGTTCCGGCGTGGCGTCGGTGGCGACGTCGAAATCCTTGGGCGGGTGCTGCAGGATGAGATCGCGCACCGCACCGCCGACGATGAAGGCGGCAAAGCCGGCCTCGTGCAGGGCGTGCACCGTTTTCAGTGCGGCGTTGCTGATGTGCTTGCGATTGATGCCGTGCTGTTCGCGGGGATAGCGTTTGGCCACGGCGTGCGGAATCTCGGCGGGGTGCTGGTTCTTGCCTTTGAAGACGCGTTGCAGCAGTTTCTTGATCATTGAGCCTGTGAGGTATGAGGAGTGGGCAATCGCCAACCTGGAGAATTATAACGCAAAGCCCGTGCTTGCAGTTTCCGGCCGGCAGCGGGCCCGCGCCGTCATGCGGGCCGGCCGGCGACGGCGAGCTGGTGCGCCAGCCAGTCGGCCGCCTGCTCCGCGCCGTCCGGCGTGGGGCGGGGCGGGCGTTCGGCCTGCCAGAGCGCCTGCAGCGGGGCGGCGAGGTCGCCGGCTTCCAGCCGGTTGTGGGGAATTTCCGCGGCGACGGCGTGGGCGTGCAGCCAGGCGGTGAGGTAAGGGGTTTCCGGCCAGTCCGGGCGGCTGGCGTAGAGTACCGGCACGCCGCAGCAGGCGGCCTCGACGAAGCTGCCGTAGCCCGGCTTGCAGAGGAAGGCATCGCAACTGGCGAGAATGTCGCTGAAATCCATGTCCAGCGCCTCCAGGTTGCAGGCGTCCGGGTGGCTGACGCGCCAACCGGCCTGCACCAGCCAGCGCACGCCGGGGATGCGCGGCCAGCGTTCCACCGGCAGACGCCCTTCGACGCCGCCCAGGCTGATCAGCACCAGCCGGGTGCCCGGCTCCAGCGCCAGCTCGCGGTTGATGTGCTCGCGCCGTTGGCAGCCGATGCGGGCCACCGGGCCGATGGCGATGCGGTTGGCGAGATCGGGCATGGACATGCCGGGCGTGAGCTGCAGAAAGGCCAGGGCGTTGGCGTAGGCGTGCCGCATCTGTTCGCCCACATGCACGGCACCGGAAAACGCGGCGCAATAGTGGGTGTAGATATCGGCCCAGTTGAGCGCGCT
>JBBILG010000002.1:52530-53892 GCA_037445085.1 Methylobacillus sp.
GTCGGCCCAGTTGAGCGAGCTCATGGCCGCACAGGGGATACCGGCGCGGCGGGCGCCGGCCAGCGGCAGGTAGCCGATGTTGGCCAGCACGAAGTCCGCCCCGAATTCGCGCAGCGTCTGCGCCTCGCGCATCACTGTCAGCCCCCAGTCGCGGTGCAGGCGCTGGTAGGCTTCGGCACTCTCCTGTACCTTGACCTCGAGGGCGGAGGACATCGCCATGCCGGTGTCGCTGCCGTCGCGCAGATACTGGAACGGACCATCGATGCGCGCGCGCAGCAGCGGTAGCGGCAGCGCACTGCGCACGCTGAGCAGCAGGTCGGGCAGGCGCCGGCGCAACGCGTTGAGCACCGGCGCGGTCTGCGCCAGATGGCCGTAGCCATGCCCGGAAATGCACGCCAGAAGGTGCGGCGGCCGCTGGCGGCCTTGATTTTCCTGGGGCATGACGGGTTAAAATCTCGCTTTCTTCAAGTCTTGCTAACGGGGGCAGTCATGAACTTCAGGCAACGACTTTCTATCACACTGGCCGTGTTCGCGCTTGCGGCCGGCGCACCGGCGCACGCCGGGGTGCTGCCGGAGGCGGTGGCGGAAGTGCGCATCCCCTTGGCGGCCAAGCCGACCACTCGCCCCATGGGCGTGGCCTATGTGCCGGATTATAGCCTCTACTACGTCGCCGATGGCGGTCTTGGCGCCGTGCCGGACGGCATCGGCATCCCCGTCTCGCGCTCCGAAGTCCACGTCTACAGCGCCGACGGCCGGCATATCCAGTCGGCAAGGCCGGGGCTGGACAACCGCGCCATCTACTTCAATCCCAATACACGCCGGCTGGAAAGCGTGACCTACAACATCTCCAGCGGCGCCGGTTTCATGCCCAACAGCGGCATCTTCGCCCTGGAGCTGGATGCCCAGGGGCGGCTCACCGGCAAGACCGACGAGATCGCCGGGCACAACCCCGCCTTCGGCGATCTTTCCACCATGCCCGGTTATGATGCCGCCGCGGACGTCTACTACGCCAAGCAGCGCAGGGGAGGCCGGGTGTTGCTGGTCAAGGCCAGGGAACGGGAGCCGGTGGGGGAGATCACGCTGGACCTGCAGGCGGCAGGGGCGGTACCGGACGACGTGAGCGATTTCTTCGTCGCCTGGACCGGCATCGCCGGCCAGGAACTGGCGCTGCTCGACGTCACGCGAAAGGCCGTGCTGGTGTTCGACCGCAGTGGCCGCTTCGTCGGCAGGAGCGCGCTGCCGGCCAGCATGCGGCTGCGCGCCAACAACCATTACAGCGGCCTGGGTTACGCCAACGGCCTGTTCTTCGTCTATCATGAGCCGGAGGGGGAGTTCGGCACCTATTACGGCTTCCGTATCGCC
>JBBILG010000003.1:0-14873 GCA_037445085.1 Methylobacillus sp.
AATAGATCACCATGTGCGGAATCGTCGGCGCTGTGGCGCGCAGAAACGTAGTCCCCACCCTCATCGAGGGCCTGAGTCGCCTGGAATACCGCGGTTACGATTCCGCCGGCATCGCCGTGCTGGACAGTGACATCCGCCGCGTGCGCGCGGTGGGCCGGGTGAGCGAGCTCAGGCGCAAGGCGGAGGCGGAACAACTGGGCGGGCAGGTCGGCATCGGCCATACGCGCTGGGCCACGCATGGCGGCGTCACCGAATCCAACGCCCATCCGCACGTCTCGCAAGGCGAGATCGCCGTGGTGCACAACGGCATCATCGAGAACCACGAGGCGCAGCGCGAGCGGCTCAAGGCACTGGGCTACGCGTTCGAGTCGCAGACCGATACCGAGGTCATCGCTCATCTCATCCATCACTACGCCGCGCAGGGCCTGGACCTGCTCACCGCCACCCGGCGGGCGGCAGGCGAGCTGGTCGGCGCCTATGCCATCGCCGTCATCTCCCTCAAGGCGCCGGACCGGCTGGTCTGCGCCCGCCGGGGGTGCCCGCTGCTACTGGGGCTGGGCGAAGGCGAACATTTCGTCGCTTCCGACGTGTCTGCCGTGCTTTCCGTGACGCGCCGGGTCATCTACCTGGAAGAAGGCGACGTCGCCGAACTGCGCGAGGACGGCGTGCGCGTGTTCGACCAGGGCGGCAGCACGGTGGAGCGCCCCGTGCACATGAGCGACGTGTCGCTGGCCTCGCTGGAACTGGGTCCCTACACCCACTTCATGCAGAAGGAAATCCACGAGCAGCCACGTGCCCTCACCGACAGCATGGAGGCGGTCATCGACAACGGCCGCTTCGATGCCGAACTGTTCGGCCGGGATGCGGCCGAGGTGTTGGCCGGTACCGAGGCCATCCTCATCCTCGCCGCCGGCACCAGCTACTATGCCGGTCTTACCGCCCGGTACTGGCTGGAAGGCATCGCCGGTATCCCTGCCAGCGTGGAGATCGCCAGCGAATACCGCTACCGCAGCTCGGTACCCGATCCGCGGCAGCTCGTCATCACCATCTCCCAGTCGGGCGAGACGCTGGATACCATGGAGGCGCTCAAGCATGCCAAGTCGCTGGGACACGAACTCACGCTCGCCATCTGCAATGTCATGGAAAGCGCCATCCCGCGCGCATCGCGCCTGGTGTTCTACACCCGTGCCGGAGCCGAAATCGGAGTGGCCTCGACTAAGGCCTTCACCACCCAGCTCATTGCCCTGTTCATTTTGGCGGTGACGCTGGCCAGGCTGCGCGGGCGCCTTTCCACCGATCAGCAGGGCGCTTTCCTGGAAGCCATGCGACAGTTGCCGGTGAGCGTGCAGCACGCCCTCAACCTGGAACCGCAGATCGGCGAATGGGCCAAGGCTTTCGCCAACAAGCGCCACGCACTGTTCCTCGGCCGCGGCGTGCATTACCCGATCGCCCTGGAAGGCGCGCTCAAACTCAAGGAAATCTCCTACATCCACGCCGAGGCCTATCCCGCCGGCGAGCTCAAGCACGGCCCGCTGGCGCTGGTCGACGGCGACATGCCGGTGGTGGTGATCGCGCCCAACGATGTACTGCTGGAAAAGTTGAAATCCAACATGCAGGAAGTGCGCGCGCGCGGCGGCGAGTTGTTCGTGTTTGCCGATCTCGACAGCCATTTCAATCCCAGCGAGGGCGTGCACGTCATCCGCACGCCGCGTCACGCCGGCGTGCTCTCCCCCATCGTACATGCCGTGCCGGTGCAGCTGCTCGCCTACCACGCCGCCCTCATCAAGGGCACCGACGTGGACAAGCCGCGCAACCTGGCCAAATCGGTGACCGTGGAGTAGCGGGATGCATGACCGGCTGCTGGAATCACCCGGCGGGCTTGCGGCGCAGGCTGACATCGGCACGCTCGATGTCAAGCCGCAAGGCGGTGGCCGCAGCCACAAGCCGCGCAACCTGGCCAAATCGGTGACCGTGGAGTAGGCGTGGCGGTCGTCGCGGTGTTCAATCAGAAGGGTGGGGTCGGCAAGACCACCACCACGCTCAACCTGATTGCCGCCCTCGCCCGGCGCGGCAAGTTCCCGCTGGGCATCGACCTGGACCCGCAGTCGCACCTGACCCTGGCAAGCGGTGTGCGCGGCCTGTCCAGCGCGGAGACCATCTACGCCTTCTACAGCGAGCACAAGCCGCTGTCGCAGATCATGCGCGAGGTGCCCGGCGGCGCACACCTGATCCCGGCGCACATGGAACTGTTCAAGATCGATTCGCTGTACGGCCGCAATCCCGACATCACCAGCGCCCTGAAGCGGGGCCTCACCCAGGAACTGCTGCCGGACGAAATGATTCCGGTGCTGATCGACTGCTCGCCCATGCTGGGCGTGCTGTCATTGAATGCGGTGTTCGCCGCGCAGCGGCTGCTCATCCCGGTTTCCGCGGACTACCTGTCGCTGCAGGGGGTCAACCGTCTGGATGCCGCCTTGCGCGTGCTGGAAAAGCCGCTGGGCAGGCACATCGAGCGGCGCATCGTCATCACCCGCTTCGATTCGCGCCGGCGCCTTTCCTACGAAATCTACGACCGCCTGCGCGAGCACTACGGCAAGGCGCTGTGCGAGACCCGCATCGCCGAATCGGTGAGCCTGGCGGAAAGTCCTTCGCACGGCATGGACGTGTTCACCTACGCGCGCAACAGCCAGGGTGCCAGGGATTACCACGCCCTTGTCGAGGAGCTGCTCGCCAGCGGCTTTTTCGATCCCCGCTAGCGGTTCGCATTCATCACGCCAGCAAGGCCCGTGCCGCCAGCGCCAGGGCGGCTGCCGCCAGCCCCAGTGCGGCGCAGGCCAGGCGACGCAGCGTGCGCACTTCCCGCTGCAATGCCGCGGCACCGGCATCAATGCCTTCCAGGCTTTCCTTGAGCCGTGCCGCCAGCGCCTTCACGGTTTCGGCATTGCCGGTGACGGCCCGCTGCAGCTCGGAGATCTGCTGATGGACCACCGCCTCGGTGGAACCGCCGGACGGCTTGGAGGTGAAGGCGGGAATCGCCGAACCGACGATCTGGGTGATGAAAGGCAGCGATGCCTTGAGTAAGGGGAGCCATACCGCCATGTAGATGCCTCGCTCGTGCAGTTCTGTGGTGAAACCGACTATACACCAGCCGCGCCGGCGCGGGGCGCTAAAGCCAGTCCCAGTCCAGCCTGGGTTTGTAGGGAGCCTTGCGCAGCGCCATGTCCCACAGCGCGGGCGGCAGCAGGCGCATCAGCCGGCCGATGATGGCCATCTGCCAAGGCAGGATGACATAGCGACGGCGGCGGTCGATGGCGCGGGCCATCCTTTCGGCAGCGGCTTGCGCATCCATGAGAAAGGGCATGGGGTAGGGGTTGACGGCGGTCATCGGTGTCCTGACGTAGCCCGGGCAGAGGATGGTGACGTGGATGCCGCAAGTCGCGAGCTCGCCCCGCAGGCTCCCCAGATAGCTGATGGCGGCTGCCTTGGGGGCGGAGTAGGCGCTCGCATCTGGCAGCCCGCGCAGGCCGGCGACACTGGCGATGCCGACGAGCGAGCCGCCGCGGCCCCGCATGGGGGCGATGAAGGGCTGGAAGGTATGCACCAGCCCCATCACGTTGATGTCCATGATGGCCTGGAAGGCGGGGATGTCTTCGGCGTGATCGGCGAGGGTGCCGCGTGAGACGCCGGCATTGGCGATGACGATGTCGGGGACGCCGCAGCGGGCCAGGAAGTCGTCCGCGACGCGGCGCATGGCCCGTGCGTCGCGCACGTCGGGACATGGACGCTGCACCCGCCCGCCGTGGCGTCGGCCACGGCCTGCAGCCGGGCGGCATCGCGCCCCAGCAGTCCAAGCTGCGCGCCGCGGGCGGCATAATGGCGGGCCAGCGCGGCACCGATGCCGCTGGAAGCGCCGGTGATGAAGACCCTCATGCGGCGGACCGACCGGGAATGGCTACTTCAGGCCCTTGGCGGCGCGTGCACGCTGGATGAGGTGGTCGGCCACCTTGAGCACCCGCTCGTTGCCGCCGGCCAGGGAGCTAGAGGTGAGGTACTGGCCGTCGATGATGAGGGCGGGCACCCCGGTGGCGCCGGAAGCGCGGAACACCTGCATGGCGCGGCCGACCTTGGTGTTCACCGCGAACGATTTGTAAGTCTCCTGCACTTTTTTCCTGTCGAGGCCGCTTTCCTTGGCGATCCAGTCGATCAGGGCAGCCTCGTCGCCCGGCTTCAGGCTCTTGTGCTTGTGGATGGCGTCGAACAGCGGCACATGCAGCCTGTCCACCAGCCCCAGCGCTTCCAGGGTGAAATAGGCCTTGCCGCCGGGCGCCCAGTCCGGGCGGGCGATGCCGGGCACGCGCTTGAACACCACATCCTTGGGCAGGCTCTTGCTCCATGCGGCAACCCGCGGTTCCAGCTGGTGGCAATGCGGGCAGCCGTACCAGAACAGTTCGATGACTTCGACCTTGGCGGGATCCTCGCCGGGGATGGGTTGCTGCGTCTGCAGGTACTCGAACCCTGCCTGGGGCGCGGCCTGGGCGCCGAGGGCGAAGAGCACGAGGAATGCGGCGATCAGCGATTTCATGGATTTTTCCTTTACTGGTCAGGCGGTTGGTTTTGGGTTTTGACAAGCTCTGCGCTGAAACCGTTCTGCGCCAGCAGGGTGCGCATGCGGGCGATCTGTTCGAGGCTGGCGTAGGGGCCGACACGCACGCGGTGCAGGTTGCCCTTGCCTGGCACTTCCACGGTCTGCACCAGCGCTTCCATGCCCAGCAGCGCGAGCTGTGCCTTCAGGTTGTCGGCGTCCAGCTCGCTCTGGAAAGCGCCCACCTGCAGGTAGTAGGTCTCGACGGGGGTGGCCGGCGCCGCCGGCTGTCCGGCCTCGCGGGGCTGGGCTTCCTGCCCGGGGATCTGGCTTTCGTTACCCGGCAGGATTTTGTAGAAATCGTAGCGGCTGGCGTCGTCCGCGGGCGGCGTGACGCTTTCGGCGCCGGCCTGCGGCGCGGCGTCGATGCGCGGTGCGCTTTGCGGCACGGCAAACGGGCTGTCGCCGCCCTTGACCAGCAGCGCCACGGCCACGGAGGCGGCGACGCCGACGGCCAGGCCGAAGAGGAAGCCGGTGAAAAACACGCTTCCCTTGCCGGCGTTCCTCTGGCTGCGCGGGGCGGGTTTGTAGTCACGGGTCATGGTGTGGCTCACATGTGATGCGGCGCACGCACGCCGAGCAGGTGGAGGCCGCTGTGCAGCACGATGCGGGTGGCGCTGACCAGGGCCAGGCGCGCCAGTTTCACCGCTGCATCCTCGACCAGGAATTTCTCGGCATTGTAGTAGCTGTGGAGCGCTCCGGCCAGCTCCCTGAGGTAGTAGGCGACGAGGTGCGGCGCGAGTTCCTGCGCGGCGCTCGCCACCACTTCCGGGTATTCGGCCAGTTGTCGCAGCAGCGCCTGTTCGTGCGCCCCCGTGAGGGGCGCGAGGTCGGCCTCGGCCAGGGTCGCCACATCGCCGCCCCACTGCTCCAGCACGCTGCAGATGCGCGCGTGGGCGTACTGGATGTAGTACACCGGGTTGTCGTGGGTGTGCGCCAGCGCGAGGTCGATGTCGAACACCAGTTGCGAGTCGGCGCGGCGCGCGGCAAGGAAATAGCGAGTGGCATCGCGCCCCGCCTGGTCGATGAGGTCGCGCAGGGTGACGTAGCTGCCGGCGCGCTTGGAAATCTTCACCTCCTCGCCGCCGCGCATCACCGTCACCATCTGGTGCAGCACGTATTCCGGCCAGCCCTGCGGAATGCCGATGCCAAGCGCCTGCAGGCCGGCGCGGACGCGGGTGATGGTGCTGTGGTGGTCGGCGCCCTGCTCGTTGATGACGCGCGTGAAGCCGCGCCGCCACTTGTCCACGTGGTAGGCTACGTCCGGCACGAAGTAGGTGTAACCCCCCTCGCGCTTCTTCATCACGCGATCCTTGTCGTCGCCGAAAGCGGTGGTGCGCAGCCACAGCGCATCGTCCTGCTCGTAGGTGTGGCCGCTTTCGATGAGCTGCTGCACCGTGGCCTCCACCTTGCCGTCGGTGTAGAGGGCGGATTCCAGCGAATAGACGTCGAAGTGCACGTCGAAGGCGCGCAAATCCAGATCCTGCTCGCGGCGCAGGTAGGCCACGGCGAAATGGCGGATGGCTTCCAGGTCGTCCGGGTCGCCCTTGCCCACGATGTGCTGGTCGGCGGCATCGACCTTTTCCCTGGCCAGATAGGCGCGCGCGACGTCGAGGATGTATTCGCCGCGGTAGCCATCCTCCGGCCATTGCTGATCGTCCGGGGTGATGTCCTTGGCGCGGCACTGCACCGAGCGGGCCAGATTGTCGATCTGTTGGCCGGCGTCGTTGTAGTAGAACTCGCGGGTGACTTCCCAGCCGGTCGCTTCCAGCAGGCGGCACAGGCAGTCACCCACCGCGGCACCCCGGCCGTGGCCCACGTGCAGCGGGCCGGTGGGGTTGGCGGAGACGAATTCCACCTGCACCTTGCGCCTCTGGCCGGCGTGGCCGCGGCCGTAGCCGGCGCCCTGCGCGAGGATCTGCCGTACCACCGCGCGCCTGGCGGCGGGGCTCAAGAAGAAATTGATGAAGCCGGCGCCGGCGATTTCGGTCTTTGCCACATGGGGAGAAGCCGGCAGCGCCGCGACCAGGCTGGCGGCGACGGCGCGCGGGTTCTGCCTGAGCGTGCGGGCCAGGGTCATGGCGAGACTGCTGGCGAAATCGCCGTGTTCGGCCGATTTGGGGCGTTCCAGCACGATGGCGGCTTCGTCGAGGTCGGGGGCCACGGCCTTTGCCGCCCGGCTGAGCAATTCGGTAAGATGCGCTTTCAAAATGGAAACAGTTGACGGATAAAAGCCGCTATTTTAACAGGCCGTTGAAAAACGTAGCGAGGATGACCACCACGGTCGTTTTTTTCAACGGTCCGTGAACGGCTTCCCGCCCTTGACGCTCTCCGACTGCATCGGGATGACCATACTCCGCATAGCGCTCGACGTACCGCTCGCCCGCAGCTTCGACTATCTGGACCGCGCCAGCGGAGTGCAGGTCGGCCAGCGCGTGCTGGTGCCGTTCGGCCGCAGCCGGCAAATCGGCATCGTGCTGGAACGCGCCGAGTGGAGCGATCTGCCGGCGGACAGGCTCAAGCCCATCCTGCATGCCTATGTGGACGAGTCGCCGCTGCCGGCGGCCACCCTGCGCCTGCTGCGCTTTTGCGCTGACTATTACCAGCATCCCTTCGGCCAAGCCCTGCTTGGTGCCCTGCCCTCGCGCCTGCGCGAAGCGGCGCCGGCAGTCCTGCCGCGCAGCATCGGCTACCAACTGACCGCAGCCGGCCGACAGGCCGGGCTGGAGGCCATGCCGCAGCGGGCCTGCGTGCAGCGCGCAGTGTATGCGGCGCTGGCGCGGGCCCGCGCGCTGAACGCCGGTGAGCTGGCGGCAGTGACTGCCAACTGGCGCACGCCGCTCCGGCAGTTGCTCGGCCGGGGCTGGGTGGAAAGCGTGGAGCTGGCGGCAGCCAGCCTCCCTGCGGCCGTACCGGCGGCCGCGCCTTCGCTCAATGCCGAACAGCGCCGGGTACTGGACGGCCTGCCCGTCAGCGGCAGCGGTTTTGGCGTATGGCTGCTGCATGGCATCACCGGCAGCGGCAAGACCGAGGTCTACCTGCAATGGCTGGCGGCGCTGCTGGCGGAGCCTGACCGCCAGGCGCTGGTGCTGGTGCCGGAAATCAATCTCACGCCGCAGCTCGAAGCGCGCTTCCGTACCCGCTTCCCGCAGTACGCCATCGTCATGCTGCACAGCCAGATGAACGAGAGTGAGCGCTTGCACGGATGGCTGCGCGCCCAACAGGGCGAGGCGTGCATCGTCATCGGCACGCGGCTGGCGGTGTTCACGCCCATGCGCCGGCTGGCCGCCGTCGTGGTCGACGAGGAGCATGACGCCTCCTACAAGCAGCAGGACGGCATGCGTTACTCGGCGCGTGATGTCGCCGTGATGCGCGGCAAGCTGGACGGTGTGCCGGTGCTGCTGGGGTCCGCCACGCCCAGCCTGGAGAGCTGGCACAACGCCCAGGCGGGCCGCTATCGCCTGCTCGGCCTGGACCGGCGGGCCGTCGCCAGCGCCGCGCCACCGGCCGTGCACTGCATCGACACCCGCCTCAAGCCGGCGCCGGAGGGGCTCGCCGCACCCATGCTCCGGGCCATCGGGACGCGCCTGGAGCGCGGCGAGCAAAGTCTGCTGTTTATCAATCGCCGCGGTTATGCGCCGGTGCTGCTGTGCGGCGCCTGCGCCTGGGTCGCCCCCTGTCTGCGCTGCTCGGCGCGCCTGGTGGTGCACCTGCGCGAAAAACGCCTGCGCTGCCACCATTGCGGCCACGAACAGCGCATGCCGCAGCAGTGCCCGAGCTGCGGCAATCCCGACCTCTTGCCTACCGGCCACGGTACCCAGCGGCTGGAGCAGGTACTGGCGCGGCATTTCCCCGCGGCGCGCATTCTGCGCGTCGACCGCGACAGCATGCGGCGCAGGCACGCCGTGTACGACATGACGAAGCGGGTGCATGCCAACGAGGTCGATATCCTGGTCGGCACGCAGATGCTGGCCAAGGGTCACGATTTTCCCAACCTCACCCTGGTCGGCGTGGTGGAGACCGACAGCGCCCTGTTCAGCCCGGATTTCCGCGCCGCGGAGCGCCTGTTCGCGCAGTTGATGCAGGTGGCGGGGCGCGCCGGCCGCGCCGACAAGGCCGGCGAAGTGCTGATCCAGACCCAATTCCCCGGGCATCCCCTGTTCCACGCCCTGCGGCGGCAGGATTACCCGGAATTCGCCGCTGCCCTGCTGGAAGAGCGCCGGCTGGCGCATTTTCCGCCCTACTGTTACGAGGCCCTGCTGCGGGCGGAAGCTACCCGCCATGAGCTGGTGCGCGAGTTCCTGGAACTTGCTTTGCAGCGCGCGCGCGGCATCCCCGCCAAGGTGACGGTGTTCGACCCGGTGCGGCCGCAGATGGAGCGGCTGAAGGGCATGGAGCGGGGGCAGCTTCTGGTGCAGTCCGGCTCGCGCCCGGCGCTGCAGGGCTTTCTGCAGCAATGGGTGGAGCAGTTGCGCACCCTGCCGCAGGGCGGCAAGGTGCGCTGGTCGGTGGATGTGGATCCGCTGGAGTATTGAGTGGTCTCCGGCCTGCGCGAGCGGCCGTTGAATCCGGCCATGAATCCGTGTATGCTGGTACGCGCCGTCCGTCCGCTTGATTCCGTTGCTCGTGCCGGGTCCCCCGCTAGCCGAAGGAGACTACCATGAAAAAGTTCTTGTGGTGTATGTCGGTCTTGCTTCTTGCCTCGCCAGGCGCGCAAGCTGCGCCAGGAGAATTCTGGGAGCTCACCAGCAGCATGGAAGGCATGGGCATGGCGATGCCGTCGCAAACATCCAAGGAATGCCTGCCGCTGAAGGATGATGGTCTGCCCGCCGGGATGAACGACGACTGCAAGGTGACCGATCTCAAACGGATCGCCAATGGCGTGACCTGGAAAATGAGCTGCAGGGATGGCACCACCGGCAGCGGGCGGCAGACGCGCAGCAAGGATACCATCAGCAGCGAAATCGTCATGCACAGCAGCGACGGCAGCATGAAGGTGAACATGCAGGGCAAACGCATCGGAGGCAGCTGCGATACGGGCGAGAAAATGAAGGCAGTGATGGCGGAGGTCGACAAAAGTTGCGACCTAGCCGGCAAGAAGGCTTCCGAGGTGGTGCTGGCGGGTGAACTCTACACCGGCAAGGATGCGCCGTGCGCGAGCAGGAAGGAGCAGTTCTGCAGCCTGGTCAGGCGCGATTTGTCCACGGACACCCATGCATACCAGATGCTGGCTGCGCACCAGCAGGAGCAGGCCGGGGTTGCCGCGATCAAGGGTTGTGGCCTCAACGTCGAGTCCGCGCGCAAGTCGTTATGCCAGGCGAACGCCAGCAACCGCAGCGAGCTCCGGTTTCTGGAAAGCCATTGCCCGGGCGAAGCCAAGGCGTTGCGCGAGCAGATGCGTGCGGAAGCCTGCGCCGGCAGACAGTTTACTTCCGCCAGCGGCAGGGCCGATTGCCTGGCGGGCGTAGGGACGCCACGCGAGGCGGCAGAGCCCGCCAGCGCTGAATCGCCGGCGGCCGATGCGCTCAACGAAGGCAAGAAGGCGCTCAAGGGAATTCGGGACGCCTTCGGCTTCTGAGCGGGCCGCGATGCGGTGGCTGCTCTTGGCCCTGCTGCTGCAGTGCTGCCTGGCGCATGCGCAAACCAACCCCTTCCCCCAAGTAGCGCGCGCCTACCAGCTGGAGCTCGACCAGGCGGTACTATGGGAGCAGGGCACCGGCGAGCGGCTGCCGCCAGCCAGCCTGACCAAGCTGATGACGGCGCTGCTGGTGGTCGACAGCGTGCCGCTGGATGCCGAAGTGATCATCAGCCGGCCTGCGGCGGTGGCAACCGGCAGCGGCCTCCGTCTCCGGCCGGAACAGCGGTTCACCGTCGACGCGATGCTGCGGGCGATGCTGCTGCATTCTGCCAACGATGCCTGTCGGGCACTGGCCGAAACGGTGGCTGGCAGCGAGCGGCAGTTCGTGAAGCGCATAAACGACCGCGCGCTGGAGATGGCGCTGACGGATACCCGTTTCTCCAACGCCTGCGGCCATGATGCCCCGGGCCACTATTCCACTGCGCGCGATCTGGCCGTGCTGGCCAGACATGTGCTGCAACATTCCCGGCTGCGGGCTCTGATCGGCCTCGACGCATCCTCGATCACCACGCTGGACGGGCAGCGGCACTACCGATTCGCCAACAGCAACGCGCTGATCGGGCGCTACGCCGGCATTGCCGGTGTGAAAACCGGCTATACCGCGCGCGCCGGAAACTGCCTCATCGCTTATGCCGTGCGCGGCCGCAGGGAGGTGCTGCTGGTGCTGCTGAACGCGCCCAACCGTTGGTGGGACGCGGTCGACATGCTGGACCTCGCGTTCAGTCATGCTGCGCGGTAGCCGCCGTACCGACGCCTGGCTGCTGCTGGCGGCCTGCGCGGTCTATGCCAATGCGCTGCTGTGGGGTGTTTTCCAGTTCGACGACTACAGCGTCATCGTCGGCAACCCGGCCGTCCATGGGTTGCAGGCCTGGTGGCAGGAATCCGGCGGCATCCGCCCGCTGCTCAAGTTCAGCTATGCCCTGGACTGGAGCCTGGGCCTGGGCGCGCGCGGCTATCATTTCAGCAACCTGCTGATACACGCCGCCAATGTCCTGCTGGTCTTCCGCCTGACGGATGCCATGCTGCGCCAGTCTGGATGGCCGCAGGACCGGATCGCGCCCGTCGGTGCCGCCGTCGCGCTGCTGTTCGCCGTGCATCCTGTCCACACCGAAGCCGTTGCCTACGTCAGCGGCCGCTCGTCCTCGCTGATGGCGCTGTTCTTCCTGGGCGGCATGCTGAGCTATCTGGTCGGCAGGCAGCGCAACAGCCGTCTGTGGCTGCATGTCGCGACGCCGCTGCTGTTCCTGGCGGCGCTGGCGGTCAAGGAAACCGCGATCACCTTTCCACCGGCCCTGCTGCTGCTGCATTTCGCCGTGGGCGGACAGACGGGCAGTCTGCCCAGGCAGGTGTGGAGCAGCTGGTGCGTGATGTTCATGGCCGCGGCGTACTTTCTGTGGGATGCCCACTATGCCGCGCACCTGGCGCGCAGCCTGTCGGTGCACGGCGGCTGGGACGTGTTCCGCACGCAGGCGGAGGCGGTGCTGTACTTGCTCGGCCAATGGTGGTGGCCGGTGCGGCTCAACATAGATCCCGACCTCGCCAGCGCGCATGGCCGCACGGCGGTCCGGGTGGGACTGGGCGTGCTGGCTGGTTGCCTGCTGCTGATGGTCTGGCGTGTGCCGCGCCGCTGGCCAATGTTTGCGCTGGGCTGGCTGGTGCTGCAGCTCTACCTGCCGTACCTCGTCGCTCCCCGGATCGACCTTGCAAACGAGAGGCAGCTCTATCTTGCCGGTTGGCCCATGCTGCTGGCGCTGGTGACGGGCGCAGCTTCTGTCCTGTCCGACCGCCGCTGGGTGGCGGCCTGCGCGGCGCTGGCGATATCCGGCGCCGTACTCACCGTGGTTCGCAACGCAGACTATCGCAGCGAACTCGCCCTGTGGCAGGCTACCGCCAGGTATTCGCCCGACAAAAGCCGGGTGCACAACAATCTGGGATATGCCTATTTCACTGCGGGGCAGACGGAAAAGGCGCGCCGGCATTACCAGATGTCGCTGGCATTGGAGCCAGGCAACCTGAAGGCGCGCTACAACTTGCAGTTGCTCGATCAGGATCGGCAGCAGGCCGGCCGCTGAGTGGCAAGGCTTACTGGTGGTACTGGCGGCTCAGGCTGTGCACGGCCTCGATCATCGCGCCCGCATGCTCCGGTGGCGTGTATTGGGTGATGCCGTGGCCGAGGTTGAACACGTGTCCCGATCCGTTGCCATAGCTGGCGAGGATGTTGCCGACTTCGCGTTCGATCGCCTCGGGGGTGGACAGCAGCACCGCCGGATCCAGGTTGCCCTGCAGCGCCACCTTGTCACCCACGCGGCGCCTCGCCTCGCCGAGGTCCACGGTCCAGTCCAGGCCCAGGGCGTCGGCGCCGATGGCGGCCTGTGCCTCCAGCCACAGGCCGCCGCCCTTGGTGAACACGATGCCGGGCACGCGGCGGCCTTCGCGTTCCTTGATGATGCTGGCGACGATGCGCTCCATGTAGGCCAGGGAAAATTCGCGGTAGGCTGCGTGCGACAGGGCGCCGCCCCAGGAGTCGAAAATCATCACCGCCTGCGCGCCGGCCTCGATCTGGGCGTTGAGGTAGGCGGTCACCGCCTGCGCGGTGATGTCCAGGATGCGGTGCAGCAGGTCGGGCCGATCAAAGGCCATTTTCTTGACAATGAGGAAATCGGTGCCGCCACGGCCTTCCACCATGTAGGTGGCGAGCGTCCACGGACTGCCGGAGAAGCCGATCAGCGGCACGCTGCCGTCCAGCGCGCGACGGATCTGGCTGACCGCATCCAGCACATAGCCGAGATGCCCGCGCGGGTCGGGCGCGCTCAGGTCGCGGATTTCCCATTCGTTGCGCAGCGGGCGCTCGAACCTGGGCCCCTCGCCCTCGACGAAATACAGCCCCAGGCCCATGGCGTCGGGGACGGTGAGGATGTCGGAGAACAGGATGGCGGCATCCAGCGGGAAACGCGCCAGCGGCTGCAGGGTGACCTCGGTGGCGAGGTCCGGGCTCTTGCACAGATCGAGGAAGCTGCCGGCGCGACGGCGCGTCTCATTGTATTCCGGCAGGTAGCGGCCGGCCTGGCGCATCATCCAGACCGGCGTGTATGCGGTGGGCTGGCGCAGCAGGGCGCGCAGGAAGGTGTCGTTTTCCAGATGGGTCATGATGGGGACGGGCGATTGAGGATATCCGGGATTTTACCCTGTCACGCCCCTTGGCCCGTCCAAAATTTCAGCGCGGCAGCGCCGATTTGCCCATCAGGAAGACATCGACCTCACGCGCGCACTGGCGGCCCTCGCGGATCGCCCACACCACCAGCGACTGGCCGCGGCGCACGTCGCCGGCGGCGAACACCTTGGGCACCGAGGTGGCATAGCAGCCCTCGCCGTCGGTGCTGGCCCTGGCATTGCCGCGCGCATCCTTCTCCACGCCGAAGGCATCGAGCAGTTTTTGCGCCGGATGCACGAAGCCCATGGCGAGCAGCACCAGGTCCGCCCGTATTTCGAATTCGGAGCCGGGAATCTCCTGCATGCGGCCGTCCTGCCAGGCGACGCGCGCGGCGATCAGCTTGTTCACCCGGCCGTGCTCGCCCTCGAAGCGCTTGGTCACCACCGACCAGTCGCGCTGGCAGCCCTCCTCGTGGGAAGACGAGGTGCGCAGCTTGAGGGGCCAGTCGGGCCAGGTGAGGAAGCGGTTTTCCTGCTCCGGCGGCTGCGGCATGATCTCGAACTGGGTCACCGAGGCGGCACCGTGGCGGCTGGAAGTGCCCACGCAGTCGGAGCCGGTGTCACCGCCGCCGATCACCACCACATGCCTGCCGGTCGCCCTGATCTGCTCCGGCACGCTGTCGCCGGCCACCACCCGGTTCTGCTGGGTGAGGAATTCCATGGCGAAGTGGATGCCGGCCAGCTCGCGGCCGGGGATGGGCAGGTCACGCGGTACTTCCGCGCCGGCGGCGAGGATGACGGCGTCGCAGGCTCGCAGCAGGTCGGCGGCCTGCACGTTGTCGCCCACGTGCTGGTTGACGCGGAATTCCACACCTTCGGCGCGCATCTGTTCCATGCGGCGGTCGATCTGCCACTTCTCGAACTTGAAGTCGGGAATACCGTAGCGCATCAGGCCGCCGATGCGGTCGTTCTTCTCCAGCACCACCACGTCGTGGCCGGCGCGCGCCAGTTGCTGGGCGGCGGCCAGCCCGGCCGGGCCGGAACCGACCACGGCGACCTTTCTGCCGGTCCTGACCCTGGGCGGCTGCGGCTTGACCCAGCCGTTCTCCCAGGCCTTGTCGATGATGGCGTGCTCGATGGACTTGATGCCCACCGGATCGTCATTGATGTTGAGCGTACACGCCGCCTCGCACGGCGCGGGGCAGATGCGGCCGGTGAAGTCGGGAAAATTGTTGGTGGAATGCAGCACCTCGATGGCGCGTTGCCAGTCCTGCCGGTAGACCAGGTCGTTCCAGTCCGGGATGATGTTGTGGATGGGGCAGCCGCTCATGCAGAACGGAATGCCGCAGTCCATGCAGCGTGCGCCCTGCACCTTGGCTGCATCATCGGACAGGTGCAGCACGAACTCCTTGTAGTGCTTCACGCGCTCTTGCACCGGCAGGT
>JBBILG010000003.1:14883-51564 GCA_037445085.1 Methylobacillus sp.
ACGCTTCCTCCAGGCGCCGGTATTCCAGGAATCCAGTCGGTTTTCCCATAGGGCCTATGCAGCCTCCAGTAACTGTTGTTCGGCGAGCGCGATGAGCGCGCGCTTGTATTCGTTGGGCATGACCTTGACGAACTTGCCCCGATGGTTGTCCCAGTCGGCCAGGACGGCCTGCGCCCGCGCGCTGCCGGTGTAGGCGGCATGCTTCTCGATCAGCGCCCTGAGGGTGATCTCGTCGGGCTGGCCCAGGTGGTGCACGGCGTCTTCCGGCACGTCGCCGATGTGATCCACCCGCTCCAGCGAGACCATGCCCAGGTTGCAGCGGCTGGCGAAGCTGCCGTCCTCGTCCAGCACGTAGGCGACGCCGCCCGACATGCCCGCGGCGAAGTTGATGCCGGTGCGGCCGAGCACCACCACGGTGCCGCCGGTCATGTACTCGCAGCCGTGGTTGCCCACGCCCTCCACCACCGCCGAGGCGCCGGAGTTTCTCACGCAGAAGCGTTCGCCGGCCACGCCGCTAAAATAACTCTCGCCGCTGGTGGCGCCGTACATCACGGTGTTGCCGACGATGATGTTGTCCGCTGGGTCGCCACGGAACGCCTTGGGCGGCCGGATGACGATGCTGCCGCCGCACAGGCCCTTGCCCACGTAGTCGTTGCCTTCGCCGCAGAGTTCGAAGGTGATGCCGCGGGTGAGGAAGGCGGCGAAGCTCTGGCCGGCGGTGCCGGCCAGCTTTACCGTGATGGTGTCGTCCGCCAGGCCGGCGGCGCCGTAGCGGCTTGCCACTTCGCTCGACAGCATGGTGCCGGCGGTGCGGTTGATGTTGGTGATCGATGTCTCGATGACCACCTTCTCGCCGCGCTCGAGCGCCGGCTTGGCCAGCTCGATCAGCCGGTTGTCCAGCGCCTGCTCAAGGCCGTGATCCTGGTTCTCGCCGTGGCGCCGTGCCACCTCGGCGCCCACCGCCGGCTGGTGGAAGATGCGGCCAAAGTCGAGGCCGGCCGCCTTCCAGTGGGTGATGCCGGCGCGCATGTCCAGCAGATCGGAGCGGCCGATCAGCTCCTCGAAGCGACGGATGCCCATCTGCGCCATGTATTCGCGCACTTCCTCGGCGACGAAGAAGAAGTAGTTGACCACATGCTCGGGCTGGCCGGTGAACTTGCGGCGCAGCACCGGATCCTGGGTGGCGACGCCGACCGGGCAGGTGTTGAGGTGGCACTTGCGCATCATGATGCAGCCTTCCACCACCAGCGGCGCGGTGGCGAAGCCGAACTCGTCGGCGCCCAAGAGCGCCCCGATCAGCACGTCGCGGCCGGTCTTGATCTGGCCGTCCACCTGCACCACCACGCGGCCGCGCAGGCGGTTGAGCACCAGGGTCTGCTGGGTTTCGGACAGGCCCAGTTCCCACGGCGTGCCGGCATGCTTGAGCGAGGATAGGGGGCTGGCACCGGTGCCGCCGTCGTGGCCGGCGATCACGATGTGATCGGCCTTGGCCTTGGCCACGCCGGCTGCCACGGTGCCGACGCCGGATTCCGACACCAGCTTGACCGAGATGGAGGCGCGCGGGTTGGCGTTCTTCAGGTCGTGGATCAGTTGCGCCAGATCCTCGATCGAATAGATGTCGTGGTGCGGCGGCGGCGAAATCAGGCCCACGCCGGGCACCGAGAAGCGCAGCTTGGCGATGTATTCGGACACCTTGCCGCCTGGCAACTGGCCACCCTCGCCCGGCTTGGCGCCCTGCGCCATCTTGATCTGGATCTGGTCGGCGCTGACCAGGTACTCGGCGGTGACGCCGAAGCGGCCGGAAGCCACCTGCTTGATCCGGGAGCGCATGGAGTCGCCGGCCTTGAGCGGAATGTTGCTCTCCACGCGGCTCTTGCCGACGAGATCGGCGAGCGTGGTGTCCTCGCGCACCGGCTGGTAGCGCACCGGGTCCTCGCCGCCCTCGCCGGTGTTGGACTTGCCGCCGATGCGATTCATGGCGATGGCGAGCACGGTGTGCGCTTCGGTGGAAATGGAGCCCAGTGACATGGCGCCGGTGGCGAAGCGCTTGACGATCTCGCTGGCCGGCTCGACCTCCTCCAGTGGCACCGGCGCGCCGGCCGCCCTCACCTCGAACAGGCCGCGCAGCGTCAGGTGGCGGCGGCTCTGGTCGTTGATCAGCCGGGCGTACTCCTTGTAGGTTTCATACCGGCCGGTGCGCGTCGCATGTTGCAGCCTGGCGATGGATTCCGGCGTCCACAGGTGATCCTCGCCGCGCACGCGGAAGGCATACTCGCCGCCGGCCTCCAGGGCATGGGCGAGCAAGGGGTCGTCGCCGAACGCCGCGGCATGGGTGGCGAGCGCCTCCTGTGCCACTTCGGTGAAGCCGATGCCTTCGACTTTGCTCGGCGTGCCGGTGAAGTAGCGAGCGACGAAATCCGAGGCCAGCCCGACCGCCTCGAAAATCTGCGCGCCGCAGTAGGACTGGTAGGTGGAAATGCCCATCTTGGACATCACCTTCATCAGGCCCTTGCCGATGGCCTTGATATAGCGCTTGTGGCAGTCGGCGGCGTTCGGTGCGCCGGGCAGATGGGGGGCGAGGTCACCGAGGGTCTCGAAGGCGAGCCACGGGTGGACGGCCTCGGCGCCGTAGCCGGCCAGGGTGGCGAAGTGGTGCACCTCGCGCGCCGCGCCGGTTTCCACCACCAGGCCGATGGAGGTGCGCAGGCCGGCGCGCACCATGTGCTGGTGCACCGCGGAAGTGGCCAGCAGCGCCGGGATGGGCGCGCGCTCGGCATTCACCGTGCGGTCGGACAGGATGATGACGTTGTAGCCACCACGCGCCGCCTGTTCCACCCGGGCGCAGACGCGGTCCAGGGCTTCCTGCACGCCGGTCGCGCCGGCCGCGGCCGGCGCGGTGATGTCCACCACGCAGGAGCGGAAGGTGCCGCCGGTGAGCGCATCGATCCGCTTCAGTTTGGCGATGTCGGCCGGCGCCAGGATGGGCTGGTGCACTTCCAGGCGCGGCACCGGCTCGCCGGCGTCCACGTCCAGCAGGTTGGGTTTGGGGCTGACCAGCGAGATCAGCGACATCACCACTTCCTCGCGGATGGGGTCGATCGGCGGATTGGTCACCTGCGCGAACAACTGCTTGAAGTAGTTGAACAGCGGCTTGTTCCTGTCCGACAGCACCGGCAGCGGGCTGTCGTTGCCCATGGAGCCGGTGGCTTCCTCGCCGGCGGTCGCCATCGGCGCGAAAACGAACTTGAGGTCTTCCTGGGTGTAGCCGAAGGCTTGCTGCAGGTCGAGCAGCGGCACGGCCAAGGCCTCATCCAGCCACACCTCCGGCATGTCATCGACGAAGTGGCGTGATTGGGCGATCCATTCGCGGTAAGGGCGCGCCTGCGCCAGCTCGCGCTTGACCTCCTCGTCGTCGATGATGCGGCCCTGTTCCAGGTCGATCAGGAACATTTTGCCCGGCTGCAGGCGCCACTTCTTGACGATGCGCTCCTCCGGGAAGGTGAGCACGCCCATTTCCGAGGCCATCATCACGTAGTCGTCGTCGGTGATGAGATAGCGCGCCGGCCTCAGGCCGTTGCGGTCCAGCGTGGCGCCGATCATGCGGCCATCGGTGAAGGCCACGGCGGCGGGACCGTCCCACGGTTCCATCAACGCCATGTGGTATTCGTAGAAGGCGCGGCGGTCCTCGTCCATATTGTCGTTGCCGGCCCAGGCTTCCGGGATCAGCATCATCATGGCGTGCGGCAGCGAGTAGCCGCCGGCCACCAGCAGTTCCAGCGCGTTGTCGAAGCAGGCCGAGTCGGACTGGCCGTCATGAATCAGTGGCCACAGCTTGTCCAGATTCTCGCCGAGCAGGGTCGAGCGCATGGCGCCCTGGCGCGCCGCCATCCAGTTGACGTTGCCGCGCATGGTGTTGATCTCGCCGTTGTGGGCGATCATGCGGAACGGATGGGCGAGGTCCCAGGCCGGGAAGGTGTTGGTGGAGAAGCGCTGGTGCACCAGCGCCAGCGCCGAAACCAGGTCCGGATCCTGCAGATCCTTGTAGTAGACGCCGACTTCCGCCGCCAGCAGCATGCCCTTGTAGACGAGGGTGCGGGACGACAGCGAGGGGATGTAGAACTGCCCGCCGTCGTCCAGCCCAAGCGCGCGCACGGCATGCTCTACGCGCTTGCGGATGACGAACAGCTTGCGCTCGAAGGCGGCCTGGTCGGATGCCTGGCTTTTGATGAACACCTGGCGCATGACCGGCTCGATGGCGCGCGCCGCTGCGGCGATGTCGCGGTTGTCGTGCGGCACGTCGCGCCAGCCGAGGAGTTGCTGGCCTTCCTCGTGGACGATGCGTTCGATCACGGACTGGCAGGCCAGACAGCCGTTGGCGGACTGCGGCAGGAATACCATGCCGACCGCGTAGCGGCCTTCCGGCGGCAGGACGATGCCCAGTCTGGCGGCCTCCCTGCGCAAGAAGGCATCCGGCAACTGGATCAGCATGCCGGCACCGTCGCCCAGCTTGGGGTCGTAACCGGTGGCGCCCCGGTGGGTCAGGTTGCGCAGGATGGTGAGACCCTTGCCGATGATGTCATGACTCTTGCGGCCCTTGATGTGCGCCACGAAACCGACCCCGCAGGCATCCTTCTCGCTGGCCGGATCATACAAACCTTGTCGTGCTGGCATTGCTTCGCCCCTACAGCCTCGTCCAACATGTCACCGCGCGCAAAGTCGAGGTGTTTGCGCACCGTCGCCCGACCTCGCGGGCCCCGCTTCAACAACCTGCATCCCCGCAACAGAACCCGTAGCCCGAGCCGGCCCCTTGCGTCATTGACCGCCTGGCACAGGCGAGTTCCTTCCGTCCGTGCATTCCATCCGGCGGGCGGGAGCGGACGAAATAGGCGCCACCCCCGATTTGACCGGACGAAAACATAAGCAATATTCGTACCATATACTGCCTGAGCGGACAAAAGGCGGACAAAAAAGGGGGACTTCCGTCCCCCTGTTCCGCGGGCCCTGCGGCTCAGGTCACGCCCTGTGCCAGCATGGCATCGGCGACCTTGACGAAGCCGGCGACGTTGGCGCCGTCCACGTAGCTCACGCTGCCGTCGGCGCGGTGGCCGTACTGCACGCAGGATTCGTGGATCTTCACCATGATCTCGTGCAGGCGCGCGTCTACTTCCTCGCGCGGCCAGGACAGGCGCATGGCGTTCTGGCTCATTTCCAGGCCGGAGGTCGCCACGCCGCCGGCGTTGCTGGCCTTGCCCGGCGCGAACAGCACGCGGCTGTCCTCGAACAGCCTGACCGCATCGGCATCCGCCGGCATGTTGGCGCCCTCGGACACGGCGATCACGCCGTTTTTGACGAGGGTGGCGGCATCCTCGCCGCTGATCTCATTTTGGGTGGCGCAGGGCAGCGCCACGTCCACCGGCACGCCCCACGGACGGATGCCGGGGTGGAAGCGGGCGCCCACGCGTGCGGCATAATCGCTGACGCGGCCGTAGTAGTGATTCTTCACTTCCATGAGGGTGGCGAGCTTTTCCGGAGTGAAGCCGTCCTCGTCGATCACCGTGCCGGTGGAGTCGGACACCGTCACCACCCTGGCGCCCAGTTCCATGGCCTTCTCGATGGCGTATTGCGCCACGTTGCCGGAACCGGACACGCTCACGCGCAAGCCGTCGCAGGATCTGCCGGTGCGCTTGAGCATTTCCTCGGCGAAATACACGCAGCCATAGCCGGTGGCCTCCGGGCGGATCAGCGAGCCGCCGAAGGACAGGCCCTTGCCGGTGAATACACAGTCGGCGCGGTTGGTGAGCTTCTTCAGCATGCCGGCCATGTAGCCGACTTCGCGCCCGCCCACGCCGATGTCGCCGGCGGGCACGTCGGTGTCGGCGCCGACATGGCGGTACAGCTCGCTGACGAAGGCCTGGCAGAAGCGCATGACTTCAGCCGGGCTCCTGCCCTTGGGGTCGAAATCGGAGCCGCCCTTGCCGCCGCCCATGGGCAGCGAGGTCAGGGAGTTCTTGAAGGTCTGCTCGAAGGCGAGGAACTTGAGGATGGACAGGTTCACCGAGGGGTGGAAGCGCAGGCCGCCCTTGTACGGGCCGATGGCGGAGCTGTGCTGGATGCGGTAGCCGCGGTTGACATGGACTTCGCCGTGGTCGTCCACCCAGGACACGCGGAACATGATGATGCGCTCAGGCTCGACCAGGCGGTCCAGCAGGCCGTGTTCGGCATATTTCGGATGCTCGGCGATAAAGGGCCACAGGCTTTCGATGACTTCGGTGACGGCTTGCAGATATTCCGGCTGCCCCGGGTTGCGTGCTTCAACATGGTGCAGAAATTCGTCGCAGGATTGGTATCTCATCTGGGAAATGTGCCTTGGTCAAATTTAACCTATTGAAAAGATTATGCTTATCGTGAATTTTTCGGCGCCGTGCACCGCTGGTGCGGGGCACCATTATGGAGCATAAAATCCTGCTTTGCACTATTTGTGTGCGCGGCGCGTATGCAAACGCGGGGTGGGCAGGGTGCGAGCAGAGGGGTGTACGGGTCGGGCCGGGTCAGGCGCGGAAGGCGCGGCGCGCAGCTGCCAGCGTCCGCTCGATTTCGATGGCGCCGTGCGCGGCGGAGACGAAACCGGCCTCGAAGGCCGAAGGCGCGAGATACACGCCTTCGGCCAGCATGGCGTGGAAGAAACGGTTGAAAGCCGCCTGGTCCGCCTGCATCACTTCGGTGTAGCGGGTGGGGCAGTTCGCGCTGAAATACAGACCGAACATGCCGCCCGCGCTCTGCGCGCCGAAGGCGATGCCGAGTTCGCGGGCAAGTGCGGCGAGCCCCTCGGTAAACTGCCGGGTGGTTGTGCCCAGGCGCTCGTAGAAGCCGGGTGCCTGTACCAGTTGCAGGGTGGCGAGCCCTGCGGCGACGGCCACCGGATTGCCGGACAGGGTGCCGGCCTGATAGACCGGGCCGTCCGGCGCGAGGCAGGCCATGATGTCGGACCTTCCTCCAAATGCGCCGACCGGCAGGCCGCCGCCGATCACCTTGCCCAGGGTGGTGAGGTCCGGGGTGATGCCGTACAGGGCCTGTGCACCACCCAGGGCGACGCGGAAGCCAGTCATCACCTCGTCGAAGATCAGCACGGCACCGTGCTGCGTGCAGACGTCGCGCAAGGTCTGCAAAAAGCCCGGCGCCGGAGGGATCAGGTTCATGTTGCCGGCTACCGGCTCGACGATGACGCAGGCGATTTCATCACCCATCCGACCGAACAACTGTTGCACCGCCGCGCCGTCGTTGTAGGCCAGGGTGAGCGTGTGCGCTGCCACTTCCGCCGGTACGCCGGCCGAGCTCGGCTGACCGAAGGTGAGCGCGCCGGAACCGGCCTTCACCAGCAGGGCGTCGGCATGGCCGTGGTAGCAGCCCTCGAACTTGACGATCTTGCTGCGGCCCGTATACCCCCTGGCGAGGCGGATGGCACTCATGGTGGCCTCCGTCCCGGAGCTGACCAGGCGCACCTGTTCCATGCTGGGCACCAGCCGCGTCAGCAGCTCGGCCATTTCCAGCTCGCGCGCGGTGGGAGCGCCGAAGGAGAGGCCCTGCGCGGCGGCCTGCTGCACCGCGGCGACCACCTTTGGGTGGGCATGGCCGAGGATCATCGGCCCCCAAGAGCCGACGTAATCGATATAGGCGCGGCCATCTTCGTCCCACAGCCAGGCACCCTGGCCGCGCTTGAAAAACACCGGCGTGCCGCCCACCGAGCGGAAGGCGCGCACCGGCGAGTTGACGCCGCCGGGGATCAGTTTGCGGGATTGCTCGAACAACTGTTGGTTGCGTGAGGTCATGGGGTCCTCGCAGGCGTGAAAAGTTCGCGAAAAGTCCGTGCCGTGGCCGTGATGTCGGGGCTGTCGAACAGCGCGCCGATGACCGCCACGGCGTCGGCCCCGGCGCCGATGGCCAGAGGGGCATTTTCCGGGGTGATGCCGCCGATGGCAACCAGGGGCAGATCGAGCGCCCTCGCCTGTGCGAACAGCTCCAGCGGCGCACGCACGGCGGCAGGCTTGGTGGCGGAGGCGAAGCAGGCGCCGAAGGCCAGATAGTCGGCGCCTTGCGCCCTGGCCCGCTCGGCGAGCTCCAGGCGGTCGTAACAGGAGGCGCCGATGAGCTTGCGCGCGCCGAGCAGGCGGCGGGCGGCGGCGATGTCGCCGTCGCCGCCGCCCAGGTGCACGCCGTCGGCGTCCAGTTCCACGCACAGCAGCACGTGGTCGTTGATGAGGAAAGGCGCGCCGTATGCTTCGGCGAGCCACATTAGTTCCGTGGCCTGCGCCTTCTTTACTGCATAGGGCGCCGTCTTGTTGCGGTATTGCAGCGCCGCCGCGCCGCCGCGCAGCGCCGCCTCGGCGCGCCGCAGCAGTTCGGCGGTGTCGGCGAGCTCCGGGGTGACCGCGTACAGACCCCCCAACGGCCGGTCAATTGCTGTCGCCATGCTCCTCGCGCGCCCAGAACATGCGGTCGGGGATGTGCTGGCCCATGCCGGGGCGGAAGCCCGCCTTCAGTGTCTGCCAGGTGTACTCCTGTGCTTCCGCCACGGCTTCCACCAGATCCAGGCCGTGCGCCATGCAGGCGGCGATGGCGGCCGCGAGGGTGCAGCCGGAACCGTGGTAGCTGCCCGGCAGGCGCTCCCAACGCCAGCTGTGCGCCTGGTCGTCGGGGCCGTAGAGGGTGTTGACCACTTCGGCGCCGCGCTCGTGGGTGCCGGTGATGAGCACGTATTCGCAGCCCATGTCGCGCAGGCTGCGCGCGCAGGCGTCCAGGCTGGCGTGCTCGCCCTCGTCGCTGTCCTCGGGGAAGGCCAGCCGCCGCGCTTCCAGGCTGTTGGGGGTGATCAGCGTGGCCTGTGGGAACAGCAGCTCGGCCATGGCATCCTGCATGTCCTCGGTCGCGAGCTGGTCGCCGCGGCCGGAAGCGAGAATGGGGTCGATGAGCAAGGGGATGTCCGGGTAATCGGCGACGATCTCGGCGACGACGGCGATGTTTTCCACGCTGCCCAGCAGCCCCAGCTTGAAGGCGGCCACCTGCACGTCCTCCAGGATGGTGCGCGCCTGCTCGTCGATCCACTCGGCATCGAAGGCGAGGATGCTGTCCACGCCGACGGTGTCCTGCACCGTGAGGGCGGTGGCTACCGACAGCGGGTGGCAGCCGATGCTGGCCAGGGTGAGGATGTCGGCTTGCAGGCCGGCTCCCCCGCTGGGGTCGGTGGCGGCGAAGGTGAGTACCAGGGGAGGAGTGGGTGCCATAATCGTCCGTGTGTTGCTGTATCGTCCGGCGGCCGCACGACCGGGAAATCTGCGCCGAGAAAGCGGTTGCCTGGGCGGGGGGCGGTCTTTAGAATGACGGTCTGCTGTCATGGAGCGGGTGACGGGAATCGAACCCGCGTCTCGAGCTTGGGAAGCTGGCGTTCTACCATTGAACTACACCCGCGCGACAGCAGGATTTTACTTGATTCGGATGGTTTCACCAATTGATCGCGTACCAATTGATCCCGTACCATGATCGCGCTCACCGTTAACGGCAACCCCCGCAGTTTCGAGGCGGACGCGCTCACCGTGGCGCAACTGGTCGGCAGCATGGGCCTAGAGGGCAGGCGCATCGCCATCGAGCGCAACGGCGAGATCGTGCCGCGCGCGGCCTACGCGGAGACGCCGCTGGTGTCCGGCGACAGGCTGGAAATCGTCGGCGCGGTGGGCGGGGGATAAGAAAGCTGTATGGACAAACTCACCATCGCCGGAGTCGCATACGACTCGCGCCTGCTGGTCGGCACCGGCAAATACAAGGATTTCGCCCAGACTCGCGCCGCCCTCGATGCCAGCGGCGCACAGATCGTCACCGTGGCCATCCGCCGTACCAACATCGGCCAGCACGCGAACGAGCCCAGCCTGCTCGATTTCGTGCCGCCGGATCAGTTTACCTACCTGCCCAACACTGCCGGCTGCTACACGGCGGAAGACGCGGTCCGCACCCTGCGCCTTGCCCGCGAGCTGCTGGAGGGCCACAAGCTGGTCAAGCTGGAAGTGCTGGGCGATCCGCACACGCTGTATCCCGACGTGGTGGAGACCATCGCCGCCGCCCAGACACTGGTCAAGGAAGGCTTTGACGTCATGGTCTACACCTCGGACGACCCCATCGTCGCCAGGGAGCTGGAGGCGATCGGCTGCGTGGCGGTGATGCCGCTGGCCTCCCTGATCGGCTCCGGCATGGGCATCCTCAACCCGTGGAACCTTTCCATCATCATCGAGAACGCCGGGGTGCCGGTGCTGGTGGACGCCGGCGTGGGCACCGCCTCCGACGCCGCCATCGCCATGGAGCTGGGTTGCGACGGCATCCTCATGAACACCGCCATCGCCGCGGCGCAAGATCCAGTGCTGATGGCCTCGGCCATGAGAAAGGCGGTGGAGGCGGGCCGCGAGGCCTACCTCGCCGGCCGCATGCCGCGGAAGCTTTATTCCGCCTCGCCCAGTTCGCCCACCAGCGGGCTCATCTCCTGATGACGGGCAGGCGCTACGAATTCTCCGTGACCGTGGAGACGGCCTATCTGCCCGAGCAGTCGGACGAGCAGGATGGCCGCTACGTGTTTGCCTACACCATTACCATCGCCAATACCGGCAGCGTGGCGGCGCAACTGATCAGCCGCCACTGGATCATCACCGACAGCGACGGCAAGGTGCAGGAGGTGCGCGGCCTGGGGGTGGTCGGGGCGCAGCCGCTGCTGCAGCCGGGCGAGCAGTTCACCTACACCAGCGGCTGCGTGCTCAACACCCCGTTCGGCACCATGCGCGGCAGCTACCAGATCACCGCCGAGGACGGCACCCAGTTCGACTCGCCCATCCCGCCCTTCACCCTGAGCGCTCCGCGCGTGCTGCACTGACATGCGCTGGCCGCTCCTGCTCTGCCTCGCGCTGCTGCCGGGTGTGGTGCTGGCACGCGGCAGCGTGCCACCGCCACAGGCGCAACCGGGCTGCCCCTGCGGGCCGGTGGAGACCCTGCCGCCCATCCAGATTCCCGATGTCGAGCGCTACGTTCCGCCGGAGCTGGCGCCCGCTCCCGGCGAGCCGCCCAAAAAGGCCGACTACCGGCTGTTGCAGGCGGCCGACTGGGGCGAACTGGAAGGCTGGAATGAGGATGACCTCGGCGCCGCCTGGGGCGCCTGGCTGCAAAGCTGCAAACCGCTGGCCAGGCGCGAGCCGTGGCGTGCCGCGTGCGAGGCCTCCGCCAGGCTCACCCGGCCTTCCGGCGCCGCCATCCGCGCCTTGCTGCAGGAGCACTTCACCCCCTACCGGCTGCACAACGAGGACGGCAGCGACAGCGGCCTTGTCACCGGCTACTACCAGCCCATCCTCGACGGCAGCCGCAGCCGCAGCGAGCGCTACCGCTATCCTCTGTACCAGCGCCCGCACGACATGGTGAGCGTGGAGCTGGGCGCGGCCCAGCCAGACCTCGTGCATCGCCGCCTGCGCGGGCGCCTGCTCGACGGCATGCTCGTCCCCTATTACAGCCGTGGCGAAATCGAGGTGCGCCAGTCACCGCTGGCCGGCCGCGAACTGCTGTGGGTGGACGACATCATCGACCTCTTTTTCCTACACATCCAGGGTTCCGGCCTGGTCCGCCTGGACAACGGCGAGACCGTGCATGTCGGCTATGCCGACCACAACGGCCACCGTTACGAATCCATCGGCCGCGTGCTGATCCAGCAAGGGGAGCTCACCGCCGACCAGGCTTCCATGCAGGGCATCAAGGGCTGGGCGCGCGGCAATCTTGCCAGGCTGCGCGACCTGCTCAACGCCAACCCCAGCTATGTGTTCTTCCGCGAGCTGCCGCCGGGTCTGCCCGGCCCGCTGGGCGCCTTGGGCGTGCCGCTCACTGCCGGCCGCAGCATCGCCATCGACCCGCGCTTCGTGCCGCTGGGCGCGCCGGTGTTCCTCAGCACCACCCGCCCCAACGGCGGCGAGCCGCTGCGCCGGCTGATGCTGGCACAAGATGCCGGCGGCGCCATCAAGGGTGGCGTGCGCGCCGACTTTTACTGGGGGGCGGGCTTCGAGGCCGGCCAGCAGGCGGGCGCCATGAAGCAGCAGGGCAGGATGTGGGTGCTGCTGCCCAAGGGGATGCTCGCGCCGGATGGCGTGCCGCGCCGACCCCCTCCCGCCGCGCTTCACCGGGCGGCCTGCCCTTCGGGTAACATGGCGGCTCGAATCACGAAACCATCAGGACCGCAAGCGTGGTGTCGTGGGCCGAGGGCATGACCATGCACAGGCGTCTTTTCCTTGCGTGCCGGCGCGGGTTGCTGCCCGGCATCGCCGCCTTGCTGTTTCCGCATGCGGCGGCGGCCGATGCGGAGGCCATGGCCGCGCTGACCGCAGACCGACTCGCCGAACTGCCGTTCGAGCAGCTTCTGACGCTGCAGGTGTCGAGTGCCTCGCACTATCCGCAGAAAGTGAGCGAGGCGCCCTCCGCCGCCGTGGTGGTGACGGCCGAGGACATCCGCACCTTCGGCCACCGCAGCCTCGCCGACGTGCTGCGCAGCATGCCGGGGCTCCACGTCAGCCACGACCGGAGCTGGAGCTATCTCGGGGTGCGGGGTTTCTCCCGCCCCGGTGACTACAACACCCGGGTGCTGCTGCTGGTGGACGGCTATCGCGTCAACGACAACATCTACAACCAGGCCTATGTCGGCTCCGAGTTCCTGATCGACATGGAATTGATCGAGCGCGTCGAGTTCATTCCCGGCCCGGGCGCCTCGGCTTACGGCGACAACGCCTTTTTCGGCGTCATCAACGTGATCACCCAATCCGCCGCAGCCGAGCCCGGAGTGGCGGTGACTGCGGAAGCCGGCAGCCACGACGCCTACCGCGGCGGCCTGCGCTATGCCGGCGAGTTCGGCAACGGGGCATCCGTGCTGCTGTCCGCCAGCCATGCCCAAAGCCACGGGCGCGACTGGTATTACCCGGAGTTCGGCGCGCGGGCGCGCGGGCTGGATCACGAGCGCAACCTCAAGCTGTTCGCCCGGCTGGACTACCTGGGCTGGACCATGCAGGCCGGCTACATGCGCCGCCCCAAGGGCAATCCCACCGCGCCCTACGGCACCCTGTTCGGCGACGACCGCATGGAAACGGTGGACACCCATGCCTTCGCCACACTGGGTTATCGCCGCCACCTGTCCGAGCACACCGAGATTTCCGGCAGCCTCTACTATGGCCACTACGGCTACGACGGCGCTTATCCCTACGCCGGGACACTCAATGTGGACCGCTCCCGCGGCCGGCGTGCCGGCGGCGAGCTGCGCCTGCTGAGCGGTGCCTTCGCCGGGCACACCCTGATGGCCGGCATCGAATACCAGCGGGACTTGCGCCAGGATCAGAAGAACTACGACCTCAGCCCGCACCTCGTCTATCTCGACGAGCGCCAGCAGGACTGGAAATTCGGGCTGTACCTGCAGGACGAAATCCTGCTGCGCGAGGACCTGCGGCTGAACGCGGGCCTGCGCTACGATCACGCGGGGCGCGCCGGCGGGGACCTGCATCCGCGCCTCGCGCTCATCTACCACCCGCATCCCGGCAACAGCCTCAAGCTCATTTACGGCAGCGCCTATCGCGCGCCGAATGCTTACGAGCTGTACTACGGCAGCGATGTGACGGGTGCCGAGCAAAAGGGCAACCCAGGCCTGCGCCCGGAAACCATCCGCACCTACGAGGCGGTACTGGAGCGGACTTTCGCCGCGGGCTGGCACGGCACGGTTTCCCTGTATCACTACCGGGTGGCGGACCTCATCACCCAAATCGAGGACCCCCTGGATGGCAGGCTGGTCTTCCGCAATGATGGCAGGATCCATGCCACGGGCATGGAAGTGGCAGCCGAGAAGCGCTGGAGCAGCGGCGTGCGCCTGAAGGCGAGCCTCGGCTACCAGGAGGCGAAGGACCGGGCGAACCATGAATTCCTGGTCAACTCGCCGCGTGAACTGGTCAAGCTCGCCCTGTCGGCGCCGCTGGGGACGCCGTCCTGGCGTGCCGGCCTGGAAGCGCAGTACACCGGTGAGCGGAAAACCCTGGCGGCCTCCACTGGCGGCTACACCCTCGCCAACCTGGTGCTGAGCGGCCGCGCTGTGCTGCCGGGCCTGGACCTCACGCTGGGCATCTACAACCTGCTCGACCGGAAATACGCCGACCCCGCCGACCGCATCAACGTGCAGGACACCATCCGCCAGGATGGCCGCACCCTGCGCCTCAAGATGGATTACTGGTTCTGATGCCGCCATGGTTGCACACCCTGTTCGGCGGGCTCGCCGTGCTCGGCCTGGGCTGGCTGCCGCCGGCCGTACAGGCCCAGGAGGTGGGCGAATACGAGCTGAAGGCGGCCTACCTCTACAATTTTGCCCTGTTCACCACCTGGCCGTCCGAGGCGATGGCGGACAAGGGGCAGTTCCTTTATCTTTGCGTGCTGGGCACCGATCCCCTCGGCCCGGCGCTCGACGCCCTGGCCGGGAAAAGGGTGCAGGAGCGCCGCATCGCGGTGCGGCGGCTGGCTGCCCCGGAGGAGGCGCCGGGTTGCCATGTTCTGTATCTGCACGGCGGGGAGCGCGAGGCGCCGCCCAGGTTTCTCGACGTGCTGCGCCAAGCCCCGGTGCTGACCGTCACCGACGCGCCGGAGCCGTGGCGGCGGGAGATGGCCATCCATCTGGCGATCGAGCGGGGCCGGCTGGTTTTCGAAGTCAATCTGGAGCCGGTGCAGCGGGCGCGGCTCACGCTCAGTTCGAGGCTGCTGCAGCTGGCAAGAAAAGTGCACTGAGCATGCGGGATGGAAAACCGTACCGTTCCGGGCCTGACGGCCGTGGCGCGGGGATAAGGAGGGATGAAATGACGCAGCGGCATGCCATGCTTGTGGAACGCCAACACTTCCATTACCAGAGCCTGCTCCGCCTGCTGGCAGGCGCCCTCGTGCTGGTCGGCATCTCGCTGACCGCCGCGGAGTACTTGATCCTGCGCGCCAGTTGGCTGGACGCGTTGCGGGTGCACGCACGCATCGTTGGCGACAACAGTGGCGCGGCCCTGCTGTTCCGCGATCGTCAGGCCGCCGCGGAGACGCTGGGTACTTTCGCGGCGGCGTCAAGTGTGGACTTGGCGATCCTCTATACCGTGGATGGCGTCCCCCTGGTCGAATATCGCCGGCCCGGGGCGGCGGGGGTGGCGCCGCCGCCGCGCGCCCCGCGGCCGGTATCGGACTGGATGTCCATTGCGCGCACGCAGTTCGTGAAATCCGTGAGCGCCGGCGGCAGCGTGGTGGGCACCCTGTACGTCCGCGCCAATCCGCGCCAGCTCCATGCCAAACTGCTGTGGTTCGTCCTCGCCACGACCGTCGTGCTGTGTTCCGCCTTCGGTCTTTCCTGGGCCGTGCTCCACCGCATGCAGCGCGCCGTGGCGCACGCCGAGGAGCGCGTGAGCTATCTCGCCTATTACGACCCCGTGACCCACCTGCCAAATCGCCACGCCTTCAACGAATACGCCGGCCGGCTGCTGGCGGGCGGCGCGCAAGAGAGGTGTCTGGCGCTGCTGTTCATGGATCTGGATGACTTCAAGGTGGTGAACGACACCCTGGGGCATCCCGTCGGGGACATGCTGCTCCAGGCGGTGGCCGAACGCTTCAGCCATTGCGTGCGCCAGGACGATCGGGTGTACCGGGTGGGGGGCGACGAATTCGCCATGATGCTGGCCGACGATGAGGTCAACGCCGCAGTCGTCGCGGAAAAACTCATCCGCTCCCTCTCGCTTCCGTTCCAGGTCGGCGACAGGTCCATCTATCTGGGCATCAGCATCGGCATCAGCCTGTATCCACGCGACGGCGACGACGTTTCGACCCTGCTGCGCAACGCCGACGCCGCCATGTACTCGGCCAAGGAGGGCGGCAAGAATGGTTACTGTTTCTTTTCCGCGGAAATGCAGGCCAAGGCAGCGCAGCGCCTTGCCCTGGAGAGCGACTCGCGCCATGCCCTGGAGCGCGGGGAATTCGAGGTGCATTACCAGCCCATCGTCAGCCTGGCCGACGAATGCATGGTGGCCGTCGAGGCCCTGCTGCGCTGGAAGCATCCCGTCAAGGGTTGGGTGAGGCCGGACGCCTTCATCCCGCTGGCCGAGGTGACCGGACTCATCGTCCCGCTCGGCGCCTGGGCGCTGCGCACGGCCTGCGCGCATGCGCAGGCGTGGAACGCCGCGGGACACGCGGTCAAGGTCAGCGTGAACCTCTCCGGGCGTCAGTTCCGTGACGAGAAACTGGTGGACGCCATCCTCGACATCCTCTGCGACACCAGGCTGTCGCCGCACCTGCTGGTGCTGGAGATCACGGAGAGCATCCTGATGGAGCACGCCGACAACACGGTCGAGCGGCTGAACCATCTGCGCGACATGGGCGTCTATCTCTCCATCGACGATTTCGGTACCGGCTATTCCTCCATGGCCTATCTCAAGCGCTTCCCGGTCAGCACGCTGAAAATCGACCAGAGTTTCATCCGCGACGTCATTGAGGACAGCGAAGACGCGGCAATCGTGAGCGCCACCATCGAGATGGCCCACCGCCTCAGGCTGGGCGTGGTGGCGGAAGGGGTGGAGAATGCCGCGCAGGCCGATTTCCTGCGCAGCCAGGGGTGCGACTTCGCCCAAGGCTATCGGTATGGCCGGCCAACGGCGCACGCGGAGCTCGCGACACGGTTTTTCCAGAGCCAGGAGGAAGCATGATGGGTACGATGCAGCGGATCGCTGCGTTTTCCGCGTTGGGGTTGGGGCTGGCCGCCGCCGCGGACACTGTCGTGCCTGCGGATGAGGCCGCCGCCCTGCGCGAGGATTTCAACCGTCGTTACCAGGCTTTTCTGCGCCCGGACAGCGAGGCCCTGCTGCCGTTCCCCAAGCTGACGCTGGAGGCCTGCCAGCAGTTGATCGCCGGCGGGCGTCTGCAGCTCGTCTATACCGAGTCGGGCATCCCCTACCACACCAAGGTGTACACTTTTACGCTCTATCGCGAGGGCGTGGCAGACCGCTACTACCTGGAAGCCAAGGGCGGCTTCTGGGGCCTGGAACATCGCTGCTACGGCCCGCTCGCCGAAAAGGATCTGCGCTGATATCGCCCGCTCATGGCCGGCCTTGCGCTGGCTGCTCCTGCTGTTGCCGTTGCTGCTGGCCGGCTGCGGTGCGTCCGGACATGCGCCGCTGCCGCCGGGCGCCACGGTGCTGGGTGACAGCATCAGTTACGGCACCGGCGCGGCGCCCGGCGAGGATTTCCCCAGCCTGCTCGCCACCACCGGCTGGCAGGTCATCAACGCCGGCGTGCCCGGCGACACCACGGTGGACGGCTTCGCCCGCCTGCCGGAACTGCTCGGCCGGCACGACCCGCAGCTCCTGCTGGTGGCGCTGGGGGCAACGACCTCCTGCGCCGGCTGCCCGCCCAGCAGACCGCCGACAACCTCCAAGCCATCCTCGCCTAGGCACGGGCGCGCGGCACCCGGGCGGTGCTGGTGGGAGCGCCTGCCCCCGACCTGCTGGGCGCCGCGCTGGGCAGGCTGGACGACCATCCGCTGTATGCGCGGGTGGCCGAGGCCGCCGGCGTGCCACTGGTGAGCGGGGTGCTGGGCGAGGTGCTGTCGCGCCGCGAACTCAAGGCCGACCCCATCCATCCGAACGCCGCCGGCTACCGCGAGCTGGAACGGCGGCTGCGCCAGGAGCTCCGGCGGCTCGGCTTCGTACAATGAGCGTGCGCAAACGAAATGAAACAGGAGAAACACGACGTGAGCGGGTTGACATCCGGATGGTGCATGTGGTGGCTTGGCGGCCTGCGCGCACCTTGGCGGCCGTTTTGCGGCATCTTCGCCGTCCCGCGATCCGGTGAAATGTCCGGGCTGGCCACGAGGGGCGGATAGCATGTTCGACAAGCTGCGCCAACACCTGCCCAGCCGCGAGCAGCTGCATGCCAACCGCTGGTTGCGCTGGCTGGGGCCCTACCTGCATCACCCGCGCCTGTGGCATTGGTCGCGGCGCGGCGTGGCCATGGGCGTGGCCATGGGCGTGTTCTTCGGCCTGGTCATCCCTATCGCCCAGATTCCCCTGGCCGCCACCGCCGCCATCGTGCTGCGCGCCAACGTGCCGGCCGCCGTTGCCAGCACGCTGGTGACCAACCCGGTGACCTTTGCGCCGATCTACTATGCCGCCTATCACGTCGGTGCCTGGATCACGGGCGGGGGCGAGTACGATGCCGAAGCCGAAGCCGCCAGGGCGAAACTGCTGGCGCAGGAGGATGCCGGCTTCTGGCAGCGGGTCGGCGCGCTGGGCGGCGCCCTGCTCACCGGCTTGCTGCTGTTCGCCACCCTCGCCGGCTTCCTGGCCTACGGCCTCATCACCGTGGGCTGGCGCATCTGGGTATGGCACCGCCGCCGACGGCGCCAGTGGCAGCGCTGAGCGGCTGCGGCCGCCGGAATCGCCCGCCGGCGCCCTGAAGGCCGGCGGTGCGAAAGGGATGCGGGCTATAATGCGTAGATGGCCTTCATCCAGGTAACCCTCGCTCGAATTCCGGGCCGTTCCGGTGAGCACGCCCTAGAACCCATTTCATCAGGCGCTGTGCTTGCCCACCCGGGCTTGCGCGGTACTCGCTCCTCGCCGTACTTGCGTGGTCTGGTCGCCGCGTTCCGGGCGCGCCCCATTTGGCTGCGGCTTGCCAGCCTGCTGAAATAGATTCCTCATCTGAGAAAGCAATGCCCGGACCGTTCGCAGAACTCGCCTTGCTGCTGATCATCACCGCCGCGGCGGGTGCCTTGGCCACCCGCCTGCGCCAGCCGGTGTTGATCGCCTACATCGTGGTCGGCATCCTGGTCGGGCCGGCCGGCTTCGAGCTGGTCAAGGCGCACGACCAGATCAACCTGCTCGCCGAGGTCGGCGTGGCCGTGCTGCTGTTCCTGGTCGGCCTCAAGCTGGACCTGCGCCACGTCCGCCACATCGGGCCGGTGGCGCTTGCCACCGGGCTGGGGCAGCTTTCCTTCACCATCTTCTTTGGCTTCATCCTCATCCTGCTGCTGGGCAAGGACTGGCTCACCGCGCTGTACGTGGCAGTGGCGCTCACCTTCTCCAGCACCATCATCATCATCAAGCTGCTGTCCGATAAGCGCGAGCTGGATTCGCTGCATGGGCGCATCGCGGTGGGCTTCCTCATCGTGCAGGACATCGCCGTGGTGCTGGCCATGATCATCATGAGCGCGTTGCGCGGCGATGGCAGCGGCGGCGAGGCCGGTGTGCTGGCGGTGGCCTGGCATCTGCTGCTGCGCGTCGGCGGTGCCGTGGTGCTGATATTCGTGCTGATGCGATACGTGCTGCCGCAGCTGATGCGGCTGATGGCGCGCTCGCAGGAATTGCTGCTGATCTTTGCCATCGCCTGGGGCCTGGCGCTGGCGGCGCTGGGCGAATGGGCGGGGTTTTCCAAGGAGGCCGGCGCCTTTCTCGCCGGCTTCTCGCTCGCTTCCACCCATTACCGGGACGCCATGGGGGCGCGGCTGACCGGCATCCGCGATTTCCTGCTGCTGTTCTTCTTCATCGACCTCGGTGCCAAGCTGGACTTCACCACCCTGGAGGCGGAAGCATGGCCGGCGCTGGTGCTGTCGCTGTTCGTGCTGATCGGCAACCCGCTCATCGTCATGGCCATCATGGGCTACATGGGGTACCGCAAACGCACCGGCTTCCTCGCCGGGCTGACGGTGGCGCAGATCAGCGAATTCTCCATCGTTTTTGTCGCCATGGGCATCACCCTCGGCCACATCGGCCAGGACGCGCTGGGCCTGACCACGCTGGTGGGGGTGGTCACTATCGCCTTGTCCACTTACATGATCCTCTACTCGCAATCGCTGTACGAGCGCCTCTCGCCCTGGCTGGGGCCGTTCGAGCGCAAGCGGCCGTTCCGCGAGCTGCAGGTGGAGCGCCAGCGGCGCGGCGAGGGCGAGGCGGAGATCATCGTGTTCGGGCTGGGCCGCTACGGCGCGCGCCTCATGCGGCAGTTGCATGATAACGGAGTGGCCGTGCTGGGCGTGGATTTCGATCCCGAGCTGGTGCGCCAGCTACGCGGCCACAAGTTGCAGGTGCGCTTCGGTGACGCCGAGGACCCCGCCTTTCTGGAAACCATGCCGCTGGACGGCGCGGCCTGTGTGGTCACCACCCTGCCCGACTGGGCCGACAACCAGGCGCTGCTGCATGCGCTGCACGCTGCCGGCTACCGTGGCGAAGTGCTCGGCGTGGTACGCAACGACGTGCAGGAGCAGGCGTTGCGTCAAGCCGGTGTGGCGCGCGTGATCAACCCGTTCAACGATGCCGCCGACCACGCCGCGGAAATGCTGGCCCGTGAAATTCAACTGACGAGGAAAATGCCATGACCCCATTGCGTACCCTGCTCGCCGCCACCGATTTCTCTGCGCCATCCCGCCATGCCGCGATGCGCGCCGCCCTGCTGGCACAGGCCAGCGGCGCCCGCCTGGAACTGCTGCACGTGCTGCAGGGCAGCGCGCTGGACCAGTTGCGCCAGACCCTCGGCCAGCAGGCCGAAACGGTGCTGGCCAGGCTGGAAACGGATGCCAAGGAAAAGCTGCTGCGGCTCGCCGCCATCGTTGGCGAGCCGCACGGCCTTAGCCCCGGCGTGCACCTGACCAGCGGGCCGGTGCTGCAGGCGATTGCCGGCAAGGCCGATCTGCTGGATGCCGACCTGCTGGTGCTGGGCGCGCGTGGCACCGGCTTCATGCACCACCTGCTGGGTTCGACCGCCGAGCGCATGCTGCGCCTCACCCAGCGCCCCATGCTGGTGGTCAAGCAGACCCCGCACGAACGCTACCGCCGCGTGCTGCTGTCACTGGACTTCTCGCCCTACAGCCCGTGCGTGGTCGCACTCGCCCGCGCCACGGCTCCTGACGCGCAGTTCGTGCTGTTCAACGCCTACGACGTGCCGATGGAAGGCAACCTGCGTCTGGCCGGAGTGGACGAGGACACCATCCGGCAGTACCGCAGTGCCGCCCGGCTCAAGGCGGAAAAGTCGCTGGAAGAGACCGCCCGCCACGCCGGGCTCGCCTCCGGCAGTTATCAGCTACTGGCGCTGCACGGCGACCCGGCGGTGAACATCCTGGAACAGGAGGAGGAACTCGGCGTGGACCTGGTGGTGGTCGGCAAGCACGGCGGCGGCATGACCCAGGAGCTGCTGCTGGGCAGCGTCACCAAGCACGTGCTGACGGCGTCGCGCAGCGACATGCTGATTGCCAGATGAAAATGGGCGCCGCGCCGGATTTGCCTCAGGCGCGCATGGCCTCCTCGTTGTCCTCCTCGTCCACCAGGAAGCCGCCGCTCTGGTGCGCCCACAGCCGGGCATAGAGGCCGCCGCGCGCGAGCAGGCTGGCGTGGTCGCCTTCCTCGACGATGCGGCCCCGGTCGATGACCACCAGCCGGTCCATGGCGGCGATGGTGGAGAGCCGGTGGGCGATGGCGACCACGGTCTTGCCTTCCATCAGCCGGTACAGGCTACCCTGGATGGCAGCTTCGACTTCGGAATCGAGTGCGCTGGTGGCCTCGTCCAGCAACAGGATGGGGGCGTCCTTCAGCATCACGCGGGCAATCGCGATGCGCTGGCGCTGGCCGCCGGAAAGTTTCACCCCGCGCTCGCCGACGTGGGCATCGTAGCTGCGGCGGCCCTTGAGGTCGGCAAGCCCGAGGATGAAGCCGTGCGCCTCGGCGCGGCGGGCGGCGGACATCATTTCCGCCTCGCTGGCATCTGGGCGGCCATAGAGAATGTTGTCGCGCACCGAGCGGTGCAGCAGCGAAGTGTCCTGCGTCACCATGCCGATGTTGCGGCGCAGGCTCTCCTGGGTGACCCGCGCGATGTCCTGCCCGTCGATGAGGATGCGGCCGGACTGCAGATCGTAGAAGCGCAGCAGCAGGTTGACGATGGTGGACTTGCCGGCGCCGGAGCGGCCCACCAGTCCGACTTTTTCGCCCGGGCGGATGTGCAGGCTGAAGTCTTCCAGCACCGGCTGCTGTCCGCCGTAGGCGAAGCCCGCCCGCTCGAAGCGGATATCGCCGTGCCGCACCAGGAGCGGCCGCGCGTCCGGCGCATCCCGCACCAGTTGCATGGTGGACAGGGTGTTGATGCCGTCCTGCACGGTGCCGACATGCTCGAACAGCGAAGTCATCTCCCACATGATCCAGTGCGACATGCCGTGCAGGCGCAGCACCATGGCGGTCACCGCTGCCACCGCGCCGATACCCACTTCGCCGCGGCTCCACAGGGTGAGCGCGATGCCGGCGCTGCCCATGATCAGGAGCATGATGAGCACGTGGTTGAGGATCTCCACGCTGCTCACCAGACGCATCTGCCGGTGCACGGTGATGATGAACTCCCGCATGGCCGAGCGGGCGTAACCTGCCTCGCGCCCGGCGTGCGAAAACAGCTTCACCGTGGCGATGTTGGTGTAGGCATCGGTGATGCGTCCGGTCATCAGGGCGCGCGCGTCGGCCTGCTTCCGTGAAACCCGGGCAAGACGCGGGACGAAGCGGGCCATCATGGTAAGGTACAGTGCCAGCCAGCCGAAGAAGGGCAGCAGCAGCCAGGCATCGAAGCTTTGCACGATGACGAGCAGGGTGACGAAATAGATGACGACGAACACCAGGATGTCGGTGAGGATGAACCACATGTCGCGCACTGCCAGCGCGGTCTGCATCACTTTCGCGGCGATCCTGCCGGCGAACTCGTCCTGGTAGAAGGCCATGCTCTGGGAGAGCATCAGCCGGTGGAAATTCCAGCGCAGACGCATGGGGAAGTTGCCGGCCAGGGTCTGGTGCTTGAGCATGGTCTGCAGTGCCACCAGGGCGATGCTGCCGATGAGGATGCCGGCGATGGCGAGCAGCTTGTTGCCTTCCTGCTGCCACAGCAGGGCCGGCGGCACCTGGGCCAGCCAGTCCACCACGTGCCCCAGCAGGCCAAACAGCAGCGCCTCGAAGGCGCCGATCGCCGCTGTGAGCAGCGTCATCCCCAGCATGTAGCCGCGCAAGCCCTGCGTGCACGACCAGGCGAACGCCCAGAAGCGCCGGCGCGGCACCGCGATGGGGGCCTCGGGAAAGGGGTCCAGCAGTTTTTCGAACCAGCGATACATGCGTCCAGGGCAATCCAGCTGTCATTCCGCGGCCGCGGCAGGCGGAACGCGGAGCCGGGGAGCGTCGGTTCCCGGCTTGCGGATGGCTGTCACGCGGCCGGTGGCCGGCGCAAGGTCTTGACGATCCGCCGGCATCGGATAAGAACCCATTTCATCAGGCGCCGCGCTTGCCCACCCGGGCTTGCGCGGTACTCGCTCCTCGCCGTATTTGTGTGTACTGTCTTCGTCGCTGCGTTCCGGGCGCGCCCCATTTGGCTGCGCTCGCCAGCCTCCTGAAATAGATTCCAAGGGGTTGGTGCGCCCAATTGATGGCGGCAGGGTCGCACTGGGTCAACGACGGCTCATCGGCCTGGCACGCCAGGCTTGCTGCCTCGTTCACGGCACCAGCCCGCACATTCTACCCGTGGTTGGCCGCTGCATCAGGATACTATCCATACTTTCACCAGCGAGTGGCCAAACTTGCCGTGACGCCGGATAATTCAGCAAACCCCGTTCGGACAATGGTCGCGCAATGAGTCAGAAGCTCAAGGCTTGTTATCATGACCCCGTGCCACCTGCCGCTCCTGCTGTTCGGCGCCTTCGACCGCCATCACTTCGGCGACCTGCTGTTCCCCTACGTTGCCGCGGCCCTGCCCTCCGGGCGGACGCTGTATCCTGTCGGCCTGCTGGCGCGTGATCTGCGCCGCGCCGGCGGCCATCGCGTGCAGGCGCTCGCCCGCTTCGCCGCGAGATGGGGCGCATGGCCCACCCGGGTGCTGCACGTGGGCGGCGAGCCGCTGCCCGGCGCGGTGGGCATCGCCTATACCGGTGTGGGCGGCGTGGGACTGGGCGAACTCGCTCATGACCTGCGCGCCGAGTTCGCCGCCTTGTGTGCGGAGGCCGGGTTGTGAGAGGGCTCGACGAAGTGTTCGGCGCGCTGCAACAATCCGGCGGCTTCCGCCGCGGCTTTCATCTCCAAGGCAGAGAGCTCGCCTATCTGCGGGACATGGGGCTGCCCGCGGTGCTGGCGCACGCGGCGGATTTCGTCGCCCGGCGGCTGGCGCCTGCCGTCATCGCCAACGACGGCAGGCAGACGCCGTTCCGCGGTCATCCGGTGTTCGTCGCCCAGCACGCCACCGCCTGCTGCTGCCGCGGCTGCCTGCAGAAATGGCACCGCATTCCGGCCGGCCATGCCCTGACCGCGGAGGAAACGGCCTACGTGCTGGCGGTGCTGGAGCGCTGGCTGCGCGGGGAACTGGAGGCGGGCGGCGGAAAGGAAACAGGGCCGCCGGCGGCGACCCTGTTCTGAACCTGGCGGAGTGGACGGGACTCGAACCCGCGACCCCCGGCGTGACAGGCCGGTATTCTAACCAACTGAACTACCACTCCAGTCCGTCTCGTCCCGCATTGCGCGAGACGAGACGAAGGCGCGCATGATACACAAAAATCCGCCGGGTATCCAGCGCGAAGCGAAATTTTTGGTCATGCCGGCCTAACCGAGGTGCCGTGCGATCTCGCACAGTTCGGCCCGGGCGTCGTCGTAATCTTCATATTGTCGCCCGTGCGTGCGTGCATACCAGTAGCGGCTGTTCCAGGCATCACCCTCGATCTTGTGCAGCACGGCGTGAATCCAGCACGCGGTGGGGTCGTTGAACTCCTGCACGATGCGGTGCGATTCGTCCCACTTGCCGGCCAGGGCCAGTGCCACGGCCTCTTTCAATGCTTGCTGCATGGCGGTACTCCTTGGTTCGCGTCCGCCTCGAAATATACCGCAAGCCAGGCCATGGGCGCATGCTCGTGGCCGCTGTCACGCGCGACCCTATGACCGGCAAGGGGCCGTGTGGAAGTTCGCGTGGTGGGCGAACAAAAACGGCACCCGTGGGTGCCGTTCCATGGAGATTGGGGTTGCGTTTTGGGGCTAGCGGTTGCAGACGTACATGGTGACTTCGAAACCAAAACGCATTTCGGTGACTTCGGGCTTGGTCCACATGGTTGCACTCCTTTGCTGTCGGGTTGATCGGGACAAAAGCGCACGATGCGCTTACTCGTATGATGGACATGCTATGCCGGTGTTCCGCGGCGCGCCTGCGCCGTATCATGAATCACGCCTCATGATTTTCATGAATTGCCGCCGCGGCGTCATGGACGACGGCACAGCCGCCACAGCGCGGTGCGTTCGGCGTTGCGCGCCGCATGCAGCGGATCGGCGGGGTCGGCGGCCTTGGGGTGGCGCGGGGCGATTTCATCGCGGCCGGCCACCGTGAGACCGGCGGCGGCGATGACGTCGAGCAGCTCGGCCCGCGTGCGCAGGCCCAGGTGTTCGGCCAGGTCGGAGAGGATGAGCCAGCCTTCGCCTTCCGGCGTCAGGTGTTCGGCCAGGCCGCGGAGGAAGCCCAGCAGCATGCGGCTGTCCGCGTCGTAGACCGCGCGTTCGACGGGCGAGACCGGCCGCGCCGGCAGCCAGGGCGGGTTGCATACCACCAGCGGTGCCCGTCCTGGCGGGAACAGGTCGGCCTCGACGATTTCCACCCGCTCCGCCAGGCCCAGCCGGGCGATGTTGTCGCGCGCGCAGGCGAGCGCGCGCGCATCCTGATCGGTGGCGATGACCCGCGCCACACCACGGCGCGCCAGCACGGCGGCCAGCACGCCGGTGCCGGTGCCGATGTCGAAGGCCAGCGAGGTTGCCGGCAGCGGCGCCCGTGCCACCAGATCGACGTACTCCCCGCGCACCGGTGAAAACACGCCGTAGTGGGGGTGGATGCGTGCGCCCAGCGCCGGGATCATGACGCCCTGGCGGCGCCATTCGTGCGCGCCGATCAGGCCCAGCAGCTCGCGCAGCGACACCACGCTGTCGCGGCCCGTCGGTCCGTAGGCTTCCAGACAGGCTTCGCGCACCTCGGGCGCGCGCCGCAGCGGGATGCGGTAGTCGCGGTCCAGCGGCAGCAGCAGCCTGCCGAGGATGCGCGCGCGCTGGCCCTGACGCTGGCGGTGCTGGTGGAAGGCATCCCGCCACGTCGGCGGTGGCGGCGTCTTGTGCGGCCGGTTTTCGAGGCGCCGCGCCAGTGCCTGCAGCAGCTGGCGCGCGTTGTGGTAATCGCCGCGCCACAGCAGGGCGGTGCCCTCACATGCGTGACGATAGGCGGCATCGGCGCGCAGCGTGTCGTCCGCGATCCGCACGCGCGCGGGCGGCGGTAACCCGGCCTCGGAGCGCCACAGCGCGGCGTGCGCCGCGCCGGCTTCCTGCCAGTGGAGGGTGGGGGCGGACGCGCCGCTGTCCGGTGGGCTGCTCAAGGCCGGCTTCGCCATGCGGGAAAATTGTCGCAGCATACCGCGGTGACGCCCGCCTCACAACGGCGCGGTGTCCGGCAGCCATTTGGTTATTCAACCAAACCGTGGTAGCATTTGGTCGTTCAACCAAACCCGGATTGTCCGCTCACCCCTCATGAAAACGGATCAACCCCACGCTGCCGCCCCGCAAGACGGGCGCCCGGTGCGCGAGCGCCTGCTGGCCGCCGCCCTGGAGCTGGTGCGCACACAGGGCATGGCGGGGCTGCGCCAGGAACGCGTCGCCGCCGCCGCCGGGCTGCGCCAGAGTCACCTCACCTATTACTTCCCTACCCGCAAGGACCTGATCAAGGCCATCGTGCAGCAGATCCGCGACGAAGTGATCGCGACCATGCACGCCGCCGTGCCCGCCGAAGGCGGCGGCGCGGAATCGCTGCGGCAGGTGCGGGAATTCTTCGCCGCCTGCGCCAGCCAGCCGCTGATGGCGCGGCTCATCCTCGCGCTGATGAACGCCGCGGACGAGGATCCTTCGCTGCGCGCATGGCTGAACGCATTCGACGAGGACATGCTGCAACAGACGCACGCCATTTTCAACCGGCTCGGGCTGGAACCCGCGGAAGAGGATGTGGCGCTGTTCTTCGCCACCATGGTGGGGTTGTCCACCAAGAGTGCCCAGTTCGGCTCCGAAGAAGCCTACACCTGCGCCGGCAACCTGGCGCGCCACGCCGTCGACCGCCTAGTGCAGGCGGCGGGCGGGAAAGGAAGCGCCGCATGAACGGCCGCGCCGCGACAACTTCGCGCAAGGACAACAGGGAGACCCCGCCCATGCAGTATCGCTCCGGCATGCCACGCCTTGACATTGCCCTGTCGCTCGCCGTCTCCCTCCTGTGGCGGCGAGCAGGAGGGCGCGCCGCCACCCGGGCCGCCTGCGGTCACGGTACTGCAGGTGCGGGCCGAAGCGGTGCCGCTCACCAGCGAGCTGCCGGGGCGCGCCGCGCCCTATCTGATTGCCGAAGTGCGTCCGCAGGTCGATGGCATCATCCGGGAGCGGCTGTTCACGGAAGGCAGCGAGGTCAAGGCCGGCCAACTGCTCTACCAGATCGACCCGGCACCCTATCAGGCCGCCTACGACAGCGCCGGTGCTGCGCTGGCTCGCGCCGAAGCGAGCGTTTACTCCGAGCGTATGAGGGCCGAGCGTTACGCCGAGCTGGTCAAGATCGAGGCGGTGAGCAGGCAGGCCAACGACGAGGCCATCGCCGCCCTCCGGCAGGCCGAGGCCGAAGTCGCGGCGGCGCGGGCGGCTCTCGCCAAGGCGAAGATCGACCTCGACTACACCCGCGTCACCGCCCCGATCGGCGGCCGCACCGGCCGTTCCCTGGTCACGCCGGGAGCGCTGGTCACCGCCAACCAGGCCGAGGCACTGGTCACCGTGCGGCAGCTCGACCCCATCTATGTGGACGTGACCCAGTCCAGCGCCGAAATGCTCGCCCTGCGCCGTGATCTCGAATCCGGACGGCTGCAGCGCGGCAGGGGTGGCACGCTGCCGGTGCGGCTGATCCTGGAGGATGGCAGCGCCCATGTCGCCGAGGGCCGGCTCGCCTTCTCGGAAGTCTCGGTCGATCCAGGCACCGGCAGCGTCACCCTGCGCGCGGTGTTCCCCAACCCCGACGGCGTGCTGCTTCCCGGCATGTACGTGCGTGCGCAGCTCACCGCGGGCACGCTGGAGAATGCCATCCTGGTGCCGCATGCGGCGGTGATGCGTGATCCGCGCGGCAACGCCACGGTCATGGTGGTCGATGGCGAGGGCCGCGCGCAGTCGCGCATCATCGAGACCGCGCGGTCGCGCGGTGACCGCTGGGTGGTGACCGAGGGGCTGGTGTCCGGCGACCGCGTCATCGTCGAGGGCCTGCAGCGGGTGCGCCCCGGCATGCCGGTACAGGTGGCGGACGCGGCACCGCAAGCCGCCGCCGCGGGTGGCTGAGGCGGACCGTCATGGCCCATTTCTTCATCGACCGGCCCATTTTCGCGTGGGTCATCGCCATCGTCATCATGCTGGCGGGGGTGCTGTCCATCCTCACCCTGCCGATCTCGCAGTATCCGGCCATCGCGCCGCCCGCCATCGCCATCAACGCCAGCTATCCGGGCGCCTCGGCCAGGACGGTGGAGCATTCGGTCACCCAGGTCATCGAACAGAAGATGACCGGCCTGGACGGCCTGCTCTACATGAGCTCGTCCAGCGACGGCTTCGGCCGCGCCACCATCCTGCTGACCTTCAGCGCCGACACCAATCCGGACATCGCCCAGGTGCAGGTGCAGAACAAGTTGCAGAGCGCCATGCCCCTGCTGCCGCAGGAAGTGCAGCAGCAGGGCATCTCGGTGGTGAAGTCGGCGCGCAACTGGCTGATGGTGATCGGTTTCGTCTCCGAGGACGGCAAGATGGGCGGCTACGACCTGTCCGACTTTCTCGTCTCCACGGTGCAGGATCAGCTCTCGCGCGTCACCGGCGCGGGCGAGGTGCAGGTGTTCGGCGCGCAGTACGCCATGCGGGTGTGGCTGGATCCAGCCAGGCTGGTCAATTTCGGGCTGACCGCGGCCGACGTCAAGGCGGCCATCCGCGCCCAGAATACCCAGGTTTCCGCCGGCCAACTGGGCGGCACGCCGGCGCTGCCGGGGCAGGGCTTTTCCGCCACCATCACGGCGCAGAGCCGGATGCAGACGGTGGAGGAATTCGAGCACATCCTGTTGCGCAGTGCCAGCACGGGTGGCGAAGTACGCCTGCGCGACGTCGCCCGCGTCGAGATCGGCGCCGAAAACTACGGTACCGTGGCGCGTTACAACGGCCGGCCCGCCGCCGGCATCGGGGTGAAGCTGGCGGCGGGCGCCAACGCGCTGCAAACCGCCGATGCGGTGCGCGCCAGGCTCACCGAGATGGAGCGCTATTACCCGGCCGGCGTGAAGGCGGTGGTGCCCTACGACACCACGCCGTTCGTGCGCATTTCCATCATGAACGTGGTGCAGACGCTGGCCGAGGCCATCCTGCTGGTATTTTTGGTGATGTACCTGTTCCTGCAGAACCTCCGCGCCACGCTGATTCCCACCATCGCCGTGCCGGTGGTGCTGCTTGGCACTTTCGGCGTGATGGCGGCTTTCGGCTACTCCATCAACACGCTGACCATGTTCGGCCTGGTGCTGGCCATCGGCCTCCTGGTGGACGATGCCATCGTGGTGGTGGAAAACGTCGAGCGGGTGATGCGCGAGGAGGGCCTATCGCCCCGGGAGGCAACCCGGAAATCCATGCGCCAGATCACCGGCGCGCTGGTAGGCATCGGCCTGGTGCTGGCGGCGGTATTCGTGCCCATGGCTTTCTTCGGCGGCTCCACCGGCGTCATCTACCGCCAGTTCTCCATCACCGTCGCCGCCGCCATGGCGCTGTCGGTGCTGGTGGCCATCATCTTCACCCCGGCCCTGTGCGCCACCATGCTCGAGCCGGTGGCCAAGGGCCACGGCCACGGGGAAAACAGTTGGTTCTCCGGCTTTTTCGCCTGGTTCAACCGCATGTTCGCGCGCAATGCGCAGCGCTACGAGACCGCGGTGGGCGGCATCCTGCGCCGCGGCGCGCGCTTCCTGGTCATCTATCTCGCCATCGTCGCCGTGCTGGGCGTGATGATCACGCGCATGCCGACCTCTTTTCTGCCGGACGAGGACCAGGGGGTGATGTTCAACCAGATCATGCTGCCGCCCGGCGCCACCCAGGAGCGCACCCTGGAAGTGCTGCACAAGGTGGAGAAGCATTTCCTGGAGAACGAGCAGGATACGGTGCGCTCCATCTTCACCGTGGCCGGCTTCAGTTTCGGCGGCGGCGGCCAGAACATGGGCATCGCCTTCGTCAACCTCAAGCACTGGAACGAGCGCCAGCGGCCCGGCATGCACGTGCAGGACGTCGCCGCGCGTGCCATGGCGGCCTACTCCAGAATCCGCGAAGCCATGGTGTTCGCCTTCGTGCCACCGGCGGTGCTGGAGCTCGGCACCTCCACCGGCTTCAACGTGCAGCTGCAGGATCGCCTGGGTCTGGGCCACGACGCACTGATGGCGGCGCGCAACCAGTTCCTCGGCATGGCAGCGCAGGACAAGCGCCTCGTCGGGGTGCGCCCCAACGGCCAGGACGACACGCCGGAGTACCGGCTGGAGATCGACCACGCCAGGGCCGGCGCGCTGGGGGTGGCGGTGGCGGACATCAACGACACCCTGTCCACCGCCTGGGGCGGCAGCTACGTCAACGACTTCATCGACCGCGGCCGCGTCAAGAAGGTCTATGTGCAGGCCGACGCGCACGCGCGCATGACGCCGGAGGACCTCAACAAGTGGTATGTGCGCAATGTCGAGGGTGAAATGGTACCGTTCTCGGCTTTCGCCGCGGCGCGCTGGAGCTACGGCTCGCCACGTCTGGAGCGCTTCAACGGCCAGCCTTCCGTCGAGCTGCTGGGGCAGGCGGCGCCCGGCCTTTCCTCCGGGGATGCCATGCAGGCAGTGGAGGAGATCATCGCCAGGTTGCCGCCTGGCATCGGCCACGAGTGGTCCGGCACCTCCTATGAAGAGCGCCGCAGCGGCTCGCAGGCGCCGGTGCTGTATGCGCTGTCGTTGCTGGTGGTGTTCCTGTGCCTGGCCGCCCTCTACGAGAGCTGGACCATCCCGTTCGCGGTGATGCTGGTGGTGCCGCTGGGCGTGCTCGGCGCCATCTTCGCCGCGACCGGCCGCGGGCTGTCCAACGACATCTATTTCCAGGTCGGCCTGCTTGCCACCATCGGCCTGTCGGCCAAGAACGCCATCCTCATCGTCGAGTTCGCCAAGGCGCAGAGGGAGCAGGATGGCAAGGAGCTCGTCGCCGCCACGCTTGCCGCGGTGCGCATGCGGCTGCGGCCCATTCTGATGACCTCGCTCGCCTTCGGCTTCGGCGTGCTGCCGCTGGCGCTGGCGGATGGGGCCGGCTCCGGCGCGCAGAACGCCATCGGCACCGGCGTGCTGGGCGGCACCGTGGCCGCCACCCTGCTCGGCATCTTCTTCATCCCGCTGTTCTACGTGGTCGTCGTGCGTATCTTCGGGCGTCGGCGCGGTGCCGCGGCCGCCAAGGAGTCCGCATGAAATACCAGTCCGGGCGCATCGTCGTGCTTGCCGCGCTGACCCTGGCGACGGGCTGTTCCTTCATTCCCGCACACCAGCGCCCGGCAGCACCGGTGCCCGAGACTTTCCCGCATGCCGGCACGACGGCCGCGACACCGCTCGACGCCATTGCCTGGTGTGATTACTTCGCCGATGCCCGGTTGCGCGAGGCCATCGCGCTGGCGCTGGAAAACAACCGCGACCTGCGCGTGGCGGCGCTCAACATCGAGCGCGCGCGTGCCCGGCACCGTATCCGACATGCCGACCTATTCCCGCGCGTGGGGGCGACGGCCAGCCAGAACGCGCAGCACCTGCCGGCCGACCTCGCCAGTGGCGAGGCGGATACCGATCGCCAGTACTCCGCCACCATCGGCTTCTCCGCCTATGAACTGGATTTCTTCGGCCGCATCCGCAGTCTTGATGCGCAGGCGCTGGAGCTTTATCTGGCAACCGGGGAAGCACGCCGCAGTGCGCAGATCAGTCTGGTGGCCGAAGTCGCCGGCGCATGGCTGACGCTGGCCGCCGAACGTGAACGTCTCACCCTGGCGCAGCGCACCCTAGAGACGCGCAGGCAGTCGCACGAACTAATCCGCCGCAGCCGGGAAGTGGGCGCCGGCTCGGCGCTCGACCTCCGCCAGGCAGAGACGCTGCTGGAAGTCGCCCGTGCCGAGGTGGCCGCCTCCAGTGCACGAGCGGCGCAGGCCGGGCATGCGCTGACGCTGCTGGCGGGTACCCCGGTGCCGGCCGAGCTGCTGCCGCAGGAGCTGACCGGCCATGTCAGCGCGGTGACGGAAGTCCCCGCCGGCCTGCCTTCCGAAGTGCTCGCCCGCCGTCCAGACATCCTGCAGGCCGAGCATGCCTTGCGCGCCGCCAACGCCAACATCGGCGCGGCGCGCGCGGCTTTTTTTCCCAGCGTCACGCTCACCGCTGCGGCGGGGCTGGCCAGCGGCGCGCTGAGCGGGCTGTTCGCCGGCGGCGCCGGCACCTGGAGCTTCACGCCGCAGGTGCGCCTGCCCATCTTCGAAGCCGGCCGTCTCGACGCCAATCTGCAAGTGGCCAGGGTGGAGCGCGAGATCGGTGTCGCGCGTTACGAGCAGGCCATCCAGGGTGCCTTCCGCGAGGTCGCCGACGCCCTGGCCGAACGCGCTACCCTGGGCGAGCGGCTGGACGCGCAGCGGCGGCTGGTGGAGGCCAGCGCCGACAGCCTGCGCCTGTCCAAGGCGCGCTATCGCGCCGGCGTCGATAGCTACCTGGGCCTGCTGGACGCGCAGCGCACTCTTTTTGGCGCAGAACAGGGCCTGATCGATGTGCGTCTGGCCGACGCCCTCAACCGCGTCACTCTGTACAAGGTATTGGGCGGCGGCTGGCAGTAGGGGCGCGCTGAATAAGAGCCCGTTTCGTTAGGGAAGCCCTGAACAAGTGGCTGCGCGGGCGAATCGCTGCGTTGCGCGGTGCTTGTTCTCTTGCCTGTTGATCTGACCCGGTCGCTGTGCGCCGGGTGTCTTGCGTCCCATCCCGCTCGGGGTTTTCTTCGGCATTCCTCTCGTTGTCGGCCGGCGCGCGGCGGACCGCGGGGGTTTCCTTCACGTGCAGTTGGCGCTATCGTGTAGCCGGCGAGATCGCCCTGTGCATGCCGCATCGTCTTCCATGTCCAGCCTACGGGAGCAACCACATGAACCTCGAACTCAGCGAAACCGAAGCCCGCATTCTGCGCAAGACCCTGGAGGGCTGTCTCTCCGAGTTGCGCAAGGAAATCGTCAAGACGGAAAAACACGAGTGGCGGGTGGCGCTGCACCGAGAGGAAGACGCCCTCAAGGCCATCCTGAACCGGCTGGACTGATGGCGGGCGTGGCACCGCCGCCACGCCACCCCTGACCCCAGATCGGCGGCCCGGTCGCCGCAGGCCGCTCCCTGATGGCCACGCCGCGGGCGATGGTAGCGGCCAGTCATGGCGGCACTTGACAATGTGAGCATCACAAATGAGAATGAGTATCATTTGTTAAGGATGCTCCCATGTGCCCGAACGTGAATGGCATGACTGCCGCAGCCGCCCATGAGCATGCATTGGTGGCACTCATCCTGCTGCTGGACGGACGTGCCGCGATGGCGGCCGGCAGCCTGCCCGATCCCAGAAGCTGCAGCCGGATCGCGCTGCACCTGCGCGCACTGGCCGGCCGCGACGACATGCCCGAAACCCTGCGCGATACCTGCGAAGCGCTTTGCGAAGCGTGGTCGGACCGGTTGCGGGAGCAGCTGGCGACGCCGGGGCGGGAATAGCCATGTTCCGCGATCCGCAACGATGTCCGCGTCGCCGGCGCCTGTGGGAGCTCGATCGGGCCAGTGTCACGGCGGTGCTGAGGGTGTGCTTCACTGCCGAGGACCTGCGCCATCTGCTCGCGTGCAACGGACAATCCGGTTTGCTCCGCAATGGCGACGACCTCTACCGGTTGGCGGCGCGGCTGTGCGGAGAGCCGACGTCGCTGGCTGTTTACTTGCAGCACAGGCTGGGGGCCAGATACAACCTCACCGTGCAGCACAGCAAGACGGCGAGCTCTCCCGGCGAACTCGGGGCCTTGTGGCGCAATGCCGTCCGGGATGGGGAAATTGCCGGCGTCCTGTGGGCAACGCTGTGCCATTCGGCATGCACCAGGGCGTTGAGAAAGAGGATGCTGCAGGTCGTGCGCGATGTGCATGGTCCGATGACGCTCGCCGATCGCTGCCTGCTCGGGCTCACCCGCTACTGCCGGCTCGTCGGCGAATGCGCGCTGCATTGGGCCGGGCTGCGCCGGGCGGACATCCGCCCATCACGCGCGTCATGCACTCCGGTCGAGACCTCTGTGGCCGGAAGCGACGCGGGAGAGTCCGCGCATGCCAGGGTTGCCGCCGGCCTTGCCGGTGCCGCGCACGAGCCGGTGAGCGGGGCGGCCGGCGCACTCCAGCGGGCCATGACAGACAAAAGAAATCTTTCGTTGGCACGGGCGGCCGCGGAGGCGCTGATCTGCCGCACGGCTTGCATCCGTCACGGCGGCTACTGGCGCGACAGTGAACAATGCAGGCGCACGGGCATGCCCTGTGTACACGATGGTGACGCTGCGGTGGCGCGTGACGTCGAAGCGCGGGAAATACGGGCACGGGAAACGTCTTGCTCATCTGATTAATAATAGTTATCATTTACATTCATTTGTATCCCAGCCAGCCACCCTCGCATGTTCCGTGCAGGCAGCCAGCCATTTGTCAACGCGTCAGGCTACGGGGTGGATCCATGGAAAATCATTCGAACTGCTGCAGGCTGCTGCTCGCGAGGCACCATTCATGCCAGGTGGTGTACTGCGAGCAGTGCGGTGTCGTCGAGGTTAGCATCGGCGCGCTGAGTGTGCGTCTGGACGGCGAGGCCTTCGTCTGCCTTGCCGCCACCCTGGCGGAAGCGCGGGCCGTCCTGCACAGACTGAAGCATCGCCAGGATGAAGTGCCCGAGCGGCGTGCCGGAGCGGTGCATTAGCAGGCCACGGAACCTGTCCATGGAGCGCCCATGAAAAACCCTCATGACGACGACTGGCGCGTGCTGTCACGCCATGACCAGTGGGCGGTCGAGTATCGCATGGACTCGTCCGTGCTGCGTATCCGGGCGGAGGGGGTGACCCTGTACCTGGATCGGGATGGTTACCGGTTGCTGTGGGGGTTGCTGTCGTACGGCCTGGACGAACTGGAGCGGCTTGAGGAGGCGGGTGGCCAGAAATCGGCCCGTAGCGCGTTGCTTGAGGCCGCGCTGTCGGGGGTGTGCCACTGAGAAGCTGCCGCAAAAATTGCTGCGGACGGCCCTCCGCGCAAATTTTCCGAAGACAAGCTTCTGAATCAATCGGCCGGGAAGGCCGCAAGCCACTTATCAAGGAGTCAAGCATGTCACGTTACACGGGGGCGCGTCTCAAGGTCGTGCGCGCATTGGGCACGGAGTTGCCGGGACTGTCGCGCAGGAGCATCGGGAACAGGCCGCATCCGCCAGGACAGCACGGGGCGTCGGCGGCGCGGCGCAGGAAATCGGACTACGGTCTGGCGTTGCGCGAGAAGCAGAAGCTGCGCTTCAACTACGGAGTCGGCGAAAGGCAGTTGCGCCGCCTGATGGTGGAGGCGCGGCGTCGCGTCGGCCACACCGGGGACAACCTGCTGCAGTTGCTGGAATCCCGCCTGGACAACCTGGTATTCCGGGCCGGGCTGGCGCCGACCATTCTGGCCGCGCGGCAACTGGTCAGTCACGGCCACATCCGCCTCAACGGCCGCAAGGCCGACATCCCGTCCCTGTGTTTCAGGGCCGGGGACGAAATCACCCTGCGCGAGCGCTCGCGCAGCATCCCGGTGGTCCGGGAATGCCTGGCCGAACCCGCCCTGGAGCGTCCGCAATGGCTGGAATGGGACGAAGCCGCGCAGCGGGCCAGAGTCACCCGGTTGCCCGAGGCCGACGAGGTGCCGTTCCCCATCGAAATCCAGCTCGTGGTGCAGCACTACGCCACGCGGATCTGATGACAAGCGGATCAAGGGATGACAATGAAAATGCACAAACCAACAATATTCCGCCTGACTGCGGCCACCGTACTGCTGGCCGGCGCGATGCCCGTCCTGTCCGCTGCCGAAAGTGCCGACGAAGAACTCGTCCTGGACGCGGTGGTGGTGCAGGGCACCGGATACCGCACCACCGGCACGCAGTCCGAGCTCAAGCCCATGGAGGCGCCGATGGGCTACGAGATTTATGACCACGAGTTGCTGGTCGCACGTCAGGAGAAGTGGCCCCGTTTGATTGGACAGAAAGTTTCAAGATTTAAGTGAAGCGCCTTGCGATTTTGCTTACGCTGCCTTGGGTATTGCAGGCAGGTTGTTGAAGTAAAACTCATCCGGAGTCATCCGGTCAAGCGAACTGTGCGGTCTTTGCTGATTGTACTTGGTGATGTAGCGTTCCAATCCCTGTTTTGCGGCGGTGACGCTGTCGTAGGCATGGAGGTAAACCTCCTCGTACTTGATTGAGCGCCACAGCGCCGAGGGGGGTGTCAGAATTTCTGTGTGTGAGGCGGAGAGGGACTTTTCCACGGTGC
>JBBILG010000004.1:0-49920 GCA_037445085.1 Methylobacillus sp.
TGATGCGGGCTGGAGCCGGCGAACCAGGCATCCATGTGATTGTTGGTGGTGCCGGTCTTGCCGGCCAGGTCGCTGCGTCCCAGCTCGCGCGCCCGCGCCGCGGTGCCGATGCGCGTGACGTCCTGCATCATCGAGGTCATCAGAAAGGCGTTGCGCGGATCGATCACCTGGCGCGCGCCGCGGCCGGCGGCAACCGGCCTGGCCTGCTCGATCACGCGGCCCTGGCCGTCGACGATGCGCTCGACCAGGTAGGGCGACACACGATAGCCGCCGTTGGCGAACACCGCATAGGCGGCCGCCATCTGCCAGGGCGTCACCGAACCCGCGCCCAGCGCCATGGAAAGATAGGGCGGATGATCCTTGGCATCGAAGCCAAAGCGCGTGATGTAATCCTGGGCGTAGGAGACGCCGATGTTGTCGAGGATGCGGATGGACACCATGTTTTTCGACTTAGTGAGCGCCGTGCGCATGCGCATGGCGCCCTCGAACTTGCCGTCAAAGTTGCGCGGCTCCCAGTCCTTGCCGCTGCCGGTGATGGCGGCCGGCACCATGAAGGGCAGGTCCTCGATCATGCTGGCCGGGGTGAAAGCCTTTTCCAGCGCCGCCGAGTAGATGAAGGGCTTGAAGCTGGCGCCAGGCCTGGGTGACGTGGTTGAACTTGCTGCGGCTGAAATCGAAGCCGCCGACCAGGGCGCGCACCGCGCCGCTGACGGGGTCCAGGCCGATGAAGGCGGCCTCCACCTGCGGCAGCTGGGTGACATGCCAGTCATCCCCCACCTGGCGCACGCGGATGATGGCGCCCGGACGCAGCTTGCGCTTGGCGGCATCCTTTTCACTGAGCATGCGCGACGCCATTTTCAGGCCCGGCTCCCCGATCTTCACCACACCGCCATCCTTGCGATAGGCGCGGATGGCCTTGGCGCCGGCCTCCAGCACCACCGCCGGATACAGGCCGCGATAGTCGGGAATGTCGTCCAGCGCCTCGTCCAGATAGGCCTCCAGCGGCTGCGCGGCTGCCGCCCCCAGATCGACATGGCCTTCCGGGCCGCGATAGGCACGCCGCTGTTCGTACTCCAGGATGCCTTCCAGCACGGCGTCGTTGGCCGCCTCCTGCGCCTGGCGGCGGATGGTGGTATAGACCTTGAAGCCACTCTGATAGATGGCTTCGCCATGGCGTTCGAACAGCATCTGCCGCACGAGCTCGGCGACGTAATCCGCCTGCAGGTCGCTGGCCCCGAAGCGCTCCTGGCGCAGCCGCACCGGCTGCGCCAGCGCCTGCCGATACTGGGCATCGTTCAGAAAGCCGACTTCGTGCATGCGCCGCAGCACGTAGTGCTGGCGCTCCTTGGCACGCTTGAAATTGGCGCGCGGGTTAAGACGCGACGGCGCCTTGGGCAGGCCGGCCAGCATGGCGATTTCGGCGGTATTGAGCTGGTCGAGGGAGCGCCCGAAATACGTCCTCGATGCCGCCGCGAAACCGTAGGCGCGCTGGCCCAGATAAATCTGGTTGATGTAGAGTTCGAGAATCTGGTCCTTGGAGAGGCTGTGCTCGATCTTGATGGCCAGCAGGGCTTCGCTCAACTTCCGCCGCAGCGTCTTTTCGCGGGTCAGGAAGAAGTTGCGCGCCACCTGCATGGTGATGGTGCTGGCGCCTTCCCTGGCGCCGCGCGCCATGATATTGGACGCCGCGGCGCGCAGCACGCCCAGGGTATCGATGCCGCCATGCTCGTAGAATCGCTCGTCCTCGGCCGCCAGGATGGCCTGCTTGAGCGTATCCGGCACGTCCCCGATCTTGACCAGGGCGCGGCGCTCCTCGCCGAACTCGGCGATGAGATCGCCCTCCGCGGAATACACGCGCAAGGGAATTTTGGGGCGGTAATCAGTGAGCGCTTCCAGCGAGGGCAGGGCGGGATAGATGAGGACAACCGCCAGGGACACCAGCGCAGTCAGCGCGAACACGACCGACAGCAGGCACAGCAGCAGCCACTGCCACCATTTCTTCGGGAACATTCAGGACCGCGTTGAGGAATGACGGGAGCGTGTATTATATACGCGCGGGGAGATATTTTTAAAAATATCATAATGCTTTACATGCCTTATGGTTGTTGCTAGCATCTCACGTAACTTGTGAGCGTTGCGTCCAAGTCTGCCAATAAAAAATAAAGGGATCTCCACTTGAAATTCGACTTTCTGGAAGAACGCACCCCGCCGCTGATCGGCGTGGACATCAGTTCTGCCTCGGTCAAGGTCGTGGAACTTGGCGGGGACAGCATCGCCAACTGCAGGCTGGAGAATTACGTCATCGTACCGCTGGCCAAGGATTCGGTGGTGGACGGCAACATCGCCGGCCTGGAGCAGGTGGGCAGCGCTCTGGCGCGCGCGTGGAAGCTGCTGGGCACGCGCGAGAAGCGCGTGGCCATGGCCCTGCCGACCGCAGCCGTGATCAGCAAGAAGGTCATGATGCAGGCCGGCCTGCGCGAGGCGGACATGGAGCTTCAGGTCGAGGCGGAGGCCAACCAGTACATTCCCTTCGCCCTTGACGAGGTCAATATCGATTTCCAGCTCCTCGGCCCCTCCCCCAACAGCCCGCAGGACGTCGAAGTGCTCATCGCCGCCTCGCGCAAGGACAAGATCGAAGATCGCGTGGTGGTCGCCGAGGAGGCCGGCCTCAAGGTGGTGGTCATGGACGTCGAAACCTACGCCACCGAGGCCGCCTACGGGCTGGCGTGCAGCCAGTTGCCCAACAGCGGCCGCGAGCAGACGGTGATGATCATCGACATCGGCGCATTGATGATGCACATCAACGTGCTGCACGACAACAAATCGGTATACGTGCGCGAACAGAGCTTCGGCGGCGAGCAGCTCACCCAGGAGGTTCAGCGCCGCTACTCGCTTTCCGCCGAGGATGCGGAAATCGCCAAGCGCAAGGGCGGCCTGCCGGAGAGCTACACTGAGGAAGTGCTGCAGCCGTTCGTGCAGTCGCTGGCGCTGGAAGTCGCCCGCGCCCTGCAGTTTTTCACCAGTTCCACCCAATACAACCGTGTCGATCACATCATGCTGGCCGGCGGCTGCGCCGCCATACCGGGCGTGGACCAGGCCGTGGCGACCCGCACCCAGGTCAACACGGTGATCGCCAATCCCTTCGTCAACATGGCGATATCCGGCAAGGTCAAGAAACAGAACCTCGCCGCCGACACCCCTTCGCTGATGATCGCCTGCGGACTCGCCCTGCGGAGGTTCGACTGATGGCCGTGCGCATCAACCTGCTGCCCCATCGCCAGATGCGGCGCGAGCGGCGCCAGAAACAATTCCACTCCCTGCTGGCGCTGGTCGTCGTCGCGGGCGTTGCCATCGTGTTTCTCGGCCACAATTACATCGGCAGCAGGTTGGACTACCAGCAGGAACGCAACCAGCGCCTGCAGGATGGCATCGCCCAGCTCGACAAGGACATCGCCGAGATCAAGGATCTCAAGACCCGCATCGCCGACGTGCTGGCGCGCAAGCAGGTGGTGGAAAACCTTCAGAACGGCCGCGGCCGGGCGGTCATCCTGCTGGACGAGATCGCCCGCCGGCTGCCGGAGGGCACCCACCTCAAGTCCATGCGCCAGCAGGGCGACCTCATCACGCTGGAAGGCGTGTCGGACACCGACGCCCGCGTCGTCACCCTGATCCGCAACCTCGCCGACTCCAAGTGGCTGGATGCCCCGGAGCTCATCCAGATTCAGGCCATCACGGTCAACAATCTGCGCCAAAGCGCCTTCACGCTCACCGTCAAGCAGGTGGAGCCGCAGGAACCCGAGCAGACCGGAAGCGAAGGGTAGCCGCATGAAACTGGAAGATTTCAACCAACTCGATTTCAAGACGCTGGGTAGCGCGCCGCTCGGCGTCAAGGTGGTGCTGCTCGGCGTGCTGTTCCTGCTGCTGGTCGGCGGCGGCTACTGGTTCCTGTGGAAGCCCGCGCTGGCGGAGCTGGAACAGGCGGAAAACCGCGAGGCCGAATTGCGCGGCGTGTTCCTCAGCAAGAAGAAGGAAGCCATCAATCTGCCCATCTACCGGCAGCAGATGGTCGAGATCGAGAAGACCTTCGGCACCTTGCTGCGGCAGTTGCCCGACAAGACGCAGATGGATGCCCTGCTCAACGACATCAACCAGGCCGGGCTGGAAGTGGGCCTGCAATTCCAGCTATTCAAACCGGAAGCCGAGCGGCGCGCCGATTTCTACGCGGAACGCCCGATCACCATCCGCGTGCAGGGCGCCTATCACCAGATGGGCGCCTTCGCGCAGAACATTTCCAGGCTGCCGCGCATCGTCACGCTCAACGAGATGGCCCTCACGCCGGGCGACAGCAAGGAGGGCGACATGGTCGTCAATTCCCTGGTCGCCCGCACCTACCGCTATCTGGATTCCGACGAGGCGGCACAGCCCGCGGAAAGGAGGTAGCCGGTGCAGAAGAACCCATTGCCGAGAACGGTGCCCACCATGCCGAATGCGCCAGCCGGACGGCCGATCTGGCCCCTCTTGGGCGTGGCCACGCTCAGCCTGTTGCTGGCGGCCTGCGGCGGCGGAGAAGGCGACGATCTCGACCAGTTCATGCGCGATGCGGGCAACAATCTGCAGGGGCAGGTGGAGCCGCTGCCGCAAATCAAGCCTTACGTCCCCGCCCTGTACAACGCGGACGGCACGCTCCATGACCCGTTCCGTCCGCGCAAGGCCGAGGCCAGGGCGCGCGGTGGCGTGCAGCCCGACCTCAACCGCCCGCGCGAGGCGCTGGAAGCCTTCCCCTTGCAGAGCCTGCAACTCGTCGGCGTGATCCGCCGCGGTAAGGAAAAGGTCGCCCTCGTCAGGACGCCGGAAACCAGCGTGCACCAGACCCGCGTCGGCAACCACCTGGGGCAGAACCTGGGCATGGTGGTGAGCATTTCCGATGCCGCGCCGGCGGAAGTGAAGATCAAGGAAATCGTCCAGGACGAACTCACCGGCGACTGGATCGAACGTCCCGCCAGCATCGTCCAGCAGGAACCGTAACCGAGGGGTTGTGATCATGAGAATGGCTAAATTGGTACATTACGTCGGCCTGCTTGCCCTTGGCTGCCTCGCCCTGGCGCTGAGCGTGACGGCACACGCGGCGGCGGGCAACACCATCGAGCAGGTCGAGTTTGCCACCCTGCCGGGCGACAAGCTTAACATCCGGATCCGGCTCAGCCAGCCCATGGCCAATCCACCCGCCGGCTTCACCATGACCAACCCGGCCCGCATCGCCCTGGATTTCCCCAACACCGCGAGCGGCCTGGACAGGAATTCGCTCACCGTCAACCAGGGCGCGTTGCGCAGCCTCAATGCGGCGCAGGCCGGCGACCGTACCCGCCTGGTGCTCAACCTGACCCGGCCCTCCGGCTACACCGCCCGCGTGGATGGCAACATCGTCAGCATCGACCTGGAACCCGCCGGGGCCGGCACGGCCGGCGCGGCCGATACCGCCAGCGTCACCCGCTTCGCCGAGGCGGCGGCGGACGGGCAGACGCACCGCGTGAACAATGTCGATTTCATGCGCGGCAGGCACGGCGAGGGCCGCATCGTCGTCGAACTGTCCGACAGCGCGACCGGCATCGACATCCGCCAGCAGGGCCAGAAAATCCTGATCGATTTCCTCAACGCCGAACTGCCGGAAAACCTGCAACGCCGACTCAACGTTACCGATTTTGGCACGCCCGTGCTCACTGTCGACACCATGCGCGTCGGCAAGAACGTGCGCATGACCATCGAACCCAAGGGCCTGTGGGAACACTCCGCCTTCCAGGCGGACCGCAAGTTCATCGTCGACGTGCGCCCGCTGGCGGAGGACCCCACCAAGCTCACCCAGGGCACCAGGGAAGGCTACAAGGGCGAGAAACTGTCGCTCAACTTCCAGGACATCGATGTCCGCTCGGTGCTGCAGGTGATCGCCGATTTCACCGGCTTCAACATCATTGCCAGCGACAGCGTGACCGGCCGCATCACCCTGCGCCTCAAGGACGTTCCGTGGGATCAGGCGCTGGACCTCATTCTGCAGACCCGCGGCCTGGGCATGCGCAAGAACGGCAACGTGGTATGGATCGCTCCCAACGAGGAACTGGCCGCCAAGGAAAAATCGCGCCTGGATGCGCAGCAGGAAATCGCCGACCGCCAGCCGCTGGTGACCCAGTCATTCCACATCAAGTACCAGCGCGCCGAGGACATCCGTGCCCTGTTGCTTGGCGGCGGCGCCCCCGGGGGTGCTGCGGGTACCCACCGGCTGCTGTCCAAACGCGGCAGCGTGGCGCTGGACAAGCTCTCCAACACTCTGTTCGTGCAGGATACCGAACGGGTGCTGGCCGAAGTCGAGCGCATCCTCAACCAGATCGACGTGCCCGCCCGCCAGGTGCTGATCGAAGGCCGCATCGTGCTGGCGGACGATGGCTGGTCCAAGGAACTGGGAGCACGCTTCGGCATTCATCGCAACAAGAACTGGAACGATCCGGAAACCGCCGCCGTCACTGTGGGCGGCTCGCTGGGCAGCATCTACAATACCAATAACACCCAGCAACAAATCACCCCCAGCAACCTCAACGTCAACCTGCCTGCCACCAGCAGCCGTGCCGGCGTGTTCGGCTTCCAAATCTACAACATCCTGCACGGCTTCCTCCTGGACCTGGAACTGTCGGCCGCGGAAGCGGAAAACAAGAGCAAGACCATCTCCAGCCCGCGTGTCATCACCACCAACCAGCAGAAGGCAGTGATCGATTCCGGTGTCGAGATTCCCTACCAGGAAGCCAGCGCCAGCGGCGCCACCAGTGTTTCCTTCAAGAAAGCCACGCTGGGTCTGGAAGTCACACCGCAAATCACGCCGGACAACAAGGTTTCCATGAATCTGATCGTCAAGAAGGACTCGGTCGGCGAGATATTCAATGGCGTGCCGTCCATCAACACCCGTCAGGTGCAGACCGTGGTCATGGTGGACAATGGCGATACTGCGGTTTTGGGCGGCATCTACGAAGAAGAAAACAACAAGACGGTCGACAAGGTGCCGTTCTTCGGCGATCTGCCAGTGCTGGGCCATCTGTTCAAGCGCACCCTGAACTCCACCGGCAAGACCGAACTGCTGATCTTCATCACCCCCAAGGTGCTCGACGAACGGCTGCGGGCCAACTGATCCACCGCCCCCGGCCATCGGTTAAAATGCCCGTCATGCACGTGACGGGCAATATTTTTCTGGTGGGGCTGATGGGTGCCGGCAAGACCACGGTCGGCAAGCTTTTAGCCCGCCACCTGGGCAAGACTTTCTATGACTCCGATCACGAAATCGAGACGCGCACCGGCGTCAACATCCCGCTGATTTTCGAGCTGGAGGGAGAAGCCGGCTTCCGGCGCCGCGAGGCGGCCGTCATCGCGGAGCTGACCCGGCAGCGCGGCATCGTCCTCGCCACCGGCGGCGGCGCCGTGCTGGCGCCGGAGAATCGGGAGAACCTCAGCCGCAACGGGCTGGTGATCTACCTGCGCGCCAGCGTCAAGGATCTCTGGCAACGCACGCGCCACGACCGCAACCGCCCCCTGCTGCAAACCGACGACCCCCGGGCCAGGCTGCAGCAGTTGTTCGAGCAGCGCGACCCGCTCTACCGCGAAATCGCCGACGCGGTGATCGACACCGGCGAACAGCCGGTCGGCACCATCGTGCACAGACTGGAAGACATCATCCGCCAACATGCAGACACTCACTGTTGACCTGGGAGACCGCTCCTACCCCATCCATATCGGCCAGGGCCTCATCAGCCGCGCCGAGCTGATCCTGCCGCATCTCAGGCGTCCGCAGGCGGCCATCGTCACCAATACCACGGTGGCACCGCTCTATCTGGAAACGCTCGCCGCCCCGCTGCGCGAGGCGGGGGTCGCGGTGCTGCCCATCCCGCTACCGGACGGCGAGCAGTACAAGAATGCCGAAACCCTCAGCCGCATCTACGATGCGCTGCTCGCCAACCGCTGCGAGCGCAGCACCACCGTCATCGCCCTCGGCGGCGGCGTGATCGGCGACATGGCGGGCTATGCCGCCGCCACCTACCTGCGCGGCGTGCCCTTCATCCAGGTGCCCACCACCCTGCTGTCGCAGGTCGATTCCTCGGTGGGCGGCAAGACCGGCATCAACCACCCGCTGGGCAAGAACATGATCGGTGCCTTCTACCAGCCCCAACTGGTGCTGGCGGACACCGACACTCTGAACACCCTGCCCGACCGCGAGCTTTCCGCCGGCCTGGCGGAAGTGATCAAGTACGGTCTCATCCGCGACGCCGACTTTTTCACCTGGCTGGAAACCAACATGGCACGCCTGGTGGCGCGCGATCCGGAAGCCCTGGCCTATGCCATCCGGCGCTCCTGCGCCAACAAGGCCGAGGTGGTGGTGGCAGACGAGCGCGAATGCGGCGAACGCGCCCTGCTCAACCTCGGCCATACCTTCGGCCATGCCATCGAGAACGGCATGGGCTACGGCGTGTGGCTGCACGGCGAAGCCGTGGCAGCCGGCACCCTGCTGGCGGCCGAGATGTCGCGGCGACTGGGCTGGCTGGATGCGGAGGCGGTCGCCCGCATCGGCCGCCTGTTCGCCGCCGCCAACCTGCCGCTCAAGGCGCCGGCGCTGGGGGTGGACAGGTATCTCGAGCTGATGGGCCTGGACAAGAAAGTCGCCGACGGCAGGATCCGCCTGGTGCTGCTCCGTGCCATCGGCAAGGCGGTGGTGACGGGCGATTATCCCGCCGACGCGCTGCGCGCAACGCTTGCCGTCTGATGTCGGTGCCTGCTCCTTACGCCGCTCACCCAGACCACTCGCGCGGGCGTAGGCATCGCGAGGAGCCCCCCGCGGGACGCAACGAATTCCAGCGCGATCGTGACCGCATCATCCACTCCACTGCCTTCCGCCGGCTGGAGTACAAGACCCAGGTCTTCGTCAACCATGAAGGCGACCTCTTCCGCACCCGCCTCACCCACAGCCTGGAAGTGGCGCAGATCGGCCGCAGCATCGCCCGCAACCTCGGCCTGCACGAGGATCTGGTGGAAGCCATCGCCCTGGCCCATGACCTCGGCCACACCCCCTTCGGCCACGCCGGGCAGGACACCCTCAACGACTGCATGCGCGAGCACGGCGGCTTCGAGCACAACCTGCAATCGCTGCGCGTGGTGGACCTGCTGGAGCAGCGCTACGCCGATTTCGACGGCCTCAACCTGACCTTCGAGGCGCGCGAAGGCATCCTCAAGCACTGCTCCCAGGTCAACGCGCGCCAGCTCGGCGAGCTTGGCCAGCGCTTTCTCGAACGCGGGCAGCCGTCGCTGGAAGCCCAGGTCGCCAACCTTGCCGACGAAATCGCCTACAACAACCACGATGTGGACGACGGCCTGCGCTCCGGCCTGATCACGCTAGAACAGTTGCGGAGTATCGGCGTCTTCGCCCGCCATCTGGATGAAGTGAAGCAACGCTATCCCGACTTGGGCGGCCGGCGCCTGATCCACGAAACCGTGCGCCGCATGATCAATACGCAGGTGCAGGATCTGTGCCGGCAGAGCAACGCCAACATCGCCGAGGCCGCCCCCCACGGCATCGAGGACGTGCGCCGCGCCCCGCCGCTGATCGGCTTCAGCCCGGAAATGCAGGCCGGGCAGCGCGAACTCAAGCAGTTCCTGCGCCGCCATCTCTACCGCCATTACCGCGTCAACCGCATGAGCAGCAAGGCTGCCCGCATCGTCCGCGCCTTGTTCGAAGCCTTTGTCGCCGAGCCGCAGCTCATGCCGGAAGAATTCCAGCAGCGCGCCGGGGAACACCTGCACCGCGCGGTGGCCGACTACGTGGCCGGCATGACCGACCGCTACGCCATGCTCGAATACCGCCGCCTGTTCACCGTGGAAGAACTGCCGCTGTAGCGTGAAAAACCATCAAGCTTGGCACCAGTGTTGCGCCTTCTGGCTACCATATGGCTACTAACTCATAAACGCCAAACGGCTCACATTGCTGCGAGCCGTATATTTATTGGTGCTGATGGGCGGAATCGAACCGTCGACCTACTGATTACGAATCAGTTGCTCTACCGACTGAGCTACATCAGCAACGCGGTGAATTATAAGGGTTTGCCGGCGTCAGGGCAAACCGGGCCGCTCAATGGCGCGAATGGCCGATGATCCCCAGCATGAAACGGATCACCCCGTAGGTGAGCCAGGCGAAAAAGCGGCGCAGGCGTGGCGCGTGCCACCAGTCGCGCGGCAGCACCCGGTGCGAGCGCTCGCATAGCGCACGTTCCAGGTCCGCGCGCAGTTCGGCGGCAAAGCCGCGATCGTCCACCACCACGTTGGCCTCGCGCGACAGCAGCAGGCTGAACGGGTCGATGTTGGAGGAGCCCACCGTGGCCCATTCGTCGTCGATCACCGCCACCTTGGAATGCATGAAACTGGCATGATACTCGTGTATCTCCACGCCGGCCGCCAGAAGCTGGGCGTAGAGCGCGCGCGAGGCATAGTCGAGCAGGACGTATTCCACCCGCCCCTGCAGCAGCAGCACCACACGCACCCCGCGCCGCGCGGCGGCCATCAGGGCATGGCGGAAGCGCCTGCCGGGCAGAAAATATGAATTGGCGATGACGATTTCCCTCTGGGCGCTCTCGATGGCGGCGAGATAAGCGCGCTCGATGTCGTGGCGATGCCAGACGTTGTCGCGCACGACATAGGCGGCACGCATGCTGCCGGCCGGTGCCAGGCGCACGTTCACGCGGCGCGGCACGTAGCGACGCAGCGCCGCCCAGGCCACCCGCCGCCACAGTTTGCGCGCACTGGCATGGATGGCACGCAGCAGCGGTCCTTCCACGCTGACGGCATAATCCACCCGCGGCGGCGTGTGGTCCGGCGTGTTCATGTCGTCGATGATGTTGATGCCGCCGACGAAGGCGATGCTGCCGTCGATGACGGCGATCTTGCGGTGCAAGCGATGCAACTGCACCCTGCTGAGTCTCCAGGACGACACCATGGGACGATAGAACAGCACCTCCACTCCGCCGCTTTGCAGGTCGCGCAGGAAGGTACGGCTGATTTCCTTGCAGCCGAAGCCGTCCAGCAGCAAGCACACGCTGACGCCGCGTGCCGCTGCGCGTTTGAGTGCCTCGCCGACGGCAAGGCCCAGCCCGTCGGTTTCAAAGATGTAAGTCTGCAGATGGATTTCCTGCGCGGCCCGGTCGATGGCGCGCAGCAGCGCGGGGAAGTATTCGGCTCCATTGCGCAGCAGAGCGACGCGGTTGCCGTCGATGAAGTCGCTCATAACCGCGCCAGCGTGGCGGAGAGCGCGGCGTGGTCGGAAACCCGGGCGAATGCCGGGCCGTCATAAACATCGGCCTCAAGCACACGGAAGCCGCGCGTGTAGATGCGGTCCAGCCGGAACAGCGGCAGCACCGAGGGAAAGCTGCGCGCCGGCTTGCCGGCGTATTGCTCGAAGACTTCGCGCAGGTGCATGCCATCGGTGAGGATCTGTCCGGCGCGCCGGTTCCAGTCGTTGAAGTCGCCGGCGATGATGAGCGGCGCCTGCGGCGGCAGCAGGCTGGCGATGCGCTCGCGCACCGCCGCCAACTGGTCGCGCCGCCAGTGTGTGAACAGGCCGAGGTGCACGCAGATGCAATGCAGGTCGCGTTCCCAGCCAGGAATCTCGATCTGGCAGTGCAGCATGCCGCGCTGCTCGACGCTGTGCGCGGAAATGTCGATGTTCTCCCAGTGGGTGATGGGATACTTGGACAGCATGGCGTTGCCGTGATGGCCGGACGGATAGACCGCATTCTTGCCATAGGCGTAATCCTGCCACATGGAATCGGCGAGGTATTCGTGCTGGCTGGCCTCCGGCCAGCCGGTGAAGCGGCGCTGGTGACGCTGGTGGGCGCCACGCACCTCCTGCAGGAAGACGATGTCCGCATGCAGGCGACGGATCAGCTCGCGCTGCTCGTGCAGGACCAGGCGCGCATTAAAGCTGGTCACGCCCTTGTGGATATTGAAGGTCGCGATGCGCAGGGTACGTTGCATTTTTTGAGGGGAACCCGCCGACGCGACCCCGCTGCGCTCAGGAGACGGCCAGCATGCGGTCCAGCGTCAGCCTGGCCAGCTCGGCCTCCCGCGGCGGCACGTGCACGCGGTTGACCACCTTGCCTTGCACCAGGTTTTCCAGCACCCAGGCCAGGTGCTGCGGGTCGATGCGCGCCATGGTGGAGCATTCGCAGACGATGGAAGACATGAACTGCACCACCTTGCCTTCCGGCTTCATGCGTTCGGCCAGGCGGTTGACCAGGTTGAGCTCGGTGCCCACCAGCCAGCGCGTTCCCGACGCGGACTCCGCCACCGTGCGCAGGATGAATTCGGTGGAGCCGACGTAATCGGACTGGCTGCACACCTCGAAGCAGCACTCCGGATGCGCGATCACTTTTCCTTCCGGGTGCTCGTTGCGGAAACGGATGATGTCCTGCGGGCGGAACATCTGGTGCACCGAGCAGTGTCCCTTCCACAGCAGGATCCTGGCCTCATCGATCTGCTCCTTGGTCAGGCCGCCCAGGGGCAGGTCGGGATCCCACACCACCATCCGCTCCAGCGGAATGCCCATCTTGTGGCCGGTCCAGCGGCCCAGATGCTGGTCGGGGAAGAACAGCACCTTTTCGCGCCGGGCAAACGCCCATTCGGCGATCCTGCCGGCGTTGCTGGAAGTGCACACGATGCCGCCATGCTCGCCGCAGAAGGCCTTGAGGTCGGCGGCAGAGTTGATGTAGGTCACCGGCGTGAAGGTGGCATCAAAGTCGCAATGCTGCGAAAGCTCGCGGCGTGCGCGTTCCACCTTGGCGAGATTGGCCATGTCGGCCATCGAGCAGCCGGCCGCCATGTCCGGCAGGATGACGATCTGGTCGGGGCGGGAGAGGATGTCCGCCACCTCGGCCATGAAGTGCACGCCCAGGAACACGATGAACTCGGCATCGGAGGCCGCCGCGTGGCGTGCCAGCTTGAGCGAGTCGCCGGTATAGTCGGCATGGTGGTACACGCTCTCGTGCTGGTAGTGGTGGCCCAGGATGACCAGGCGCTTACCCAGCCTAGCCTTGGCGGTCAGGATGCGTTCCTGCAGCTCGGCTTCCTGCGCGGCTTGGAATTTCTCGAATTTGATGGCGGCGGTTTGCATGATGACGATATGGGGGTTACCCGCTTATCTTACAACGTCAGGCCGTGCAATTCACCCAACTTGCGCAGCGCGACGACATTGGTCCAGGAAAACACCTGCGGCGCGGCGGCGCGCCAGTCCAGCCACACATGACGGACGTGCTCGCCGGGGGACAGTGTGACCGGCAGCGGTTCGGGCAGTTCCAGCCCGAACACGTGCTCGGCGTTGTGCGTCACTCCCGGAGGGTAGCGGTGGCGCCAGTGCGGATAAATCTCGTAAACATTGGAAAACTGCCAGTCGGTGAGCCGGTAGCGTTCCGCGTCCAGCCCGGTTTCCTCGCGCACTTCGCGCACTGCGGCCTCGCGCAGGGTCTCGCCCGGCTCCACGCTGCCGGTCACCGACTGCCAGAAGCCCGGCTTGTCGGCGCGCTCCAGCAGCAGCACCTGCAGATCAGGGGTATGGATCAGCACCAGCACCGAAACCGGCTGCTTGTACTCCGGCGGGATTATTTTTCCGCACTCCAAGGGTTGAGCAGCGCGACTCCGCTGGTTTCCATGGTGTCCAGCAGGAACTTCACAGCTCGACGTTCCGCGACGAATCGCGATCGCGGGTGATGTCCAGCCCGGCCGCGTACTCCGCCGGGGCCCGCAGGGCCTCAGGCAGGTTATCCTTGGGTTGCTTCATGCGGTGGCAATCCTCCACCGAAAGAATCACCACCATCTCGCGACCATGGCGCGTCCCGATTTGCGGGCCGCGGGCCAGGGCTTGGTCCACGACTTCGCTGAAACGGTTTTTGGCTTCCTGCAATTGCCAGGAGATGTTCATGGGCGCCTCCAATTCTGTCCGGACCAGACAGAATATCGCGCGCTTTTCGCTTTCATTAGCAGGCGTCAGCTAACATTCTGCTGGCGCACGCGGATGTGCAGCTCGCGCAACTGCTTCTCGTCCACCGCGTTGGGCGCGCGCGTCATCAGGCACTGCGCGCGCTGGGTTTTGGGGAAGGCGATCACGTCGCGGATGGATTCGGCGCCGGCCATCAGCGTCACCAGACGATCCAGACCGAAGGCGATACCGCCGTGCGGCGGCGCACCGTATTGCAGGGCATCCAGCAGGAAGCCGAACTTCTCCTGCGCTTCTTCCTTGCTGATCCTGAGCGCGTCGAAGACCTTGGATTGCACTTCCGCGCGGTGGATACGCACCGAGCCGCCGCCCACTTCCCAGCCGTTGAGCACCATGTCGTAGGCCTTGGACAGACAGGCGCCGGGGTTGCTCGCAAGCCAGTCCTCGTGGCCATCCTTGGGGCTGGTGAAGGGATGGTGCAGCGCCACCCAGCGGTCGGCTTCCTTGTCATACTCGAACATGGGGAAATCCACCACCCACAGCGGTGCCCAGGCGCGGCCATCGACATGGCCCTTTTCGTGGCCGATTTTCGCTCTCAAGGCCCCGAGCGCCTCGTTCACCACCTTGGCCTTGTCCGCGCCGAAGAACACCAGATCGCCGTTTTGCGCGCCGGTACGCCCGATGATGGCCCCGAGCGCGGTTTCATGGATGTTCTTGACGATGGGCGACTGCAGGCCGGCTTCGTTGGGCTGGCTGGCATCGTTGACCTTGATGTATGCAAGCCCCTTCGCCCCGTAGATCTTGACGAACTCGGTATAGGCATCGATCTCGCCGCGACTTAAGCTGGCGCCGCCGGGGATGCGTAGCCCGGCCACGCGCCCGCCCGCCATGTTGGCGGCGCCGGCGAACACCTTGAAATCGACGTTCTTCATCACGTCGGTGAGTTCGGTGATTTCCAGGGTCACGCGCATGTCCGGCTTGTCCGAGCCGTAGCGGCTCATGGCCTCGGCGTAGTTCATGCGCGGGAAAGGATCGGGAAGCTCGATGCCGGCCACCCGCCTGAACATCCTGCGGATCATGTCTTCCACGATGCCCATGATCTGCTCTTCGTTGAGGAAGGAGGTCTCGATGTCGACCTGGGTGAATTCCGGCTGGCGGTCGGCGCGCAGGTCCTCGTCGCGGAAGCACTTGGTGATCTGGAAGTAGCGGTCGAAGCCGGCCACCATGAGCAACTGCTTGAACAGCTGCGGCGACTGCGGCAGGGCGAAGAACATGCCGTGGTGCACGCGCGAAGGCACCAGGTAGTCGCGCGCGCCTTCCGGCGTGGAGCGGGTCAGCATCGGCGTTTCCACCTCGATAAAGCCATGCTCGTCGAGAGAGTCGCGCAGCGCCTTGGCCACGCGGTAGCGCAGCGTCAGGTTTCTCTGCATGACCGGGCGGCGCAGGTCCAGGTAGCGGTGTTCCAGACGCACCGCCTCGGACAGGTGCTCGTCATCCAGCAGGAAGGGCGGGGTGAGCGACGGGTTGAGGATTTCGATTGCCGACGCCAGCATTTCAACTGCACCGGTCGGGATATTGGGATTGACCGTGCCTTCCGGGCGATGACGCACCTTGCAGGTAACCTTGAGCACGAATTCATTGCGTACGGATTCGGCAATCCTGAAGGCTTCCGGCGTGTCCGGGTCGATGACGATCTGCGACACCCCCGTGCGGTCGCGCAGGTCGATGAAGATGACGCCGCCATGATCGCGGCGGCGGTGCGCCCAGCCGCACAGGGTGACATTTTGTCCGATATGTTCCCGGTTCAGTTCGCCGCAGTAATGGGTACGCATGTTTTTCTGAGACTCGATTCGAAAGGGGTTGGTAAGGCTACGGGTTGTCGGGCATGACCACGCTCACGGAAATGCCGAAGAAACTGGTCGCCAAAAAAAAAGCGGAGTCCGCCACGGACGGACTCCGCTTCCGCCTGCCATGGCATCCTCAGTGGCAGGCACAGCTGCTGCCGCAAGGCGTCGGCGCGCCGTCCTCGCCGGACCTGGCACCACCCTTGAAATCGCTGGCGTACCAGCCACTGCCCTTGAGCTGGAAGCCGGCCGCGGAAAGCTGCTTGGCGAATGTCCCGGCACCACAGGCAGGGCATACGGTCAACGGCGGATCACTCATCTTCTGCATCATGTCGGCCTCATGGCCGCACGCAGAACAACGGTAACCATAAATCGGCATGGGGAACCTCCTTAAAAAACAAGATTATACCCGATGACTCCAAGTTTCTTGAAGATGGGAGCGATTTTCGCCGCCGCAAGAGAGCCGTTGCCGCGCCCCGGCCAGTCAGTCAGGAAACGGCGGCCGTAACGGAGAGAACAACGTATCGGGCAGCCATGGAACTTGTTCGGCCCTTTCCTATCGGAGACATACTGAAGTAAGAACGCCCATTCCATCAGGCGCTGCGCTTGCCTGCCCGCTGAAATAGTTCTAAGTATCCGCTTGGACGCACGGATTTCGGCGCGAGTCATTCGCGGATTCCCTTTTGCCGCAAGTCCACGAAGAAGAGCGCCCAGAGAATGACCATGCATGACTTTCTCAGCCGCTTCCTCCCGTTCACCCCATACCCCTACAGGGGGGAACGGGTCGCCTGCCCGGTGTGCGCGAGCGGACAAGGGTCGAAAATCGCCACTCTCGACCGGCGGCTGAAGTGGCTCCCGACCTACGCCCGCGGTCACTGCGGACTGCTCTACACCAATCCGATGCCTACCGATGAAGAGCTCATTGCCTACTATGCACGGCACTACCGGCTCGATTATCAGGGTGCTGCGAAGGCCCCCGCGCAGAAATATTTGCGCAAGCGCGCCAAAGAAGCGCAAGCCAGGGCGGCCCACATCCTCACCTTGCTCCAGCCGGGCTCGCGGACGCTGGATTTTGGTTGCGGTTCCGGAGAATTCGTCACCACCTTGCTGGCGTCAGGCCACGATGCCCACGGCTTCGAGCCCGGCCATGCCTATGGCAGCCATGCCCGCTCACTCCCTGGCGACCGCATCCAGGTACAGGGCTGGCGTGCCGGCGGCGTGCAGCGGCAAGTTCGATCTCGTCGCCTGCTTTCATGTTTTGGAGCATCTTCGCCACCCGCTGGCGGCCGTGAGAAAGATGGCCGAATGGACCGCGCCGGACGGGCTGGTCTACATCGAGGTACCGGACCTGGGGGCCACGAATCCCAACAAGGGCTTCGGCGCCTTTCACTTCGCCCACCTCACCGGGTTCAATCATCACAACCTGCTGCTTGGCGCGGCCATCGCCGGCTTGCGGCCCAAGGCCGCGGTATCGCCGACGGGCGTCATCTTCGAGCATGGCGCCGCCAGGGATCACGCCGGACTGGCGGAAAGTGGCCGCAAACTCACTGAATCGCTGTACGGCCAAAACCGCGCGGTGCGCAATTTTTTCCGCTACCAACTGGAGAAGGTCTGGCGCAAGCGGTGACCCTGGAGCCTGTTTCAGCAGGTTTCACACCGCATGCAGCATGCCTGTGCGCAAGCCGTAACCGGGCTAGAACGGAATGTCGTCGTCCAAATCCTCGAAGCCGGAACCGCCCGGCAGCGAAGCGGGGGGGGCCGTCTGCGGACGCTGCGCGGCAGGTGCCGGCGCTTCATCAATCGCCATCTCGAGGGCGTTGCCGCCGCTGCGGCCGCCCAGCATCTGCATGCGATCCGCACGGATTTCGGTGGTCTGGCGCTCGTTGCCGGCCGAGTCGGTCCACTTGCGCGTCTGTAGCCGGCCCTCGATGTAGACGCTGGAGCCCTTTTTCAGGTACTGGCCGGCCACTTCGGCCTGCTTGCCGAACATGGAGATGCGATGCCACTCGGTTTGTTCCTGTTTCTGCCCATTCTTGTCCTTCCAGGTTTCCGTGGTGGCAATGCTGAATGTCGCCACTGCGTCGCCCGAGGGCAGATAGCGCATCTCCGGGTCGCGCCCCAGGTTGCCAACCAGTATCACCTTGTTCACCGATGCCATGTTCAGTCTCCCTTGTCTATCAGCCTCAATGCAGCCGCTTCATCCCAGCCGCGCATGTCCACCTTGAGCAGGGCCACGCCCTCGTCAGGCAGCACCACCGCCTCGCGCACGCCATGCAGGGCGGCGAGCCGCGTGGCCAAAATCCTGCCGGCCGCCGCATCCAGCCCTTCTTCAAGGTGGAACATGCGGCTCTTCACCGCCGGCGGCGAGCGCATGCCGGCGGCGAGCACGAGCCAGATGGCCATCAGCACGCTGCAAAACAGAAACACGGCGGGAAAGCCGTAGCGGTACGACAGCCAGCCGCCTGCAACGCCGCCGACAAAAACGCCCAGCGACTGCGCCGTATTATACACACCGATGGCCGTGCCCTTGCTCGCCGCCGGTGCGAACTTGGTGATGAGCGAGGGCAGGCTGGCCTCCAGCACGTTGAGAGCGATGAAATAGAGCGCGAGCGAGGTGACGATGCCCCAGAACAGGCCGATGGACGCGGCGAACACCAGTTGGGCGGCGAGCATGAGCGCAACCGCCGCGACGAAGACGGTTTTCAGCCGGGCTTTGCGCTCGCCGTAGACGATGGCCGGTACCACGCACAGGAAGGACAGCAGCACGATGGGCAGATACACTTGCCAGTGGCGGCTTTCATCCAGCTCGCCGGCCTGCTTGAGGGCGAGCGGCACCACCACGAACATCGCCATCTGCGCCGCGTGCAGGGCGAAGATGCCGAAATCGAGACGCAGCAGCTCGCGGTTGGCGAGCACTTCGCCCAGCCTGGCGGGGGTGGCCTCGGCGTCGGAATGGAAGCGGCTCACGCGCGGATCGGGCACCACGTACTTGACGACGCCGATGGCCAGCAGCGCCAGCACGCCGGTCAGGGCGAAGATGCCCGGCACGCCGATCCACTGGTTGAGCGCCGGCCCCGCCACCAGGGAAAGGGCGAACGTGATCCCTATCGTCCCGCCTATCATGGCCATGGCCTTGGTGCGGTGCTCCTCGCGCGTGAGATCGGCCACCAGTGCCGTCACCGCCGCCGACACCGCCCCCGCGCCCTGGATGGCACGGCCAACGACGACCCAATGGATGTCCGTGGCCAGCGCCGCCACCAGGCTGCCGGCAGCGAACAGCAGGAGGCCGAAGTAGATGACGCGCTTGCGCCCGAAACGGTCCGAGGCCATGCCGAAGGGCAGTTGCAGCAACGCCTGGGTAAGCCCGTAGGCGCCCAGCGCCAGGCCGACGAGCAGAAGACTGTCACCTCCCGGCAGGGTCTCGGCATAAATGGAAAAGATCGGCAGGATGAGGAACATCCCCAGCATGCGCAGGCTGTAGATGGAGGCAAGGCTGGCGCTGGCCCGGATTTCGGCGGGCGACATGCGTTCGGAATAAGGCATGGAAATTCAGGTTGAGGTCGGTGCGGCAAACCATTTATATTAACAGGTTAGCCTTCTGCTCAAGAAATCGGCCCAGATGGACAGCATCCGCATCCGCGGCGCACGCACGCACAATCTCAAGAACGTCAATCTCGATCTGCCGCGCAACCGGATGATCGTCATCACCGGCCTGTCCGGCTCCGGCAAGTCCTCGCTGGCGTTCGACACCCTTTATGCCGAGGGGCAGCGGCGCTATGTGGAATCGCTCTCCGCCTACGCGCGCCAGTTCCTCGCGCGCATGGAAAAGCCCGACGTGGACCTGATCGAGGGCCTGTCGCCCGCCATCTCCATCGAGCAGAAATCCACCTCGCACAACCCGCGTTCCACAGTCGGCACGGTGACCGAAATCCACGATTACCTGCGCCTGCTGTTCGCACGTGCCGGCGATCCGGAATGCCCGGAGCACGGCATCCGCCTGTCCGCGCAGAGCGTGTCGCAGATGGTGGACGCGGTGCTGGCCCTGCCGGAGGACACCCGGCTGATGATCTTGGCGCCGGTGGTGTCCAACCGCAAGGGCGAGCAGCAGGAGCTGTTCGAGGAGCTGCGCGCGCAGGGCTTCGTGCGCGTGCGCGTGGACGGCGAGATCCACGAACTGGATGCTGTGCCCAGGCTTGCCAAGACGGTGAAACACAACATCGACGTGGTGGTGGATCGCCTCAAGGTGCGCGCCGACCCCGCACCGGGTTCCGGGGGAGGCGTAAAGCAGCGCTTGGCTGAATCGTTCGAGACCGCGCTGCGCCTCGCCGACGGCCGCGCGATGGCCATGGAGATGGATTCCGGCCGGGAGCACCTGTTTTCCGCCAAGTTCGCCTGCCCGCTGTGCAACTACTCGCTGCCGGAGCTGGAGCCGCGCCTGTTCTCCTTCAACAACCCCATGGGTGCCTGCCCCCGGTGCGACGGCCTCGGGCAGATCGGCTTCTTCGATCCTAAGCGCATCGTCGCCTTCCCGCACCTGTCGTTGGCGGCCGGCGCCATCAAGGGCTGGGATCGGCGCAACCAGTTCTATTTCCAGATGCTGCAAGGCCTGGCCCACCACTACGGCTTCGATCTCGACACCCCATTCGAGAACCTGCCCGAGGCCGTGCAGGACATCGTGCTCTACGGCAGCGGCCGTGCGGCCATCGCCTTTCGCTATCTCAACGAGCGCGGCCAGTTCGTCGAACGCCGCCACGCCTTCGAGGGCATCGTGCACAACCTGGAGCGGCGCTACCGCGAGACCGACTCCATCACCGTGCGCGAGGAGCTCGCCAAATATCTCAATACGCGCCCCTGTCCGGACTGCGAGGGCACCCGCCTGCGCCGGGAAGCGCGCCACGTGCGGGTCGGCCCACACAACATCCACGATCTCTGCGAGGCGCCGCTCCGGCAGGCGCTCGCCTTTTTCGAGTCGCTCAAGCTCGACGGCCAGAAACTGGCCATCGCCGACAAGATCGTCAAGGAAATCGTCAGCCGGCTGCAGTTCCTTATCAACGTCGGCCTAGATTACCTGTCACTGGCGCGCTCGGCGGAAACGCTGTCCGGCGGCGAGGCGCAGCGCATCCGGCTCGCCTCGCAGATCGGCTCCGGCCTCACCGGCGTCATGTACGTGCTGGATGAGCCTTCCATCGGCCTGCACCAGCGCGACAACGACCGCCTGCTGGAGACCCTGCACCGCCTGCGCGAGATCGGCAACAGCGTGATCGTGGTGGAACACGACCGCGACGCCATTCTCTCCGCCGATTACGTGGTGGACATCGGCCCCGGTGCCGGCGAGCATGGCGGCCGCATCGTCGCCCAAGGCACGCCGGCGGACGTGCAGGCCAACCCGGATTCGCTCACCGGCCAGTATCTCTCCGGCAGCAAGCGCATCGCCGTGCCCGCCACCCGGCGCCGGCCCGACCCCGGGCGCTGGCTCAGCCTCCGCGGGGCGCGCGGCAACAATCTCAAGGAGGTCGATTTCAGGCTGCCGGTGGGGCTGTTCACCGGCGTTACCGGCGTCTCCGGCTCTGGCAAGTCCACCCTGGTCAACGACACCCTGTTTCGCGCCGTCGCGCGGCACCTCTACGGATCGAGCACGGAACCGGCGCCGCATGCGGAAATCGACGGCCTGCAGTTCTTCGACAAGGTAGTGGATGTCGACCAGAGTCCGATCGGCCGCACCCCCCGCTCCAACCCGGCCACCTACACCGGCCTGTTCACGCCCATCCGCGAGCTGTTTGCCGGCGTGCCGGAGTCACGTGCGCGCGGCTACGGGCCGGGACGCTATTCCTTCAACGTCAGGGGCGGGCGCTGCGAGGCTTGTCAGGGCGACGGCGTGATCCGGGTGGAGATGCACTTCCTGCCGGACATCTATGTGCCCTGCGACGTGTGCAAGGGCAAGCGCTACAACCGCGAGACGCTGGAAATCCAGTACAAGGGCAGGAACATCCACGAGATGCTGGAAATGACGGTGGAGCAGGCGCACGTCTTCTTCCATGCCGTGCCGGTGGTGCAGCGCAAGCTGCAAACCCTGCTCGACGTGGGGCTGGGCTACATCACCCTGGGACAGTCGGCCACCACGCTGTCGGGCGGCGAGGCGCAGCGCGTGAAGCTGGCCCTGGAACTGTCCAAGCGCGACACTGGCCGCACCCTGTACATCCTGGACGAACCCACCACCGGTTTGCACTTCGCCGACATCGAGCTGCTGCTGGGCGTGCTGCACCGCCTGCGCGATCACGGCAACACGGTGGTGGTGATCGAGCACAACCTGGACGTCATCAAGACCGCCGACTGGCTCGTCGACCTCGGCCCGGAAGGCGGCGGCGGCGGCGGCCGCATCGTCGCCAGCGGAACCCCGGAAGAAGTGGCGGCCAACCCGGCCAGCCATACCGGACGCCATCTCAGGCCCTATCTGAACCTGTAGTTCAGGGCACCTGCACCTGGTGCATGCGTGCCGCGATGGTCGCGGTTTGCCGCGCCAGATAGGCCGAATGGCGACGCTTGTCGTAGTGGCGTGGATTGGGCACCTTGGCCGCCAGGCGCGCCGCCTGCCAGCCGGTCAGATGGGCGGCGGAAACGCCGAAGTAATGGCGCGCCGCCGCTTCGGCGCCGAACACGCCGTCGCCCCACTCGATAACGTTGAGGTAGAGCTCCAGGATGCGCCGCTTGCTCATGGTCGCCTCCAGCATGACCGTGATCACCGCCTCCTGCAACTTGCGCCAGGGCGTGCGGCTGGTGGAGAGGAACAGGTTCTTGGCGAGCTGCTGGCTGATGGTGGAGCCGCCGGCGACGATGCGGCCCCTCTTCAGGTTTTTCTCGTAGGCGTGCTGGATGCCTTCCCAGTCGAAGCCCTCATGCTGAACGAACCTGGCATCCTCCGCCGCGATCACGGCGCGCTTGAGGTTGCCGGAAATGCGCGCGTACGGCACCCAGCGGTGCTTCAGCTCCGCATCGGGATTCTTTTCCTGCAAAACGCTCAGCCGCTCGCGCATGAAGGCGGTGGAGGACGGATTATGGTCCACCCACCAGAGAATGTGCAGGAATATCCACAACTGATAGGCCAGCAACAGCCCCAGCAGGACGAGCAGGCCGCGCCACAGCAGGCGTCCCGGTCTCATGACCCGCCGCGCAACTGGGCGATGACCGGCTGCGTCTGCGGACGCACGCCGCGCCAGAGGTAGAATGACTCTGCCGCCTGCTCCACCAGCATGCCGAGGCCGTCAGCGACTCGTGCGCCATGCGCGCGGGCGAAGCGCATGAACGGTGTCTCGCGTCCGTACAACATGTCGTAGGCCAGCGCCGCGGCGGCGAACATCTCCGGCGGCAGCGGTGGCATGGCATCGTCAAGCCCGCTGGAGGTGGCGTTGATGACCAGGCCGAAGCGCTGACCGGCGAGGTCCGGGTAGCCGCAGGCCGTCAGGCCGCCGAAGTGGCGCTGCAGTTGCTCGGCTCTGGCCACGCTGCGGTTGGCCACCACCAGTTGCGCCGGCCGCCGCTCCAGGAGCGGGCGGATCACGCCGCGCGCGGCACCGCCGGCCCCCATCACCAGCACGCGCCGGCCGGCGAGATCGAACCCCAAGTTGACGGTAATGTCGCGCACCAGGCCGACGCCGTCGGTGTTGTCGCCACGGATGGCCTCAGCGTCGAAGCTGAGGGTGTTCACCGCCCCGGCATCGCGCGCGCGCGCGCTCAGCTCCGTGGCGAGACGAAAGGCCTCCTGCTTGAACGGGACGGTGACATTGGCACCGCGCCCGCCGGCGTCGCGGAACTGCCGCACGCATTCGGCGAAACCATCCAGCGGCGCCAGGATGCGGCCGTATTCCAGGTCCTGCCCGGTCTGACGAGCGAAGGCGGCGTGGATCAGCGGCGACTTGCTGTGCCCGACCGGATTGCCAATGACGGCGTAGCGGTCCGTCATGCCCTAATTCGACCAAGGCAGTCCGGCCACCTTCCAGCCGTTGATCCTGCCGCGCTGGCCGGTGGTTTGGTCCATGCCCCCCTCGAAGCCTTCCAGCACATTGTAGCAGTTGGTGTAGCCGGTACCGGTGGCGGCTGCCGCAGCGTTGTGCGAGCGCCCGCCGGTGCGGCAGATGAACATGACCAGCGCTTCGGGATCGATCTGGCGGGTGAGCTGGGCGAGGAAGTCGGGATTGGGGCTCATGTCCGGGTAGAACGCCCACTCGATATGCACGGCACCGGGAATGCGTCCGACCAGTTCCAGCTCGGGGCGCGTGCGCACATCCACCAGCCTCGCCCCTGGCGCCTGCTCGCGCACGTGCTGCGCTTCGGCGGGGGTGAGGCTGCCTGCATAGGGCAGGCCCTCCTGCTGCGCGCGTTGATGTGCCCGGTCCAGTATTTCGCTCAAAGTTTCCATGGTGGGTTCCCTGCAATGTCGGTGGTGAATGGTTTGTAGTATAAATCGATTCGCCCGCGCCGCATAATGCACCAGAATGGTGCCATGACATCATTAACGCACCAACATGGTGCATGACACGGCAATTTTCTTTTGCAATCCGATATGTGAGAATGACAGACAGCCAGATTGCATGCTGGCATGGATCATGCTTGATCCGCGTGTCCGTTCACTCAATGACCTGTTAGGAGATTTCAATGGCAGTCGCCGATGTAATGAAAATGGTGCGGGAAAACGACATCAAGTTCGTCGATTTCCGCTTTACCGACACGCGAGGCAAGGAGCAGCACGTTTCCGTGCCCGTTTCCGCCTTCAGCGAGGACAAGTTCACCGAGGGCCATGCCTTCGACGGCTCCTCCATCGCCGGCTGGAAGGGCATCCAGGCGTCCGACATGCTGCTGATGCCGGACCCCGACACCGCCAACATCGACCCGTTCTATGACGAGCCGACCCTGACCATCACCTGTGACGTCATCGAGCCGTCCGAAGGCAAGGGCTATGACCGCTGCCCACGTTCCATCGCCAAGCGCGCCGAAGCATATCTCAAGTCCACCGGCATCGGCGATGTCGCCTACTTCGGCCCGGAACCCGAGTTCTTCATCTTCGATTCTGTCAACTGGTCCGTGGACATGTCCGGCAGCATGTGCAAGGTGCATTCCGAAGAGGCGGCCTGGGTGTCCGGCGAGAAGTTCGATGGCGGCAACATCGGCCACCGCCCGACCGTCAAGGGCGGCTACTTCCCGGTGCCGCCGGTGGATTCCTTCCAGGACGTGCGTTCCGCCATGTGCCTGGCCCTGGAAGAAATGGGCGTGCCGGTGGAAGTTCACCATCACGAGGTGGCCACCGCCGGCCAGTGCGAAATCGGCACCCGCTTCGCCTCGCTGGTCAAGCGCGCCGACTGGACGCAGATCCTCAAGTACGTGGTGCACAACGTCGCCCACCAGTACGGCAAGACCGCGACCTTCATGCCCAAGCCCATCGTCGGCGACAACGGCTCCGGCATGCACGTGCACCAGTCCATCTGGAAGGACGGCAAGAACCTGTTCGCGGGCAACGGCTACGCCGGCCTGTCCGAATTCGCGCTCTACTACATCGGCGGCATCATCAAGCATGCCCGCGCGCTCAACGCCATCACCAACCCGCTCACCAACTCCTACAAGCGTCTGGTGCCGGGCTTCGAAGCGCCGGTGAAGCTGGCCTACTCCGCCCGCAACCGCTCCGCCTCCATCCGTGTGCCCTACGTGCAGTCCGACAAGGCGCGCCGCATCGAAGTGCGCTTCCCGGACCCGGGCGCGAACCCGTATCTGGCCTTCACCGCATTGATGATGGCCGGCCTCGACGGCGTGCAGAACAAGATCCATCCGGGCGATCCGGCCGACAAGAACCTCTACGACCTGCCGCCGGAAGAGGACGCCAGGATCCCCACCGTGTGCGCGAGCCTGGACCAGGCGCTGGAATACCTGGACCGCGACCGCGAGTTCCTGACCCGCGGTGGCGTGTTCTCCGACGACTTCATCGATGCCTACATCGACCTGAAGATGGAGGAAGTGACCCGCTTCCGCATGACCACCCACCCGGTCGAGTACGACATGTACTACTCGATCTGAAGCGGATCGGCACGGCAGCAAGGGCGGGGGCGACCCCGCCTTTTTTGTTTGCCGGGGTGGTCAACCCGGCCGCGTGCCGGCGCGTTGCCTGCCTACCCTTTCTGCTCTACACTCACCGCCATGAACAGAATACTCTGCACGCTGCTGGCACTGGGCTGGACGATGGCCGCCCAGGCCGAAATCTACAAGCACGTGGATGCCGAAGGCCGCGTCACCTACACCAACATTCCGATGAAGGGTGCGGTCAAGCTCGACATCGGGCCGCCCATGTCCACCAGCCCGCCGGCCGAGAGGCCGGCCGCGGCCAAGTCGCCGGCCGGCTTCCCCAGGGTGGAACCGGCCGAGCAGCAGCAGCGCGACGCCAAGCGCCGCGAGATCCTGGAACTGGAACTCGCCGCCGAGCGCAAGGCACTGGAAAATGCCAGGCTGGCCTACGCCGAGGCCGAGAAGGACCCGGAAGTGTTCAGAACCACCGTCATCGGCAAGGACGGCAAGCCGCAGGTGGTCACCCGGCGCAACGTGGCGATGTATCAGGAAAAGCTGCGGGTACTACAGGAAGAAATCGACCGGCACCAGCGCAACATCGACATGCTGGAGCAGGAGCTTTCCCGGCTGTAACCCCGCCGCCCTGCCTGGCCCGGCTTTTGCTTACCATGCAGGGTCATGATGAATCTCACCCCCCCTCTCTTCGCCGGCATCGAACACCTGGCGACGGCCGTGCTGCTGCTGGACGACACCGGCGGCATGGTGTACGCCAACCCGGCGGCCGAGGTGCTGTTCGCGGTGAGCAGTACCCAGATGTGCGGGCTCACCCTGGCACAGGTCTTTCCCGACAGCCATGATCTGCACCAGGCCGTGGACAGGGCGCTGCTCAACAACACTCCCTTCCGCAAGCACGAACTGACGCTGTCCCGCCTACACCACGCGCCGCTTTGCGCCACCTGCTCGGCCACGCCGGTGGAACTGCCGCCGGTGCGGCTGATGCTGGAGTTCCAGCAGATCGACCAGCAATTGCGCATCGCCCGCGAGGAACGCATGCTGATCCAGCAGAAGGCCAACGCCGAGCTGCTGCGCAACCTCGCCCATGAAATCCGCAACCCGCTCGGCGGGCTGCGCGGCGCGGCGCAGTTGCTGGAAATGGAACTGCCGCAGCCCGCCCTGCGCGAATATACCCAGGTCATCATCAAGGAAGCCGACCGCCTGCAGACACTGATGGACCGCCTGCTGGTGCCGCACCGCGGCCCGAAATACGAGCCCACCAACATCCACGAGGTGCTGGAGCGGGTGCGCAGCCTGCTGCTGGCGGAATCGCCCAGGACCATCCATATCCGCCGCGATTACGACATCAGCCTGCCGGAGATCATCGGCGACAAGGAAAAGCTGATCCAGGCGGCGCTCAACATCGCACGCAACGCAGTGCAGGCCATGGATGGCGAGGGCCAGCTCACTTTCGTCACCCGTGCCGAGCGCCAAGTCACCCTGGCGCGCAAGCGCTACCGCGTCGCCATCCGCCTGCAGATCATCGACACCGGCCCCGGCATCCCGCCGGAAATCATGGACCGCATCTTCTATCCGCTGGTTTCGGGCCGTGCCGAAGGCACCGGACTGGGCCTCACCCTGGCGCAGACCTTCATCACCCAGCACAACGGCATGATCGAATGCGAGAGCGCGCCCGGGCGCACCTGCTTCACCATTCTGCTGCCGATCGAGAGCACGGTCATGAAAAAACCCGTCCTGGCCAAGTCCACCCTCTAAAAGAAGCGCACATGAAACCGATCTGGATCATCGACGACGACCGCTCTATCCGCTGGGTATTCGAGAAGGCGCTGGGCCGCACCGAACTGGCCTTCGCCACCTTCTCCTCGGCGCCGGAGGCGCTCGCCGCGCTGGAAAAGGAGCAGCCCCAGGTGGTGGTGAGCGACATCCGCATGCCCAATGGCTCCGGGCTGGACCTGCTGCACGAGTTAAGGCGCCGCCTGCCCGAGGTGCCGGTCATCATCATGACCGCCTATTCCGACCTGGAAAGCGCGGTGGCCGCCTTTCAGGGCGGCGCCTTCGAATACCTGGCCAAGCCGTTCGACGTCGACCAGGCCGTGGAGATCATCCGCCGCGCCGTGGCCGAGAGTATGCGCGAGACGCAGGAAGCCGAGCCGCTGCAGACCTCGCCGGAGATCATCGGCCATGCGCCCGCCATGCAGGAGGTGTTCCGCGCCATCGGCCGGCTTTCCCGCTCGCATTCCACCGTGCTGATCAACGGCGAATCCGGCACCGGCAAGGAGCTGGTGGCCATGGCGCTGCATCGCCACAGCCCGCGCGCCGACAAGCCCTTCATCGCCATCAACACCGCCGCCATCCCCAAGGACCTGCTGGAATCGGAACTGTTCGGCCACGAGCGCGGCGCCTTCACCGGCGCCCAGACGGCGCGGCGCGGCCGCTTCGAGCAGGCCGACGGTGGCACCCTGTTCCTCGACGAGATCGGCGACATGCCGGCCGACCTGCAGACACGCCTGCTGCGCGTGTTGTGCGACGGCCAGTTCTACCGCATCGGCGGCCACCAGCCGGTCAAGGTCAACGTGCGCATCATCGCCGCCACCCACCAGTACCTCGAGGAACGCGTCAAGCAGGGCTTGTTCCGCGAAGACCTGTTCCACCGGCTCAACGTCATCCGCCTGCGCCTGCCGCCCCTGCGCGAGCGGCGCGAGGACATCCCGCTGCTGGCCAGGCACTTCCTGCAGCAAAGCGCGGTCGAACTGGGCGTCGAGCCCAAGCAGCTGTCGGAAGCGGCGCTGCGCTACATGGCGGCGCTGCCTTGGAGCGGCAACGTGCGCCAGCTCGAGAACGTCTGCCACTGGCTCACGGTCATGGCGCCCGGCCAGAATATCGGCGTCGCCGACCTGCCGCCGGGGCTGCGCGAAGAGACCGCCCGGCCGGTCAACGTCACCTCCTGGCAGGAAGCGCTGGCGCAGGAAGTAGCGGATGCGCTCAACCGCGGCGAGCAGAACATTCTCGAAGCGCGCACCCAGGTCTTCGAGCGCATCCTCATCACCAAGGCGCTGGAGCACACCGGCGGCCGCCGCATCGAAGCGGCCCAGCAACTGGGCATGGGCCGCAACACGCTCACCCGCAAGATCCAGGAACTGGGCATCGGGGAATAATGGCGCCGGCGCCCGTCCCGACAAACGGCTGCCGCCTGTCTGCGCCATGCTCTCTTGTCACCCGTTCAGCAAACCCATGCCGTTCGACCGCCCCGTCGCCTGCATCGACCTCGAAACCACCGGCGCCAGCCCCCAGTTCGACCGCGTCACCGAAATCGGCATCGTCGAGATCGATATCGACGGCTCCCTGCGCGAGTGGAGCACCTTGGTCAACCCGCAGACGCGCATCCCGACGTTCATCGAGAAGCTCACCGGCATCAGCAACGCCATGGTGGCGGATGCGCCAACTTTCGCCGAAGTCGCCGCGGAGCTGCTGGCGCGCCTGCACGGGCGCCTGCTGGTCGCCCACAATGCGCGCTTCGACCATGCTTTCCTCCGCAACGAGCTGAAACGCCTGGACATCGCCTTCCATGCCGACACGCTGTGCACGGTGCGGCTCTCCAGGCGGCTGTACCCGCAGCACCACAAGCACAACCTGGACAGCCTGATCCAGCGCCTCGGCATCCGTGCGGAAGAGCGCCACCGCGCGCTGGCCGACGCGCGCGTGCTGGCCGTGTTCCTGCAGCGGCTGCACCAGGAGCACACGTCGGAAGCCATCGATCACGCCATCCGCCAGGTCATGGCCAGGCCCGCACTGCCGCCGCACCTGCCCGAAGGGCTGATCGACGACATCCCGGACGGTCCCGGCATCTATCTGTTCTACGGCGACAACGACCTGCCGCTCTACGTGGGCAAGAGCACCCGCCTGCGCACGCGCGTGCTCGACCACTTTTCCGGCGACCACGCCAGCGGCAGGGAACTGCGCATCGCCCAGCAGTTGCAGCGCATCGAGTGGCGCGAGACCGCCGGAGAACTCGGCGCCCTGCTGCTGGAAGCGCGCCTGGTGAAAGAATTGCAACCCATGTACAACCAGCGCCTGCGGCGCGGCGGCGACCTGTGTGCCTGGCAGCCGGTGGACGGGCCCCACGGGGCGAAATCGCTGCGGCTGGTGCATGCCGCCGACCTCGATTTTGGCAGCACGCCAAATCTCCATGGCCTGTTCGATTCGCCGCGCAAGGCCGAAGAAGCCCTGCGCGCCCTGGCCGGTACCCACCGGCTGTGCCTGATCCAGCTCGGCCTGGAGAAGCCGGCGCGCGGCAGGCGCTCCCCCTGTTTCGGCCGCCCGCTCGGGAAATGCGCGGGGCTGTGCGCCGGCAAGGAAAATCCGCTGCGGCACGACCTGCGCCTCCTGGAAGCGCTCGCGCGCATCAGGCTGCAAGCCTGGCCTTATGAAGGCGCCATCGGCATCCGCGAATCCCGGCCGGGATACGAGGAACTGCACGTCTTCGACCGCTGGGCCTGGCTCGGCACCGCGCACGACGAGGCCGAAGTCTCGCGGATCCTGGAAGCCAGGCCGGCCGCCTTCGATCCCGACACCTACAGGATACTGGCCAAGCACCTGCGGACCCACGGCGACGTGGTGGGGCTGTCTAGCCGACCAGCAATACCGGACAGTCCACCTCGTTGAGCAGGGTGGCAAAGCCCGCGCCGCCGCGCAGGCGGTCGTCGCCGTTGAGCACCAGCACGCCGGCGTCGAGATGGCGCGCGGCGGCAGCGATGCCGGCGATGTCGTCGCCCGGCAGGCGCGTGCAGGCCGGGCCCCCCTGCAACTGCGCGGCGGCGGCGGTGGCGAGCCGCACGAACGCCCGGTCGCTCGCTGCCGGCAGCAGCAGGCACAGTTCGGCCTCGCGCGTGTGCGCCAAGTGCGCCGCGAGCTGCAATGTCCGCTGGCCGGAAGGCGTGCCGTCGTACACCGCGACCACCGGGCCGCGTGCGGCGCTGCGTGCCGGCCGCTGCACCAGGGTATCCCGCAGCGGCCGCACGCCGACGCGGGGGCGCTTGCCGAGCACGACCAGATCCGGCCCGGCGGCCAAGGCGAACAGCGCGCTGGCGATCCGGCCGCGCATCACCTGGAACGACCAGCGCAGGCGCGCCCGCGCCGCCGCCTGGATCAGCAGGCGCCGCGCCTGCTCGGCTTCGCGGTGCAATGCCAGCTCCAATTGCCGCAGGTCGAAAGGGCGCGGCGCTGGACAAAACAAGCCGATTTCGCGGGTGAACGGCAGGCCGCCGACATGCAGCAGATCGGCATCTTCCACGAACAGTCCGGTCAGCTCTGCATCCAGCTCGGCCGCCAGCGCCGCTGCCAGCTCCAGCGCGGCATAGCTGCGCGGCGAGATGTCCAGCGCCAGGACGATGCGGCCGCAGCTAGTCGTTTCCGTCACGATTGCCGTCCTTGCCCGCGGCCTCGTCCCTGTCATTCCTGCCATAGGCGTGGCGCAGCTCGGCCAGGCGCTGCAGGCGCGCCGCCACGCGGCCGTTGATGCTGCCCGCCGGATACCGGCCGGCCGTCGCCTGGCCCGCCACGCCACCGGTCAGCAGCTCCATCGCCTGGTCCACCGTCGCCACCGCATGGACGAGGAAGCGCGCGGCCGCGGCGGCGGCGACGACATCGCGCCGCAGCATGAGATGGTCGACGTTGGCCGCCGGAATCAGCACGCCCTGCTCGCCGGAGAGTCCGCGCCGGTTGCAGATGTCGAAGAAGCCCTCGATTTTCTCGTTCACCCCGCCGATGGCCTGCACGCGTCCGAACTGGTCCACCGAGCCGGTAACGGCGAAGCACTGCCGGATGGGCACCTCCGCCAGCGAGGACAGGAGCGCGCACAGTTCGGCGAGCGAAGCGCTGTCCCCTTCCACCTGCCCGTAGGTCTGCTCGAATACCAGGCTGGCGGCCAGCGACAGCGGCCGCTCGGCAGCGTAGCGCGTGGCGAGGAAGGCGGAAAGTATCAGCACGCCCTTGGAATGGATGGGGCCACCCAGCCGGACCTCGCGCTGGAGGTCCACCACGTTGCCGCTGCCCAGCCGCGTGGTGGCGGTGATGCGCGAGGGCTGGCCGAAGGCGAACTGGCCGAGCTGGAATACCGACAGACCGTTGACCTGCCCGACTTGGGCGCCTTCGCTATCGATCACCAAGGTGCCGCGCAGAATGGCTTCCTGCGAACGCTCGCGCAACCGGTCAGCACGGTGGATACGCGCCTCCACGGCGCGCTCGATGTCTTCCGCCGCAACCGCCGCGCGGCCGTTGCGGCCAGCCCAGTAATCGGCCTCGCGCGCGAGGTCGGCCAGGCTTTCCACGTGGGTGGAAAGCTTTTCCGCATCGCCGGCATGGCGCGCGCATTGCTCGATGAGCCGCGCCACGGCACCGCGGTCGAACGGACGCAGCTTGTCCCGGCGCGCCAGGGTGGCGACGAGGCGGGCGTAGAGCAGGTCGTTTTCCGCGCTGCGCGGCACCTCGTCCTCGAAATCCGCCGCCACCTTGAACAACTCGGCGAACTCGGCGTCGTACTCGGCCAGCAGGTAGTAGAGCAGACGGTCGCCCAGCAGCACCACCTTGACCTCCAGCGGCATCGGCTCCGGCTCCAGCGAGCCGGTGCTGATCAGGCCATACATCTGGCCAGGCGATTCGATCCGGATCTTCCGCGTGGCGAGCGCCCGCTTCAGCGCCTCCCAGGAAAACGGCTGGGCGAGCAGCTTGACCGCATCCAGCAGCAGATAGCCGCCGTTGGCGAGATGCAGCGCGCCCGGCTTGATCTGCAGGAAATTGGTCACCAGCGCGCCGAACTGCGACAGGTAATCCACCCGGCCGATCAGGTTGTGCACGGTGGGATGCTCCTCGTCGATGATGGGCGGCGCCTCGCGCTGTCCATGATCGACCAGCAGGTTGACGCGGAAGCGGCTGAAATCGCCGCCCCCTTCGCCACCGCCCATGAGTACGGCTGCCGGCGACGGTACCTCGTCGCGCGGGCGGCGGAAGTCATCCATGTTCCCGATGATGTTGCGCTGTACCTCGTCCAGATAAGTGCGCAGCACCGGGAATTCGGCATACTCCTGACGCAGGGCGTCGATCAGGTGCCCCACCGCGAACAGCACCACTTCCTCGTTGAGCTGGCGGATGCGCGCCGAGCGCTCGCGCCGCCAGCCCGGCACCTGGTGGATGACCTTCTCCAACATCTCCTGCAGCTCGCCGGTGTCGCGCTCGATGCGCCGCTGTTCTGCGGGAGGCAGTTTGGCAAACTCCTCCGGGCTCATCACTTCGCCGTCCCGGGCGGGGGCGAAGGAAAAACCGTTGGGCGTTCGCAACAGCACGATGCCGCGCCTGACCGCCTCCTCGCCGACCTGCTCGAACGCCCGCGTCTGCAGTTCGCCGAATTCGTCGGTGATCTGGGAGAGGCGGTGGCGGTACTCCTCTCCCTCGAACACCGCGGGTATGGTAGCGCGCAGCTCCTCCACCAGTTGCTGCATGTCGTCGCGCAGCCTGGCACCCATGCCGGCGGGCAGTCGCACCGCCCGGGGCTTGTGCGGATGGGTGAAGTTGTGCACGTAGCACCAGTCGTGGGGGGATGCCTCCTGTCCGCTGCGCTGCTCCAGCAGGTGCCGGATCAGGGTGCGCTTGCCGCTGCCGCTCGGCCCCATGACATACAGATTGTAGCCGGGGCGGCGCATGCCGATGCCGAACTGCGCGGCATGGGTGGCGCGCACCTGGCCGATGATCTCACCGAGGTCGTCGATCTCGGCGGTGGTCTCGAAGCCGAACTGCGCCGGATCGCAGCGCCGGTAGAGCTGCGCGGGCGTCAAAGGGACGGGGGCAGAGGCATTCATTGTTTTCCTTGTCGGGACTATAGCAGCGTATCCGGCTCGACATACGCATGCCCCAGCGCCTCGGCCACCGCGCGGCAGGTGACCTGGCCGGCACAGACGTTGAGGCCGGCGCGCAGGTGTGGATCTTCCGCCAGCGCGCGGCGCCAGCCCTGGTCCGCCAGCGCCAGCACGAAAGGCAGGGTGACGTGGTTGAGCGCGTGGGTGGCCGTGTGCGGCACCGCGCCCGGCATGTTGGCGACACAATAGTGCAGCACGCCTTCCTCGACATAGGTCGGCGCCGCATGGGTGGTGGGGCGTGAGGTCTCGCAGCAGCCGCCCTGGTCGATGGCGACATCGACGATGACCGCGCCCGGCCACATGCGCGCCACCAGGGCACGCGACACCAGCTTGGGACTGGCGCCGCCCGGCAGCAGGGCGGCACCCACCACCAGATCGGCAGCGGCCACCGCCTCGGCCACCTGGGCGGGCGCAGCAAGCAGCATGCGCGCTTCCTGGCCGAGCTGCTCGCGGGCGCGCCGCAGCGCCGCCTCGCGGCTGTCCAGCAGCATCACCCGCGCCCCGCAGCCGAGCGCCACCCGGGCGGCGTTGAGGCCGACGTTGCCGGCGCCCAGCACCGCCACTTCGGCCGGCGCGGCACCGGCCACCCCGCCCAGCAGGATGCCGCGCCCGCCCTGCGGCTTTTCCGGGAAGCGCGCGCCGACCTGCACGGCCATGCGTCCTGCCACCGCCGACATGGGTGCCAAAAGCGGCAGGCCGCCGTCCGCATCGGTCACCGTCTCGTAGGCGATGCACACCGCGCCGCTCGCCATGAGCGCGCGGCATTGGGCGGGGTCGGCGGCCAGGTGCAGATAGGTGAACAGCACCTGCCCCGGTCGCAGCAGTGCGCGCTCCTGCGGTTGCGGCTCCTTCACCTTGACCAGCAGCCCGGCGCGCGCGTACACCTCCGCGCCGCTGCCGGCCAGTTCCGCCCCGGCTTGCACATAGTCGGCGTCGCTGGCCTGGATACCCAAGCCGGCGCCGCGCTCCACCAGCACCCGGTGGCCGCGCGCCGCCAGCGAGCGCACCGAGTCCGGCGTGAGACCGACGCGGTATTCCTCGACCTTGATTTCCCTGGGCACGCCGATCAACACTTCTTTCCCCGCTCTGCTGCGCCTGTCAACCCTTGATGCATACCAGCGGCGCCAGCCTCGCCACCTTGCGCGCCAGCCCGGCACGATCGGCCACCTCCACCACCGCGCTCACGTTCTTGTAGGCGTGCGGCGCCTCTTCCGCCACGCCGCGCAACGACGGGCTACGGATGAGGATGCCGCGCGCCGCCAGTTCGTCCACCACGGCGCGACCGTGCCAGCGGCGCGTGGCCTCGTGCCGGCTCATGGCGCGCCCCGCCCCGTGGCAGGCGGAACCGTAAGCGAGCCGCATGCCGCGTTCGCTGCCGGCCAGAACGTAGGAAGCGGTGCCCATGCTGCCGCCGATCAGCACCGGTTGGCCGACGGCGCGCAGCGCCGGCGGGAGGTCCGGGTGGCCGGGGCCGAAAGCGCGCGTGGCGCCCTTGCGATGCACGTACAGGCGCCGCCTGCGGCCATCCACTTCGTGCTCCTCCACCTTGCAGGTATTGTGCGAAACGTCGTAGAGCAGCGGCAGGCGGGCATGCAGGAATATCTGCGCGAACACCCGGCGGGTGAGGTGGGTTAGCATCTGCCGGTTGGCCAGCGCGCAGTTGACGGCGGCGCGCATGGCACCCAGATAGCGCTGACCGATGACCGAGTCTATCGGCGCGCAGGCAAGCTCGCGGTCGGGCAAGGTGATGTGATGGCCGGCGGCGGCGACCGCCATTTCCCTGAGGAACTCGGTACCGATCTGGTGACCCAGGCCGCGCGACCCGCAGTGTATGCTCACTACCACGTCATCTAGCGCCAGACCGTAGACTGCGGCGATGTGCGGGTCGCATACCTCGGCCACGCGCTGCACTTCCAGATAGTGGTTGCCGGAACCCAGTGTGCCCATCTCGTCGCGCTGGCGCCTCCTGGCGTGCTCGGAGACCGCGTCCGGTTCCGCCCCCGCCATCCGGCCACCTTCTTCGATGCGTTCCAGGTCGGCGGCCTCGCCGTAGCCGCGCTGCACCGCCCAGCGCGCGCCGCCGGCCAGCATGGCCTGCATTTCCGCAGCATCCAGGCGTAGTGTGCCGGTGCTGCCCACCCCGGCGGGAATCGCGGCGTACAGGGCATCGGCCAGACGGGCCTGCAGCGGCATGATCTCCGCTGCCTTGAGGCCGGTGAGCAGGCAGCGCACGCCGCAGGAAATGTCGAAGCCGACGCCGCCGGCCGAGACCACGCCGCCCTCCTCCGGGTCGAAGGCGGCCACGCCGCCGATGGGGAAGCCGTAGCCCCAGTGGGCATCCGGCATGGCATAGGAAGCATGCACGATGCCGGGCAGCATGGCGACGTTGGCGGCCTGCTCGCGCACCTTGTCGTCCATGGCGGCGAGCAGGGCCGCATCGGCGAAAATGATCGCCGGCACGCGCATGGCGCCGCGCGCGGGCAACTGCCAGGCGTAGTCGGAAAGGCGCTGCAGGCCGGCGGCATCCACGTTACACGTCCACCACGCACTGCGCCAGCCAACTGCCGTCCTCCAGCCGCCGCACGGCGAGGCTGGTGTAGGTGGCACCCTTGGGCTCCACCGCCGGCTGATGGCGGGCGGCATCCACCCGCTCGCCCCAGGCAGCGCCATGCATGCGCCCCTCCGCCAGGTGTACCTCGAAACGACGGAACAGCATGTGGCGCGTGGCCATCTCGTAGATGATGGCATTGAGCCAGTCCACCAGCAGCAGCCCGGCATCCGGCGCCGTGCACGCCACGGCCACCCGCTGCTGCGGGCGCACGCTGTCGGGATCGGTGACGATAGCGGTCAGCGCCAGCGCCGCCTGCTCGAAAGCCTGCTCCGGCGTCGCGCCGAAGCCGCGCACACCCATGTCCGCCTCGTGCGGATAGTGCTCCCAGTACACTGGATGGGAAGATGTGCCCGGCATGGCACGCGCTCAGACGTCGTCTTCGCGGCGCGGCACGCCGTTCTGGGCCGGCCCGCCGGTGTCGGTATCGATCCAGTCGGCGATGCCCAGCTCGGCCTCGGCTTCTTCCAGGCTGGTGCCGGGCTCGTAATCGGTTTCACCCGACTGCATGTCGGCCCACGCCAACTCCGCCGTGGCGAACGGGCCGAATTCCGTGCCGGTATCCGGATCGATCCAATAGTAGCCGTCAGGCCGCTTGACGATGCCTTCTGCATCTTCCATGGGGATTTCGGGGATCTGCTGGATCATGGCGATACCTCCCGTTCATTGATGGGTCCAGTATAGGCAGCCAGGCGGCGCTTGTCATGCATGCGCTTGTCATGCATAGTCCGCCGTGGCGATGCCGAACTTCATGCAATGGGCAGACTCGCCCGCCATGCCGGAACGGGGCATGCAGACATAACAGGAGAACCGGCCCGGATATTGCGCCGGACCGGCCCGGAATTTGAACGAAAGTCGAACACGCCACCGATGTCCGCCACGCACATGACCGACCTCGCCGCCCAGCAGCGGCTCATCCGGGCGTTGCGTGACCCCGGCCGCTATCCGCACACGGTGAAAACGGTCCGGGTGCTGGAAACCCACATCTCCTGGGTGCTGCTGGCGGGGCGCCATGCCTACAAAATCAAGAAAGCGGTCGATCTGGGCTTTCTCGACTTCACCACGCTCGATGCCCGGCACCGCTGCTGCGAAGAGGAAATCCGCCTCAACCGCCGCCTGGCGCCGCAGCTCTATCTGGACGTGACGACCATAGGCGGCCGCCCCGAGGCGCCACGGCTGGACGGCCGGCCCGCCATCGAATACGCGGTGCGCATGCGGCGCTTTGCCACGCACAGGCGGATGGATCGCCTGCTGGCGCGCGGGCAGCTTCTGGCGGAACACATCGACCGCCTGGCGGAGACCATCGCCCGCTTCCATGCCGGCCTGCCGCCGGCGCCGGCCGATGCGTCTTACGGCACCCCGCAGGCCGTGCATGCGCCGGCGCTGCAGAATTTCGACCAGCTCGCCCCGCTGCTGGATGCCGCCGACCAGGCGCCGCTCGCCCGCCTGCGCGCGGCGAGCGAGGCGGAATTCGCCGCCGCAGCCTCGCTGATCGGCGAACGCCGGGAGCAGGGCTGGGTGCGCGAGTGCCACGGTGACCTGCACCTCGGCAACGTCGTGCTGATCCGCGATGCGCCGACCCCATTCGACGGCATCGAATTCAACGCGGGCTTGCGCTGGATCGACGTCATCAGCGAAGTTGCTTTCCTGGTCATGGACCTCGACCACCACGGCCGTGCCGACCTCGGCTGGCGCTTCCTCGACGGCTACCTGCAGCTCACCGGCGACTACGCCGGCGTCGGCGTGCTGCGCCACTACCTCGCCTACCGCGCCATGGTGCGTGCCAAGGTCGCCGCCATCCGCGCGCGCCAGCCGGGCACCCCGCCCGCGGCGGCGGCGGCCGCGCTGCGCGAGTGCCGCGCCTATCTGGCGCAGACGGCAGCCACCCTCACGCGGCGGCGTCCGCTGCTCGTCATCACCCACGGCCTGCCCGGCAGCGGCAAGACCACCGTGGCGGGCGAAGCGCTGCAACGCCTGCCCGCCATCCGCCTGCGCTCGGACGTGGAACGCAAGCGGCTGCACGGCCTGGCACCGCTGCAAGACAGCCGCGCGGCAGTCGGCACCGGCATGTACGGGACGGAAACGACGCGGCGCACCTACGCCAGCCTGCAGGAACTGGCGCGCGGCCTGCTGGCGGCCGGTCACAGCGTGGTGGTCGATGCGGCCTTCCTGAAGCGGGCGGAGCGCGACCGGTTCCACGCCATGGCCGACGCGATGGGCACCCCCTTCGCCATTCTCGACGTGCGGGCCGACCCTGCCGTCCTGCGCCGCCGCGTCATGCTGCGGCAGGCGCACGGCCAGGACGCCTCGGAAGCCGACCTGCAGGTGCTAGAGACCCTGCTCGCCGCGCACGAACCGCTGACACCCGCGGAACAGTCGCATACGGTCGTCGTGCGCAACGAGGGCGGGCTCGCCGCCATCGCCGCGCAGGCCGATGCCTGGGAGGCGCTGCGGCGCATGGCAGCGGCGCAGTGATCGCGCGTCTGCACCGTGCCGCCACCGCCGTGCTGCGCCCCGGCGTGCAGCCGCGCGAGCTGTGGGCCTGGGCCATGTTCGATTTCGCCAATTCCGGCTACACCACGGTAGTCATTACCGCGCTATTCAACGCCTATTTCGTCGCCGTGGTGGCGGGCAATGCGCCTTGGGCCACCTTCGCCTGGACCGCGGCACTGGCCGTCTCCTATTTCCTGATCGTCATCAGCGCGCCGGCCCTAGGCGCCCTGGCGGACCTACATGCCGCCAAGAAGCGCCTGCTGGCGGTGACGGCGCTGGGCTGCTTCGCCTTCACCGCGCTGCTCTATTTCGCCCAGCCTGGCGTGCTGGTGCTGGCCATCCTCTGCCTCGCCCTCTCCAATTTCTTTTTTGGCAGCGGCGAGAACCTGATCGCGGCCTTCCTGCCGGAAATCGCCCGGCCACGCGCGCTGGGGCGGGTTTCCGGCTGGGGCTGGGGCCTGGGCTACGTGGGCGGCATGCTGACGCTGGGGCTGTGCCTCGCCTACGTCAGCTGGGCGCAGGCGCGCGGCATGCCGGCCACGGAATACGTGCCGGTCACCATGCTGATCACCGCCGGCACGTTCGCGCTGGCCAGCCTGCCCACCTTCCTGCTGCTGCGCGAACGGGCGACGCCCGCAGCCGCCACCGGGCCGGCGATGCGCGCGGCGTGGCAACGCGTCTGGCAGACCCTGCAGCACGCGCGGCGCTTCCGCGACCTGTCGCGCTTCCTGCTGTGCAACCTGTTCTACCAGGCCGGCATCCAGGCAGTCATCGCGGTTGCCGCGGTGTACGCCACCCTGGCCATGGGCTTCGGCACCCAAGAGACGCTGCTGCTCATCCTGCTCGTCAACATCACGGCCGCCGCCGGCGCCTTCCTGTTCGGCCACTGGCAGGATCGCATCGGCCATGTGCCCGCCATCGCGCTGACGCTGGCCGGCTGGATCGTTATGGTGCTGTTGGCCTGGGCGGCACAGGGGCCGGCGCTGTTCTGGTTGGCCGCCAACATCGCCGGACTGTGCATGGGCGCCTCGCAGTCCGCCGGCCGGGCCATGGTGGGCCTGCTGGCGCCGCCGGCACGCAACGGAGAATTCTTCGGCCTGTGGGGGCTGTCGGTGAAGCTGGCCAGCATGTTCGGCCCGCTCACCTACGGCATCGCCACCTGGGTGAGCGGCGGCAACCACCGGCACGCCCTGCTGGTCATCGGCGGCTATTTCGTCATCGGCCTCGTGCTGCTCGCCGGCATCGACACGCGGCGCGGCCGCCGCGCCGCCCTGCGCGCGGACAGGGAAGCAGCAGACGCATGCGGTCGGCGCTGAGGGAGCGCCCCATCGAAGGTGTCCGTTCCGCCGATGGCGACATTGCAAGCAGTCATGCCGAAGACTATCCTTGGGAATGTTCATCCCCTCGCCTACGCCCACTCACCAGGCATCCCCATGCCCGTGCACAATGCCGACATCGCCGCCGTCTTCGAGGAAATCGCCGACCTGCTGGAAATCGAGGGCGCCAACCCCTTCCGCATCCGTGCCTACCGCAACGCGGCGCGCACTCTGGGCATGCTGCCGCAGGACGCGCGCGTACTGCTGGAAAAAGGCGATGACCTGACGCGATTGCCTGGCGTCGGCGACGATCTCGCCGCCAAAATCCGGGAGATTGTCGCCACCGGTAGCTGCGGCCTGCTCCAGCGTCTGCGTCGCGAGCTGCCGCCCGCCGTCACCGAGCTGCTGCACATCCCCGGCCTCGGCCCCAAGCGCGTGAGCACCCTTTACCATCACCTTGACGTGCAGACCGTGGAACAGCTCCATCGCGCCGCGCGCGACGGCCGCATCCGCGCCCTGCCCGGGTTCGGCGAGAAGACCGAACTCAACATCCTGCAGGCGGTGGAGGCGCACGTGAGCCAGGCGCGCCGCTTCAAGCTGGCGACGGCGTCACAATACGCCGAAACCCTGACGGACTGGCTGCGCGAGATTCCCGGCGTGGCACAGGTGACGCTGGCGGGCAGCTTCCGCCGCATGCGCGAGACGGTGGGCGATCTCGACATCCTGGTGACTGCCGTGGCCGACAGTCCGGTGATCCGGCAGCTCGCCGCCTACGAAGAGGTGGCCGAGGTGCTTTCCGCCGGCGGCACGCGCGCCAGCGTGGTGCTGAAGTGCGGGCTGCAGGTGGATCTGCGAGTGGTGACGAAACCGAGCTACGGCGCCGCGCTGCACTACTTCACCGGTTGCAGGGCGCACAACATCGCCATCCGCCGCCTGGCGCAGCAGCGCGGGCTGAAAATCAACGAATACGGCGTGTTCCGCAATAAAGAACGTATCGCCGGCGACAGCGAGACCTCGGTCTATCGTGCCGTCGGCTTGCCCTACATCGCCCCGGAGCTGCGCGAGGATCACGGCGAAATCGAGGCAGCGCGCGCCGGCCGGCTGCCCATCCTGGTGGAGCTGGCCGATCTCAAGGGCGATCTGCACACCCACAGCACGGCGAGCGACGGCCACGACAGTCTGCGCGACATGGCGCTGGCGGCGCGGGAGCTGGGTTTCGAATATCTTGCCATCACCGATCACAGCCGCCGCCTCACCGTGGCGCACGGGCTCGACCCCCAGCGGCTGCTGCGCCAGTGCGACGAGATCGACCGGCTCAACGGCGAGCTCGCCGGCATCACCCTGCTCAAGGGCATCGAAGTGGACATCCTGGAAGACGGCAGCCTGGATCTGCCGGACAGCGTGCTGGGTCGGCTGGACCTGGTGATAGGCGCGGTGCACAGCAAATTCGACCTCTCCCGCACCAAACAGACCGAGCGCATCCTGCGCGCCATGCAGCACCCGCACTTCACCCTGCTCGCCCACCCCAGCGGCCGCCTGCTCGAACGGCGGGCGCCGTATGACGTCGACCTGCTGCGCATCATCCGCGAGGCGAAACGGCGCGGCTGCTACCTGGAACTCAACGCCCATCCCGATCGCCTCGATCTACTTGACACCCACTGCCGGATGGCGAAGGATGAAGGTGTGCTGGTCAGCATCAATTCCGACGCGCATAGCCGCCACGATTTCGCCCACCTCGAATACGGTGTCGGCCAGGCGCGGCGCGGCTGGCTGGAAAAGGGGGATGTGCTCAACACCCGCCCGCTGAACGAACTGCTGGACCTCATCCGGCGTACCATGTGACCGCGGCGTGTGCACGCCAATTGTGGACAAGGGGAATCACCATGAGCAGCAAGAGCACCCCAGCCGGCTTCCGCCGCATCGAACGCCACGACAAACTGCTCCAGGAACAGGTGCATGACACTTACAAGACCAAGAGCAAGCTGCCGGAACCCAGCGTCTGCCTCGACTGCGGCGCCGTCTTCCACGAAGGCCGCTGGCAGTGGGGCGAGGCGCCGGCGGGCGCGCATCGGGCCACCTGCCCGGCCTGTCAGCGTCAGCACGATCGTTTCCCGGCCGGCTTCGTCACGCTGGCAGGCACCTTTTTCCGCTCGCACCAGGAAGAAATCCTGCACCTTGTGCGCAACCACGAGCAGCACGAACGCGCCGAACATCCGCTCAAGCGCATCATGGCGATCGAGGACACCGATGACGGCGCGGTGGTGACCACCACCGACATCCACCTCGCCCGTGGTCTTGGCGAGGCAGTGCGCCACGCCTATCGGGGCGAGCTGGAATTCCACTACAACCCGGCGGAAAACCTGCTGCGCGTGCACTGGCACCGTTGAAGCCATCCGCCACCGGCCGGCGGGCGCTGCGGGCGCGCGCCCGCATCCGCAAACTGCTGGCGGAGCAAGGAGGCAGCGATGCCGCGCAACTCGGCATCACCTTGGACAGCCTGCGGCAGGAGTCAGTCTACCAATGGCTGCTCGCCGCGCTGCTGTTCGGCGCACCCATTTCCCATACCGTGGCGGCGCGCACCTGGCTGGAATTCGCCCGCAGCGACGCACTCACGCCGCAACGCATCATCGGGATCGGGTGGAAAGGTCTGGTGGACAGGCTCGCCCGCAGCGGCTACACCCGCTACGACTACAAGACCGCCACCAAGCTGCTGGAGGTGAGCGAGCGTCTGGCTGCAAGACTATGGCGGCGACCTCAACGCCCTGCATGCGGCGGCGCGCGATGCGGATGATTTGCAGCGTCGTGTCATGGCACTGGGCAAGGGCATCGGCCCGGTCACGGCGGGGATCTTCCTGCGCGAACTGCGCGGTCGCTGGCGCAAGGACAATCCGCCGCGGTCAACGCCGGCGCTGGCCGGAGCATGGCAGTTGGGGCTACTGCCGGATGGGTGCCCGGCAACGGAGGCGCTGGCCTTGCTGCGGGCGCAACGGCGACGCGCCGGCTATCCGGCCAGCCGCTTCCGTGATTTCGAAGCCGCGCGGGTGCGCGCCGGCCTAAAGCTCAGGCCGCCATGGCGGAGAGGCTGTGCGCCGGGCGGATCACCAGGTGCAGATAGTGGCACCCCAGACTTTCGACATCGTTGAAGAACACTTCGCAGAGCAAACGCACGCCGCTCTTGCCGATCAGCTCGAACTGGCGCCCGATGTGGCTCAGGAATCGCAGGCGGGGATTGATCTGCCCGTCCAGCATCAGGGGGATGCCGGCGAGCTGCGGCAGCAATGCCGAAATGTGCTGACGCTGCAATTCACTGGAAGTGCATCCCAGGCACTTCACGCAGGTCTTGCTGCACTCGTGGATCATGCCGTTTTCGTTCAGGATCAGCTCCAGCATGTCAACACCGGAATCCGGGCTGTCAGAGCGGGGCGCAAGCCCCTTTCCGCCAGCCCGCCATGCTCTCTTCACGCCCATCGGTCTTCTCCGTTTTTGTGCGCCACGGCCGCGGAATGGACACGGCAGGCGCATGCGTCATAGGGATGCAATTATCTGAAATAAAATGAAAAACGGCAGCGCGCCAGAGCCTCGAGGAGATCGGGGAGACGAAAAAAAACATGCATCGCGCTACCGTGTCGGTAATATATCGCATGGCCCTTGCGGGTGCCATACGCGCAAACACGTAGGCGGCATGACCTCGCACTTGCCACGCCGGAAAAATCGACCATACTACTGGACTTCACCCTGTTTTCTGCCTGGAGCACGGCATGAACTCCTCTGCGGTGGCAACGGCGTTTCGCATGCTGTTCGATGCCATGGCCGACGGCGCGCTGCTGGCAGACCTGCATGGCCGCATCCTGCTCAGCAACCCGGCCCTGCGCTCCCTGCTCGGCTACACCGATGCCGAACTGGCCGGCATGACGGTCGAAACCCTGGTGCCTGCGCCGCAGCGCGCCGGGCATGCCCGGCACAGGCTGGCCTACGCGCACCACCCCGCGCCCCGCGCCATGGGCAACGGCCGTCAGCTGACCGTGCTGTGCCGCGACGGCCGCGAATTGCCGGTGGACATCGGACTCAGCCCCTTGCGGGTGGACGGCCGGGACTGCACGCTGGTCACGCTGCACGACGCCACCCTGCGCTGGCATGCCGAGACCACGCTGCAGACCAGCGAGGAGCGCCTGCGGCTGGCCAAGCGCGCCGCCGGCCTCGGCGTCTACGACTACGACCTCTGCACCGGCATCATCCATTGCGACGAGCACATCCGCCGGCTGTGGGGCATCGGCCTGCAGGAGCCGGTCACCCACGAACTGCTGCAAGAGGGCATCCACCCGCCCGACCGCGCCAGCCGTCAGGCGGCCTGGGAAATCGCCCTCGACCCCGCCGGCAACGGCCACTACGCCACGGAATATCGCATCATCGGCCGCAGCGATTGCGTCATGCGCTGGGTGTCCGTGATCGGCCAGATGTTTTTCGAACAGGGCCGGCCACGCCGACTGGTCGGCGTGGTGCGCGACATCACCGAACAAAAAGCCGCGGAACAGAAAATCCAGCAGCAGCGCCGCGAGATGGAATCCCTGCTCAAGCACCAGGTGGCTGCGCAGGTCGCATCGGCCATCGCGCACGCACTCAATCAGCCGCTGGTGGCGATCTCCGCCTACAGCGAATCCGCCCTGCGCCTGCTGCAGGACGAGGGCGGCCACCACCCCGACCTGCTGCATGCGCTGCGGGGCGGCGTGGAGCAGTCGCAGCGCGCCGGCAGGGCGCTGCACGAGCTGCTGGCCTTCCTGCAGGGCGGGCAGGTGGAATCCGCACCCATCGCGCTCAATGCCTGCGTCATTGAAGCCATCGCCGCCCTGCGGTACGATGGCTACGGCGATTTCCAGCCGGTGCTGGAACTGCAGGAGGATCTGCCCGCCGTGCAGGGCAGCCGCCTTCAGGTGCAGAAGGTGCTGGACAACCTGTTGCGCAACGGCATCGAGGCGATGCGGGATGCCAACCTGCCGGCCGGCGCCATGCACATCCGCGTGCGCACCGCCGTGGACGCGGGCATGGCGCATGTGAGCGTAGAGGACAGCGGCCCCGGTATCGGCGCGGCGATGGCCCGGCACATCTTCGAGCCGTTTTATACGACCAAGAACGGCGGCATCGGCCTGGGCCTCGCCATCAGCCGCTCGCTGATCGAGGCCCTGGGCGGCCGTCTGTGGCTGGAAACGGAAGCCGAGGGCGGCGGCATCTTCCATTTCACCTTGCCGCTGGCCCCATGAACGATACCCCCGTCGTCTACATCGTCGATGACGAAGCCGCGGTGCGTGATGCGCTGCATCTCCTGCTCAAGCGCGAGCCCTTCACGGTGGAAGCCTGCGCAAGCGCCGAGGATTTCCTGGCCCGACCTCTCGCCGAGTGCCACGGCTGCGTCATCGTGGACGTACGCATGCCGGGCACGGACGGTCTGCAACTGCAGGAAGAGCTCGCCCGGCGCGGGATTGCCCTGCCCGTCATCTTCCTCACCGGCCACGGCGACATCCCCATGAGCGTGCGCGCTATCAAGGGCGGCGCCGTGGACTTTCTGACCAAGCCGGTCGGTGCCGAGCGGCTGCTCTCGGCCATCCACGCCGCGCTCGCCGAAAGCGGCAGGCTGCGGGCGCACACCACCGGCAGCCGCCAGGCGGCATCGTGCATGGCGCTGCTCACCGCGCGCGAGCGCGAAGTCATGCTGCTGGCGCTCGCCGGCCACGCCAACAAGGAAATCGCCCGCCGGCTCGGCATCAGCCACCGCACCGTGGAGATCCACCGCGCCCACATCATGCGCAAGACCGGCGCCGCCAACCTGCTCGACCTGGCACGCATCGCCGCGGTGGCGGCGCTCGCCGCCCCCGTACCCTTGATCAGGAAATGCTGATATACTGGAATGTACTGTTTCAAGACACAGGCATGGCCGGCTACAGGGAAATCGACAGCGGCGCTCTGCGCGCCCTCCTATTGCAGGAAGACTGCCTCCTGGTGGACGTGCGCACCGCCGAGGAGACGGCGCGCGGCATCATCGAGGGGGCCAGGCTCATCCCGCTGCCTCTCCTGCCGCAGCAGGCGGACGAGCTGCGGGGCAGCCGGTCGCTGGTGTTCTACTGCCACAGTGGCCTGCGCTCGGCCCAGGCCAGCGCCTGGATGGCGAGCCATGGCCGCGAAAACGTCTACAACCTGCGCGGCGGCATTCTCGCCTGGGGCGCCGCCGGCTATTCGCTGGAACCCAGGACCTAGGAGTCATCCCCCGATGCAATTCGACAAGGAACTCGATGCGCGCGGCCTCAACTGTCCGCTTCCCATCCTGCGTACCAAGAAGGCGCTGGCCGACCTGCAGGGCGGCGAGGTGCTCAAGGTGGTCGCCACCGATGCCGGTTCGGTCAAGGATTTCCAGGCGTTCTGCCGGCAGACCGGCCACGCGTTGCTGGCGAATGAGGAAGGCGACGGCGTGTATACCTTTTACCTGAAGAAGCGCGCCTGACCATGGCCAAGAAACTTGCCATCATCGCCTCCAAGGGCACGCTGGACTGGGCCTACCCGCCCTTCATCCTGGCCTCCACCGCGGCTGCGCTGGACTACGAGGTGAGCATCTTCTTCACCTTTTACGGCCTCACCCTGCTGAAGAAGGACGTCTCCGACCTCAAGGTGACGCCGCTGGCCAACCCGGCCATGCCCATGCCCATCCCCATGCCGACACTGGTGCAGGCCCTGCCCGGCATGGAAAGCATGGCCACCCTGATGATGAAGCACAAGATGAGGTCCAAGGGCGTGGCTTCCATCGAGGAACTGCGCTCGACCTGCCTGGAATCCGGCGTGCGCCTGATCGGCTGCGAAATGACCATCGACCTGTTCGACTTCAGGCGCGAGGAATTCATCGAAGGCATCGAGTTCGGCGGCGCCGCGACTTTCTTCGAATTCGCCGGCGAGGCGGACGTCAGCCTGTTCATCTGAAAAGCCGCCTTAAAAATTGCTGCGGACTTGCAGGAAAGACAGCCTCCCGCGGGAGGCTGTCTTCATTTCAGGCGGGCGAGCTGCGCCTCCAGCTTTTGCAGCGTCGCGGTGAAATCGGCAAGACGCGCCTTTTCCTGCTCCACCACCGCCACCGGCGCGCGCGCGACGAAATTTTGGTTGGCGAGCTTGGCGCCGGCCTTGCCGATTTCGTTGGCAAGGCGGGCGATCTCCCTGGAGAGGCGCTCCTTCTCGGTGGCCACGTCCACCTCGATCTTGAGCATGAGGCGGACCTCGCCCACCACCGCCACCGGCGCATCGGCCTCGGGCAAGGTCGCGACGATGGCGCCCTCGGACAGCCGGGCCAGCGCCTGGAGACTGGGCGCGAAGGCTGCCAGCTCCGCCTGCGGGCCTGCGGCCACCAGCGGCACGCGCTGCGCCGGGGAGAGGTTCATCTCGCCGCGCAGGCTGCGGCAGGCCTCGACCGCCCGCTTGAGGCGGGTGACCCAGGCTTCGGCGGCCTCGTCGATCTTGTCCGGCTGCGCTTGTGGGTAACGCTGCAGCATGATGGTCTCGCCTGCTGTGCCGGCGTAGCGGGAAACCGTCTGCCACAGCTCCTCGGTGATGAAGGGGATGATCGGGTGCGCGAGACGCAGCGCGGTTTCCAGCACGCGCAGCAGGGTGCGGCGCGTGGCGCGCTGCTGAGCCGCCGTGCCGTTCTGCAGCTGTACCTTGGCGATTTCGAGGTACCAGTCGCAGTACTCGTCCCAGACGAATTGGTAGATCGCCTGCGCGACATAGTCGAAACGGTAGTCGGCGAAGCCCTGCTCCACCTCGGCGATGGCGCACTGCAACAGGCTGACGATCCAGCGGTCGGCCTGCGAGAAGTCCAGATAACCATCCGGCCCGCAGTCATGCCCGCATGGTTCCACTCCATTGTCCTGGCCTTCACAGTTCATCAGCACGAAGCGGGTGGCGTTCCACAGCTTGTTGCAGAAGTTGCGGTAGCCCTCGCAGCGGCGCATGTCGAACTTGATGTCGCGCCCCGGGCTGGCGAGACTGGCGAAGGTGAATCTCAGGGCATCGGTGCCGAAGGCGGGGATGCCGTCCGGGAATTCCCTGCGCGTGCGCTTCTCGATCCGTTCCGCCTGCCCGGGGTTCATCAGGCCGCTGGTGCGTTTTCTCACTAGCGATTCGAGGTCGATGCCATCGATGAGATCGATGGGATCGAGCACGTTGCCCCTGGACTTGGACATCTTCTGCCCTTCGGCGTCGCGGATGAGGCCGTGCACGTAGACATCGCAGAAAGGAATCCTGCCGGTGATGTGCCGGGTCATCATCACCATGCGCGCCACCCAGAAAAAGATGATGTCGAAGCCGGTCACCAGCACGCTGGAGGGCAGGTAGAGGTCGAGCGCCGGATTGGACTGTTGCGGCCACTCCGGCGTCCAGTCCAGGGTGGAGAACGGCCACAGCGCGGAGGAATACCAAGTATCGAGCACGTCCGGGTCGCGCGTCAGCGGGCCGGCGTAGCCGGCGTTGTCCGCCAGCCGGCGCGCTTCCTGTTCGTCGTGGGCGACGAACACCTCGCCGTTCTCGCCGTACCAGGCGGGAATCTGGTGCCCCCACCACAACTGGCGCGAAATGCACCAGTCCTGGATATTGTTGAGCCACTGGTTGTAGGTGTTGACCCAGTTTTCCGGCACGAAGCGGATTTCGCCGCTGGCCACCGCTTCCAGCGCCTTGTCGGTGATGCTCTTGCCGCCCGGCCCCTTTCGGGTCATGGCGACGAACCACTGGTCGGTGAGCATGGGCTCGATGACCACGCCGGTGCGGTCGCCCCTGGGCACCTTGAGCCTGTGCTTTTCGACCTTTTCCAGCAGGCCGGCGGCTTCGAGGTCGGCGACGATGGCCTTGCGCGCCGCGAAGCGCTCCAGGCCGGCATACCGCGCCGGCACGATGCGCGCCGGGCGCGGCACGTCCGCGGCGGCGTGGAAATTGAGCGCGGTGATGCTGGCATCCAGGCTCTCGTCGATGATGCGGCCGTCCAGCGTCAGCACGCTGATCAGCGGCAGGCCGTGGCGGCTACCGACGGCGTAGTCGTTGAAGTCGTGCGCCGGGGTCACCTTGACCACGCCGGTGCCGAATTCTCGCTCCACGCATTCATCGGCGATGACGGGAATCTCGCGGCCACACAGCGGCAGCCGCACCGGCTTGCCGACGAGCCCGGCATAGCGCTCGTCCTGCGGATGCACCATGACGGCCACGTCGCCCAGCAGGGTTTCCGGGCGGGTGGTGGCGACCGCGAGATGGCCGCTGCCGTCCGCCAGCGGGTAGCGGATGTGCCAGAGCAGGCCGTCCTCCTCCTCGCTCACCACCTCCAGGTCGGAGACCGCGGTGTGCAGCTCGGGATCCCAGTTCACCAGCCGCTTGCCGCGATAGATCAGGCCCTCGCGATACAGGCGCACGAAGGTCTCGGTGACGGTTCTCGACAATCCGGCGTCCATGGTGAAGCGTTCGCGGCTCCAGTCGCAGGACGCGCCCAGACGACGCATCTGGCGGGTGATGGTGGAGCCGGAATGCTCCTTCCACTCCCACACCTTTTGCAGAAACTTCTCGCGGCCGAGGTCGTGGCGGGAGATGCCCCGGGCATCCAGTTGGCGCTCCACCACGATCTGGGTGGCGATGCCGGCGTGGTCGGTGCCCGGCTGCCACAGCGTGTTGGCGCCGCGCA
>JBBILG010000005.1:0-42727 GCA_037445085.1 Methylobacillus sp.
AGGCGAGCGGATAGGCCATCTTGGACCACAGGGCGATCTCGTGGCGTGTGGTCTTCTGCCGGTTCGCCTCCAGATGCCGGATGTAGGAATACAGGTTCCAGGCCGACATCTTTTCCGGCACCACCAGCAGCACGTTGAGCAGTTCCGGACGGATCACCGACTGCCAGTTGGCTTGGTCGAAGGTCTGCGAGCGCACCCGCCCTTCCTCGAAGCTGGTCTGGGTGACATCCTTCAGCCGCCAGTAGCCGTCGGCGTAGCTTGCCTCCCGGGCGTTGCTGATGGTGCGCAGGCGGAATTCGGGATCAAACTCGTAGACATGCACGTTGAGCAGGCGCGCATCGGGCAGCACGTCCTTGATGTTGATGAAGCTGTTGCCGTCCTTCACCCAGAAGCCGGAGCGGAAATCCTGCGCCACCACCGAATCGGTGGCCTGGATGCGGATGCGCTGCGCGGTCTTCTCGCTGATCGGGGTGATGGTTTCGCCGACGATGAAGGTGGCCACCGCGAACAGGATGCCAACGCGCAGCATCACCCAGCCCAGGCCGAGCATGGAAATGCCGCTCACGCGCAGCACCACCAGCTCGGAATGGCGCGAAAGCCGGGCCAGGGCATACAGCGCACCGATCAGCACCGCCACCGGCACCACTTCGTAGACGTGGCCCGGCACGCTGAGCAGCACGAACAGCAGCGCCACCCCCAGGCCGTAGCGGCCCTTGCCGATATTGTCCAGTTCCTGCAGGAGGTCGAAGAAGGAAAACATCGCCAGCAGGGCGAAGGTGATCAGCAGTATGCTGGAGACCAGCTCCCGCGACAGGTAACGGCGGAGTATCGTCATGTGCGCTTCAGCCGCGGCAACAGGGGCAGCAGGAACAGCCTGCGGTAGAACAGATAGGCGGCGAGCGCCAGCACCGTGAAATGCACCGGCCACAACCCGACGACCGGACTCAGCCTGCCCTGCCCCACCCATACCTGGGCGACACCGAGCAGGTTGTTGTAGATGACATACACCAGCAGCGCCATGATCAGGTTGGCCGAACGCCCGGCGCGCGGATCGACGAAGCTGAGCGGAATGGCCAGCAGGACGAGCAGGAAGGCGACGATGGGTTCGGCCAGGCGCGCGTGCAGTTCGGCCTTGTGCCGCGGCGTGTCGCCTTCCAGCAGTTCGGTGATCGGGCGCGACTTGAGCCCCGGCGGACTCGGCTTGACCTCGGCGGGTTCGACGCGGATGGCATAGCGCTCGAACTGGGTGATGGAAAATTCCGGCGTGTCGCGCACGCCTTCATAGCGGCGGCCGTTTTCCATCACCAGGAAATGGTCGCCGTTTTCCTCCACCGTGCGGTAGCCCCGCTGCGCAACGATGATGCCCAGCTTCTGGTGCTGGACGGACTGCACGAAGATGTTCTTGACGGTATGGCCGAGTTCGTCGAAGCTTTCGACAAAAAACACCCGGTCGGCATGCCTGGATTCCTTGAACATCCCCGGCGAAATGGCGGCCAGCTCGTCGCGCCTTTCCAACTGATCCTTGAACTCCGCGGCCTTGCCGGTGGCCCACGGCGTGACGAACAGGCTGAGCAGGGCGATGATCAGCACCACCGGCATGGCAAACGCCAGCACAGGCCGCGTCCAGGCTGCCAGACTGAGCCCGGAGCTGAACCAGACCACCATTTCGCTGTCCCGATGCCAGCGCGTCAGAGTCATCAGCACCGCCAGGAAAATGGTCAGCGACAGCAGCATGGGCAGGTAGCGCAGCAGGGTGAAGCCGAGCAGGGCGTCGATGGCGTCGCTGGCCACGCCGCCGCGCGCCGCCATGCCCAGAAAGAAGGCCAGGCGCTGCGCCAGCACGATGACGACCAGCACCACCAGAATGGCCAGCGCCGTGGAAAACAGCTCTTGCAGCAGGGAACGCTTGAAAATCATCGGGAACTTTGACGAGCAAAGTGAAAAGACCGGATAATTCGAAAAATGACGAATATCCCTTAAGGACAAGAGCATGGAATTTAGCATAAAAAACGGCAACCCGGAAAAACAGCGTAACGACTGCGTCATCGTCGGCGTGTTCGAGACGCGCAAGCTGTCGGCCGCGGCAGCGGCCCTCGACCGCGCCTCGCACGGCTATCTCGCCGGCATCCTGCGCCGCGGCGACCTGGACGGCAAGCTCGGCTCCACCCTGCTGCTGCACAACGTGCCCGGCGCCCTGTGCGGCCGCGTGCTGCTGGTCGGCCTGGGCCGCGAGCGCGAGTTCCGCGAGGCCGAGTACCGCAAGGCGGTGGCGGCCTCGGTCAAGGCCCTGGACGGCCACGGCGCCAGCGACGCCGCGAGCTTCCTCGCCGAGCTGCCGGTAAGAAAACGCGACATCGGCTGGAAGGTGGAGCACATGGTGGAAACCACCCTGGACGCCGTCTACCGCTTCGCCCACCCGCAATGCAAAAAACCGGAAGAGCGCCGCGGCATCCACAGGCTGGTGATCAACGTGCCGCAGCGCGGCGACCTGCGCGCCGGCGATGCCGCCTTGAAGCGCGGCCTGGCCGTTGCCGCCGGTGTCCGCCTAACCAAGGATCTCGGCAACCTGCCCGGCAACATCTGCACCCCCACCCATCTCGCCGAACAGGCCGCGGAGCTGGTCCGCCTGTACGACCTCAAGCTGGAGGTGCTGGAGCGCGCCGACATGGAAAAGCTGGGCATGGGTTCCTTGCTCAGCGTGGCGCGCGGCAGCCGCCAGGCACCCAAGCTCATCGTGCTGCAATACGGCAAGGGTGAAGCCGGCGACAAACCCGTCGCACTGGTCGGCAAGGGCATCACCTTCGATTCCGGCGGCATCTCCATCAAGCCGGCCAGCGACATGGACGAGATGAAGTACGACATGTGCGGAGCCGCCAGCGTGCTCGGCACCTTCAAGGCAGTGGCAGAAATGGACCTGCCGGTCAACCTGGTCGGCATCATCCCGGCCTGTGAAAACATGCCGGACGGAGACGCCAGCAAGCCGGGCGACATCGTCACCAGCCTGTCCGGGCAGACCATCGAGGTGCTCAACACCGACGCCGAAGGCCGTCTCATCCTGTGCGACGCGCTCACCTACGCCGAACGCTTCGAGCCGGCCGTGGTGGTGGACATCGCCACTCTCACCGGCGCCTGCGTGATCGCCCTCGGCCATCACGCCAGCGGCCTGTTCAGTAATGACGATGGCCTGGCGAAGGAACTGCTGGAGGCAGGCGAGGAAGCGCAGGACCGTGCCTGGCAATTGCCGCTGTGGGAAGACTACCAGGAACAACTGAAGAGCAATTTTGCCGACATGGCCAACATCGGCGGCCGTCCTGCCGGCAGCATCACCGCCGCCTGCTTTCTGTCGCGTTTTACCAGGAAGTTCCAGTGGGCGCATCTGGATATCGCCGGCACCGCGTGGAAATCGGGCAAGGACAAGGGCGGCACCGGCCGGCCGGTGCCGCTGCTGACCCGCTTCCTGCTGCGGCGCTGCGCGAAATAGCGCCCGGGCGATGACCCGCATCGACTTCTATTTCAATGTCGCCGACAAGTTCCGTGAAATCGCGGAACTGGCGGAAATCGCCCTGGCGCGGCAGCGCCGTCTGTTCGTCTACATTGCCGACGACGATGCCGCCGCACGCCTCGAACTGGCATTGTGGACGCACCGGCCGACCAGCTTCCTGCCCCACTGCCGCGACGGTCACGCTCTGGCCGCGGAAACCCCCATCGTGCTCGGCTGGGCCCCGCCGGCACCCGGCCACGGCGACGTCCTCGTCAACCTCACGATGGAACAGCCCGCCTTTTTCAGCCGCTTCCGCGGTCTGGTCGAGCTGGTCGGGACGGCGGAGGACGACCGCGTGCTGGCGCGCGAACGCTATCGCTACTACCGTGACCGCGGCTACGAGATCCGCGATCATGACCGGGCGCAAGGCTGAACATGGCGCAAGACGCATCCGGGGACAACCGGCACTTCGAGGAGGTGCTGCACCGGCTGGATGCGCTGATGAAACGCAACCAGGCCGGCGGCGCGGCGGCGGACGACATCATGACCGACCCGCCCGCCTTCGTCATCCTACCGCCGCCCGCCGAATCCTGGGCGGACGACGTGGCGGCAGCGCCCCCCGCCGCAGACGGGGAGGAAGACATCCCGCTGCTCACCGAAGTCTATCCGGAAGAACTGCCGCCGCCCACTCCCGCAGACGGCTCCCCCACCGCTTCGCAAGACACGCTGCAGGCTCTGCTGCCGCCGCTGCTGGAGGCACTGGATCATGCCATCAGGGAAGAAACGGCTCGCCTGCGCGAGGCACTCGCGGCACGCCTGAAACAGCAACTGGCCGACCTGCTGCAGGAGTTGCCGGTCGGCCGGCAACCCCCTGACCGGCGCTAGCTCTCACGCCCGCACCATCACCGCGGCAAAGAAACCATCGGTGCCATGCCGGTGCGGCAGCAGCCGCAGACAGGGGCCGGTATCGAGGTTGATCCTGTGCTGGGCAAGGATATCGGCGGCGTTGACGAGACAAAATTCCGGATGAGCAGCAAGGAACTGCTCGACGATGACCTGGTTTTCCTCCTGCAGCAGGCTGCAGGTGGCGTAGACCAGCCGCCCGCCGGGCTTCACCAGACGCGCCGCGGCTTCGAGGATGGCGGCCTGCCTGACGGTCAGTTCGACGATGTCCTGCGCGCTCTGGCGCCATTTCAGGTCGGGATTGCGGCGCAGGGTGCCAAGGCCGCTGCAAGGCACATCCACCAGCACGCGGTCGAATTTCTGCACGAGGCGCTTGAGCTTCTGGTCACGCTCGCCGGCGATGCGCTGGGGGTGGACGTTGGACAGCCCGGAGCGTGCCAGGCGCGGCTTGAGGTTGGCCAGCCGCTTCTCCGCCACGTCGAAGGCATAGAGGCGGCCGCTGTTGGCCATCAGCGCCCCCAGCGCCAGCGTCTTGCCGCCGGCGCCGGCACAGAAATCCGCCACCATTTCGCCGCGACGCGGTGCCACCAGCAACGCCAGCAGCTGGCTGCCTTCGTCCTGCACCTCGACCACGCCCTTCTGAAACAGCACATGCCTGTTGATCGCGATTTTTTCCTGGAGGCGGATGCCGTCCGGCGAATAGGGCGTCGGCGCCGCGGCAATGCCCTCCCTGGCGAACAGCGCCAGCACCGCCTCACGGCTGTCCCTGAGGCGGTTCACCCGCAAATCCAGCGGCGCCGCCTGGTGCATGGCGCGCGCCAGCGCCAGCGCCTCCGTCTCGCCGTATTGCTGCGCCAGCCTCTCCCACAGCCAGTCCGGCAAATCGGCCTGGATGGCGGGCGGCAGGTTGTCGGTGGCGCAGGCCTTGATGGCCTGCGCCCATTCCGCCTGCTGCCGGTTGAGCAACGGCATCAGCTCGCGCAGGCTGATGCCCTGCAGCCGCAACAGCGCGGCCAGCAGCAGGCGCCGCGCATCCGTGCCGGCGGCGAGATGCTCCAGCAGGCGGCGGCGGCGCAGCACCTGGTACACGGCTTCCGCGACGAAGGCGCGGTCACGCGCGCCCAGCTTGGGGTTCTCGCGGAAGTAAGCGCTCAGTTTCGCGTCCGCCGGGCCGTTCGGCGCCAGCACCGAGGCTAGCGCCATCGCCGTCTGGCGCAGCAGGGGTTCGCTCAGCGTCATGGTTCGAGATACGGCATGGGACGGGGCCCGGTCATTTCACCCGAAAGCCGGTCAGCGTCTGCTCGATCACGGTGCCGTTCTCGTCCCTCATGAGAATGCGCACGGGAATGTGATGCTGCTGGCTGCCCAGCCAGAATTCCTTGCTGTCCTCGTCGGCCGCGGCCTCCGTCAGGTGCACGGTGCGGTACTTGCCGGCGGGGGTTTCCACCTGCACGTCACGCCCGCTGACGAGATAGCGGTATTCGCGCAGGCGGCGGCCGGTGGTCACCGGCAGTACCACTGTCTCGCCGCGCGGCGGCTGGAACATGAACTGGTAGGCGTAGCTGAGCACGTCCTGGGTGCCCGGTTGCAGCGGTTCGGTCCTGGTTTTGCCCTTGTATTGCATGGTCAGTGTGCCGGCCTGCCAGTCGAAGTCGGCCCTAACCGTGCGGCCGCCGCCCTGGGTCTGCTGGAATTGCAACGGGCGCAGACCCTGCGCAGTCACCTCCCCGCTGCTTTTCAGCACCCGCTTGCCAAGCAGCGCGTAGGCGCCGATGCCTTCGGTCACGCTCTCGATCTGGTAGCGGCCACCCTGCTGGCGGAAGGTCTCGGTCACGGTGGCGAACGGCTGGCCCTTGCGGGCGGCCTGATAGACCACGGTGACCTGTTGCGGCGCAGCCTGGGCCAGTGCCGCGCTCCACAGGAAAATCCAGGCGACGAGTTTCAGCATGTGCAACCTCCATTGCCGGGTTGACAGTCCGTTAACGCGCGAGATCATGGCTGGTTGGCGAGGGACCTACACCACCAGCGTCTGCGCCTCGCCCGCGGCGCGGCGGCGAATGCCGCCGATGCACCACACCCGCTCGCCCTGCGCCTGCAACAGGGTGCTAGCGCGTTCTGCGTCGTCGGCGCTGACGATCACCGCCATGCCGATGCCGCAATTGAAGGTGCGCAGCATCTCGGCATCGGCAATGTTGCCCTGCTGTTGCAGCCAGCCGAACAGCGGCGGCATCCGCCAGCTGTCGCGATAAAGCTCGGCGGCAAAATCTTCCTGCAGCACGCGCGGAATGTTCCCGGTGAGGCCGCCGCCGGTGATGTGCGCCATGCCCTTCACCCTGACCTGCTGCATGAGTGCGAGCAGCGGCCTGACGTAGATGCGGGTCGGCGCCATCACCACGTCGCGGAATGGCCGGCCGTGAAAATCGCCGTCCATGGCGATGCCGGACCGCTCGATCAGCTTGCGGATCAGGGAATAGCCGTTGGAATGCGCGCCGCTGGAAGCCAGGCCCAGCACCACGTCACCCTCGGCGATGGCGGAGCCGTCGATGATGGCGTCCTTCTCCACTACTCCCACCGCGAAACCGGCCAGATCGTATTCGCCGGGCGGGTACATACCCGGCATTTCCGCCGTCTCGCCGCCCACCAGGGCGCAGCCGGCCTGTTCGCAACCCGTCGCGATGCCCCGGATCACCTGCGCGGCGGTGGCGACTTCCAGCTTGCCGCAGGCGAAATAGTCGAGGAAGAACAGCGGCTCGGCCCCCTGCACCAGGATATCGTTGACGCTCATCGCCACCAGGTCGATGCCGACCGTGTCGTGCCCGTCGAGCTGGAAGGCGAGCTTGAGCTTGGTGCCGACGCCGTCGGTGCCGGACACCAGCACCGGGCTCTTGTACTTCTTCGGCACCTCGAACAGCGAACCGAAACCGCCGATGCCGGCCAGCACTTCCGGACGCAGGGTGCGCTTCGCATACGGCTTGATGTTTTCCACCAGGGCGTCCCCGGCGTCGATGTCCACCCCGGCGTCACGGTAGCTGATGGAAGACTTGGCGGAATCGGTCGGATTCAAGTTGAGTTCTCGCTTTCCACAGGCTAAATTACGCAATTTGCAGGCGTGATTTTAACCGAAATGACCATCGAACGAGAAAATGCCGTGCCTTACGCCGGGCTGCTGGCAATCGCCGCCTCCGCCCTGCTGCTGTTCCTGTTGCAGGACGTGCTGGCGCCGTTTCTGACCGCCGCCATTCTCGCCTACATCTGCAGTCCGCTGGTCGACCGCCTGACGCGCTGCCGGCTGGGCCGCACCTCGGCCACCATCCTGGTCTTCCTGCTGCTGCTGGGTGCGTTCGCCTTGCTGCTGCTCATCATCGTGCCGCTGCTGCACAAGGAGATCCTGCTGCTGGCAGACCGTCTGCCCGCCTATCTCGATGCCGTGCGCGGCAGGCTGGAGCCCTGGCTGCTGCAACACTTCGGCATCACCCTGGCCTTCGACATGGCGGAAATCCAGACCATGCTGGGCGCGCACTGGCAAACCGCCGGCAGCCTGGTCGGCCAAACGCTGAAGGCGGTGGGCAGTCACGGCGCGGCGCTGGCCGGCTGGCTGGCTGGCCTGCTGCTGATCCCCGTGGTGCTGTTCTACCTGTTGCGCGACTGGCCGGAACTGGTACGGCGCGCGGGAGAACTGGTGCCGCGGCGCTGGCATGACAAGGTCGCCACCCTCGCCCGGGAAATCGACCGGGTGCTGGCCGAGTTCCTGCGCGGCCAACTCTCGGTGATGCTGCTGATGAGCGCATTCTACGCCTGCGGCCTGTGGCTGGCCGGGCTGGAACTGGCGCTGCCGATCGGACTCATCGCCGGCCTGCTCAGCTTCGTGCCTTACCTGGGCGTCACGCTCGGCCTGCTGCTGGCGATTCTGGCGGCCCTCCTGCAGTTCGCCAGCCTGACCGCCCTGCTGCCGGTGCTGCTGGTATTCGGCCTCGGCCAAGTGGTGGAAAGCCTGCTGCTCACGCCGTGGCTGGTGGGCGACCGCGTGGGCCTGCACCCGGTCGCCGTCATCTTCGCGCTGCTCGCCGGCGGCCATCTGTTCGGCTTCGCCGGCGTGCTGCTGGCGCTGCCGGTCGGCGCCGCCATCGCCGTTGGCCTGCGCCACGCCAGACAAGCCTATCTCGCCAGCGACAGTTATCTGCAATAATCCCATTGCCCAAAAGAGCATGGAGACCGCGACGGGCGAGCCCAATGAATCCCCCGGAACAGCAGGCGCCCCTTCTCTGCGGTTAAAATCCGCTCCATGAAACAGCTCCTCCTCGACATCCAGCCTGCCGCGGCGCCGACCCTCGACAACTACGTCGCCGGCCGCAACCGCGAGGCCCTGCACAACCTGCGCCAGGCCGCCTGCGGCAACCAGGACGCACGCTTCATCTACCTGTGGGGGCCGTCCGGCTGCGGCAAGACGCATCTGCTGCGGGCCTGCGCCGAGCTGGCGCGGGAGCAGGGCATGGCACTGGTCATCGCCGACGACGTGCAACGCCTCGACAATGCCGCACAGATCGCGCTGTTCAATGCCTTCAACCGGCTGCGCGACGACGGCGGCGCCCTGGTCGCCGGCGGCGATGCGCCGCCCTTGCGGATGGGGCTGCGTGACGACCTGGCGACGCGGCTTTCCTGGGGGCTGGTGTACCAACTGCACCCACTCAGCGACGGGGAAAAGGCCGAGGCCCTGCGCGCGCACGCGCAGGCGCGCGGCATGCGCCTGCGCGACGAAGTGGTGGACTACTGTCTGCGTCACCTGCGCCGCGACCTACCCACCCTCGTGGCCACCCTGGATGCACTGGACGAGTGGTCGCTCACGGCCAAGCGCCCGGTCACCGTCCCCTTGCTGCGGCAGCTTCTGCAGTTGCCGCTCGCCATCGACTAGACAACAAAAAAAGGGCAGCCACGCTGCCCTTGCGCGTTCCAGGAATGGACTACTTCTGATCCCAGCTCTCTTCCCACATGCAATGCTTGATGGTGTGGCGGTTCCTGATCAGCTCCTCGATGGAGGGCTCGTCGTTGAGCGCGCGCCGGATGGCGAGCTTGGTGGCCTCGTAGTTGTTCCTGTACATGTCGGCCTTGTCCAGCTTGCCTTCCCTGGCGAGCGGCGCACAGCCCGGATCGATCCACACCAGGCTGATGATGCACAGGTCGTTGGCCTGGTCGCGCGGGATGATGCCCTCGATCACGCAGTCGAGCACGGCATCGGCGGTGGCGGCCTGCACCACGCCGCCGAACAGCTCGATGTTGATGGAATCCTTGAGGGTGACCTTGGGCACCATCATGGTAACCGGGCGCACCATTTGATTGATATCCCGCACGGCGAACATCGCGGTATGCCCCTTGCTCTGCGCCATCATGTTGGCGAAGGCGGTGCCGACCGGGCCATCCGTGGCGCCGATGACGATTTCCGGCATGGCGGCGGTGACATCCTTGCCTTCGCTGAATACGGTGGCCTCGCCGGCCTTGAAAACGATCTTGCTGGACATGGTGGTTCCTTCTGTGGGTGTTGCGGATAAGGAGAAAGCACGCATTCTACCCAAGGGCGATGGCGCGGGCAAATCAAGCACTTAGCGTCAAGAGCATGTCGCGGTGGGGAATGCCGGCATCCGCGTGGACGGGACCGCATACCGCGAAGCCGGCCCTGGCGTAGAACGGGATCGCCGCCAGTTGCGCCGACAGCCGCACCCGCGCGTCTCCGCGCAGACGGCAGGCGTCGACCGCCGCCCGCGGCAGCGCGCTGCCGACGCCGCGCCGGCGCCAGGCCGGCAACACCGCCATGCGCCCGATCCGGCCATCTGCCAGCAGGCGGGCGCAGCCGATGGCCGAGCCATCGGCCGTCACGGCGAGGAAATGGCGCGCGCCCGCGTCGAGGCCGTCCCACTCCAGCGCTTCCGGCACGCCCTGCTCTTCGACGAACACGCGGCGGCGAATGGCGGACAGGGTGGCATGCGCCCCTGGCCAGCGTACTTCGACCACGCGCCAGCGCGGCCCGTCGCTAGCGCCCGGCCTGCTCGTCAATCTGCCGATCCCGCCGGGCGGCGGCCTCGTCCAGCGTCTGCTGCACGTCCAGTGCCTTGTCGCGCGCTTCGAGCGGCCCTTCCGCCACGCGCGGGATGTTGCGCTCCTCGTCCGGCGGCGTGCAGGCGGCGAGCATCAGCGCCATGAAAATGACCGCGGCCAGCCTGTCCATGATTGCCTCCTCTTGCGATGGTCAACGGTTGCGTGCATTATGGTGCGCTCGAAAAAGGAGCGGAAACCAGCCATGCAAAAATATCTTGCCGTACTCGCGCGCCTGCTGCTGGCGCAAATTTTTCTGGTCGCCATCGTCATCCAGCTGATGCTCATCCTCAAGAACCCCGCCGGCTACGGTGAGTTCCGCGCCTATCTCGCGCATTTCGGCCTGCCCGGCATTTTCGCCCCGCTCATGGTGCTGATCCAGCTGCTCGGCGGCATCGCCCTGTTGCTCGGCTTCAAGACCCGGCTGGCGGCTTACGTGCTGGCCGGCTATTCCGTGTTCGTCGCCTTCGCGCTGAAGCTGAACGAACCCATCCAGTTCCTGCAGTATCTCGCCATCGCCGGCGGCATGCTGATGCTGGCGGTTGCCGGACCGACCGCCTGCAGCCTGGACAACCTCAGAAAAAAATCATCCTAGGGAATCCCTGAACCAGCGGCTGCGCGGGCGAATCGCGACGTTGCGCGGTGCCGGCTACGGCCGCTTCGCCTAGCCGCGTTTTCGCCCGCTCGCCTGTCCATTGGATAGGTCCCGCGTTCCGCGCGCCCTGCGCCTCCTCCCGTCCGCTCACTTTTTCAGGACTTCCCTAATCGCCGGGCGCCGCCGCACCACCCCACTGCTCGACCAGCCGGTGTGGAATGCCGAGCTGGTCGAGAATTTTCGCCACCACGAAATCGACGATGTCGCCTACGCTTTGCGGCAGGTGGTAGAAGCCGGGGTTGGGCGCGAGGATGACGGCACCCATGCGCGAGAGCTTGAGCATGTTTTCCAGGTGGATGGCGGAAAACGGCGTCTCGCGCGGCACCAGGATGAGCCTGCGCCCTTCCTTGAGCATGACGTCGGCGGCGCGCTCGATGAGGTTGTCGGAGAGACCGTTGGCGATGGCGGCGAGCGCGCCCATGGTGCACGGACACACCACCATGGCATCGGCCGCGCCGCTGCCGGACGCGATGGGCGCCGTCCAGTCCTCGCGCGCGAACACCCGCAACTGCGCCGGCCGGCAATCGAAGCGCTCCGCCAGTTGACGCTGCGCTTCCCCCGCCCTGGCCGGCAGGGTGATGTCCATCTCCTGCGCGGCGACGAATTGCGCCGCCGGGGAATACACCAGATACACGGTGTGGCCGCCCGCAAGCAGCATGTCCAGCAGGCGCAGGGCGTAGGGCATGCCGGAAGCGCCGGTGAGGGCGAGGGTGATGGTCTGGCGCATGGGCAGGAGGCGATTCCGCTCAGCCGGCCGCGACCAGATTCCTGGGCAGCGGGAACACCACCTTCTCGACGATGCCTTCCAGCTCGCGCACCTCGCCGGCGCCCAGTTCGCGCAGGCGGGCGACGACTTCCTGCACCAGCACTTCCGGTGCCGAGGCGCCGGCGGTGACGCCGACGCGCGGCCGTCCGGCCAGCCATTCCGCCCGCAGCTCGCCGGCGTTGTCCACCATGTAGGCCACTCCCCCCTGTTTCTGCGCCACTTCGCGCAGGCGGTTGGAGTTGGAACTGTTGGGCGAGCCGACCACGATGACCACATCGCAGTCGCGCGCCAGCGCCTTGACCGCGTCCTGGCGGTTCTGCGTGGCGTAGCAGATGGAATCGCTCCTGGGGGCGAGAATGTTGGGGAAGCGCGCCTTGAGCGCGGCCACGATGTCGGCGGCATCGTCCAGGGACAGCGTGGTCTGGGTGACATAGGCCAGCCTGTCGGGGTCACGCACTTCCAGCCTTGCCACGTCTTGCGGCGTTTCCACCAGATACATGCCGTTGTCGGACTGGCCCATGGTGCCCTCCACCTCGGGGTGCCCCCCGTGGCCGATCATGACGATTTCGCGGCCGGCCGCGTGCATCCTGGCCACTTCCACGTGCACCTTGGTCACCAGCGGGCAGGTGGCGTCGAACACGTTGAGGCCGCGCCGCTGCGCTTCCGCGCGCACTTCGCGGGAGACGCCGTGGGCACTGAACACCACCGTGCTGCCGGCCGGCACCTCATCCAGCTCCTCGACGAACACCGCCCCTTTCCTTCTCAGCTCCGCCACCACGAACTTGTTGTGCACCACCTCGTGGCGCACGTAGATGGGGGCGCCGAAGCGCTCCAGTGCCTGTTCCACGATGACGATGGCGCGATCGACGCCGGCGCAGAAGCCGCGCGGATTGGCAAGCAGTATGTTCATGCAGGGGCTCCCTTGCGTTCAGTTGCCCAGCCAGTAGGCGATGGTGAGCAGCAGCAGCAGCACGCCCATCAGCACCAGCACGCGCCACACCATGCCGACCGCACTCTGTAGATAGTCGGCATCGGCATCGTCGCCCACGCCCAGTTCGGGGCGGAATTCCACCACGCCCTTGCTGGGCAGCGGCTCACCCAGACGCACGCCGAGCGCGCCGGCACCGCTGGCAAGGATGAGGCCCAGCGTCCGCTCCGGCCAGGCCTGCGCCTGTGTGCGCCAACAGTACACGGCATCCTCGAAATCACCCACGATGGCGAAGCTGCTGGCGGTAAAGCGCGCCGGCAGCCAGTCCAGCCAGGCGAAGGCGGTTTGCGCGAACGTGCCGAAACACCCCTTGCCGGCCCAGGCGCGGGCGACCAGACAGGCCAGCCGGTAGCTCAGCGCCCCGGCCGGGCCGAGCAGCACGAACCAGAAGATGGGCGCGAACAGGTCGTAATGCGACTGGCGCAGGGTGGATTCGATGGCGACGCGCGCGACTTCGCGCTCGCTGTAGGATTCGCTATCGCACTGCTGCCATTCCGCCAGATGGGCGCGCGCCACGTTGAGGTTGCGGTCGCGCAGCGCTGCCGCGATCCGTTCCGGTACGGCACCGATCTGGCGGATCTGCAGCAGCAGGTAGAGGACGCCGATGGCGAGCAGCACGCCCAGCAGGGGGTGAATGCGGTAGAGGACGATATGGAGGATCGCCACCGCCGCTCCGGGCAGCAGCACGGCCAGCAGCCAGGCGATGACGCCGTGCCGCTGGCGGCCGTCGTTGAAATTGCCCTCCAAGAATTCCGCTGCCGGCTTCAGCAGCCGCTGCAGCCAGTCCGGCGAGGGCCGGTAATGGCTGAGCAGCAATGCGGCGGCGAGCGCGATGAAACTCACGGGGTGGTCTCCAAGGGCATTTCCACGGTCAGCACGCCCTTATCGTAAAACTCCAGCGTCGGCATCCGCAAGTTCATGCCGCGCTGCCGCGCGTGCTCGAGCAGTGCGCCGTAGGCCTTGCCGTAGGCGATGACCGGGTGCGCCTTGACGCGTACTTGCAGGACACGCCGCGCCGGCACCGCGCCTTCCCGCAAGCCATCGGGCAGCGGGGCGTATGCGGGGATGAGGTAGCCGGCATGGGCCCGGCGCCGTTCGGGCGGCGTGCTGCGCGGATCGTCGAAGATCACCGTGACCTGCGCGCCGGGGTCTATGCCGTGCTGGCGCAACCGCATGTCCGCCTCGCCGTACTTGTCGCCCAGCTTGGCATAGGAACCCTGCGCTTCCAGATAGGCGTAGCGATAGGGGCCGCTGTCGGCCACCGCGATGGTGACACTGGCAAACGCCCCCCACCACCACAGGATGACGAGCACGGGGAGCAAGAAGGCCAGGAGAAAATAGAACCACTGCTTTTTCAATTGCGGGGATTTCCGGCGTATGGGCCTGAAAAGATACCACAATCCGGCGGGCACGGCATGAAATCGGCACGGAACCGGTATAATGGCCCGCCTGATTCCAGCCGCACAAGGCCCGCCATGAAAAATACCGCGACGCTGCTCGTCAACTGCCCGGATCGCAAGGGCCTGGTGGCGACCATCGCCGATTTCCTCTACCGCAACGGCGCCAACATTTTGCATGCCGACCAGCACCAGGACAGCGAAAACCAACTGTTCCTGATGCGGGTGGAATGGGAGCTCGCCGGTTTCGCCATCGCGCCGGAGGACTTCCCACGCCATTTCTCCCCGGTGGCCGAGCGATTCCAGATGCAGTGGCAACTCAAGCTGTCCGCGCAACGGCCCAGGATGGCGATTCTCGTCTCCCACTACGATCATTGCCTGGCCGACCTGCTCTACCGTCATCAGAGCAGCGAACTGGCCTGCGAAATTCCGCTCATCATCAGCAACCATCCGGACACGGCACGCCTGGCGGAGTTCTACCGGATCCCGTTCCACGTCATCCCGGTAAGCCGGGACACCAAGCAGCATGCCGAAGCCCGCCAGATCGCCCTGCTGGAGCAGCACGGCATTGATCTCATCGTACTGGCGCGCTACATGCAGGTGCTGTCGGAAGATTTCGTGGCGCGCTACCCGCAGCGCATCATCAACATCCACCACTCCTTCCTGCCCGCCTTCGTCGGCGCCAAACCCTACCACCGCGCCTACGAGCGGGGCGTTAAGCTGATCGGCGCCACCAGCCACTACGTGACGGCAGACCTGGACGAGGGCCCCATCATCGAGCAGGACATCACCCGCGTCTCCCACCGCGACCAGCTGGAAGACCTCATCCAGAAAGGCCGCGACCTGGAAAAAGTGGTGCTGTCGCGCGCCGTGCGCTGGCACGTGGAAAACCGCATCCTGCTCTACGCCAACAAGACGGTCGTGTTCGACTGACGCGACGCCGGCAACGTAAAGCCGCCTTGCGCCGTTGCCACGGCATCCTAGTCCGGCAGGAGATGCTCCGGCGCCAGGAGCTGCACCACCGTTTCGCGCTCGCGCACCAAGTGCGCGTCGGCGCCGTCCACCATCACTTCCGCCGCCCGCGGGCGGGTGTTGTAGTTGGAGCTCATGCTCATGCCGTAGGCACCGGCCGACATCACCGCCAGGAGGTCGCCCGGCTGCAGCGCCAGTACGCGGTCGTGGCCGAGGAAATCGCCGCTCTCGCACACCGGCCCGACAATCTCGTAGCACACCGCTCCCCCCTGCCGCGGCGTCACCGCGCGGATGTCGTGCCAGGCGTCGTAGAGCGCCGGGCGCATCAGGTCGTTCATGGCGGCATCGACGACGGCGAAATTCCTGGCTTCGCCGGGCTTCAGGTATTCCACCCGGGTAAGCAGCAGCCCGGCGTTGCCCACCAGCGCGCGGCCCGGCTCCATCACCAGCCTGAATCCCCGTCTGCCGAGTCTGGCCCGGATGGCTTGGGCGTAATCGGCGAACTCCGGCGGCGTCTCGTCGGCATAGCGGATACCGATGCCGCCGCCGAGGTCCAGGTGACGCACGGCGATGCCGGCCGCCTCCAGTCGGTCCACCAGCGCCAGCACGCGATCCAGCGCGTCCAGGAAGGGGGCGAGCTCGGTGAGCTGCGAGCCGATGTGGCAATCGATGCCGTGCACGGCCAGATGGGGCAGCGCCGCGGCGTGCCGGTACAGAGCGAACGCCTCCTCGTAGGCGACGCCGAACTTGTTGTTCCTGAGGCCGGTGGAAATGTAGGGATGGGTCCCGGCGTCCACGTCCGGGTTCACCCGTAGCGACACCGGAGCGCGCCTGCCCATGGCGCCCGCCACTGCGTCGAGGCGCTGGAATTCGGCGGCGGATTCGACGTTGAAGCAGAAGATGCCGGCTTCCAGTGCCGCGCGCATTTCTGCGACGGTCTTGCCCACGCCGGAGAACACCACCTTGCCGGGGTCGCCGCCGGCGGCCAGCACGCGCGCCAACTCGCCGCCGGAGACGATGTCGAAGCCGGCGCCGAGCCGGGCGAACAGGTTGAGGATGGCGAGGTTGGGATTGGCCTTGACCGCATAGCAGACCAGATGGTCGGTACCGGCGAATCCCGCTTCGAAGCGCTGCCAGGCGTCCGTCAGCGCCGCCCGCGAATACACATAGCAGGGCGTGCCGAAACGCGCGGCGATCTCCGGCAAGGAGACATCTTCGGCGTGCAGCACGCCGTCTCTCAATTCGAACGGGTTCACGGATTGCCCTGCGGATAGGTTCTCTCGGGGAGGTAGAGGTCGCCCTTGGAGCCGCAGGCAACGAGCGTGAGGCAGATCAGGAGGCTGACGAGGATGGCGCGCATGGATGGCTCCTTGTAAGGGCCGGTCATTCTACCACGCCGGGCTGCGGCGTCCGGCGCTCGGGGTCGGGCACGATCTGTGGCACGGGCAAGGGCGCAGGGGCCGCGGGAGGCGCGGCCGCTTCCGCCTCGCGCTGCTTCTGCCGCGCCAGTTCCGCCGCGGCCGCCTGCTGCTCGGCCTGGATGCGTTCCTGCTCCTGCTTGCGCCACACCCTGGGGCACAGGGTGCGTTCGAAGGCATCGCCCACCGTATCCGGGATGATGGGAGCGGGCTCGCCCTCGTACCTCGCGACATATTCCAGCGTTTCTCCGCTGGCCGAGTAATAGAGATAACTGATGAGCTGGGCGGTGTGCTCGGCGCAGTCGATACGCTCGCGCAACAGCCCGGTCACCGCTTCACCGCCGGCCAAGGGACGTGGAGTGGCGAATTCCACTTTCTTCCAGTAGCTGATCTCATTGCCCTTGATGACGAGCCTGCTGGCATCGAAGAAATAGCGGTCCGCCATGCCTGCCCGGCTCACCGGCACCCATTCGGCCGCGGCGGCAGGGAACAGGGCCGCGGCCAGCAGCAGTGCCGCGATGATGCGGGCGGCACTCATGCCGGCACGTCCCTCCCGCTACGGGCATTGCGGGAAGCGCCATGATCGCGCAGCAGCCGGGCGGTGATCAGGCCGTTGACGCTGCCGAACAGCAACGCGGCGGCGGCGAACACCGGCAGCAGGTAGGCCAGCCCGGCGTGCGGGATCAGCCACAGCCACACCACCAGCAGTTGTCCGGCAATGTGGGCAAAGGCCGCCAGCACGCTCAGGCTGAGCGGCCCGAACCACTGCCGCGGCAGGCGCATACCCGCGGCCAGCGTGAACAGGCTGGCGAGCGCGCCGGCCAGGCTGAGCACGAAGGCCGGCGACAGGAACTGCCCCAGCAGCAGGCTGCCGGCCACCACGCGCAGCAGCGACACCCAGGCGGCGGTGGCAAAATCGAAGCGGTAGAGCACATACAGGGTGATGATGTTGGCGAGCCCCGGCTTGACGCCGGGCAAGGGCGAGGGCAGCGCCGCCTCCAGCACCTGCATGCCAATGGCCAGCGCCGCCAGCCGCCCGATGCGGTGATCGTCAGCTGTCGCGACGACTTCAATAGTTGAGCGAGTCATAGGCTTTCTCGCCACCCAGAAGTTCCAGGCTGACCTGGTTGGGCAGGCACATCGCCACCTGCCCCGCCTGCGACAGCCAGCCCTGCTTGACACAGTACTGGTGGCGGCCGGGATCGGAGACGACACGGGCGCGGCCGCGATCGACCTGGATGCGGCTGATGCCGAGGGGGCCCGGCACGTCCAGCGTGCGCTGCTGGTCGAGGCTGAGCGTGGCGTACACCTGGTCGCCGGCGCGGATGCGCAGCTTGCCGGCCGGCTCGCCGCTCCACAGCGCGGCGAACAGCAAGGCGACGGCCGCGCAGCCGGCGGCCAGCACCAGCCAGTCGCCGGGCAACGGCTTAGGGAAGGACTTCCAACGCGACATCGGGATCGGTGAACTGCAGGCGCCGCTGCATGGCGGCGGTGACGTGAACCCTGCCCTGGGCATCGATGCGCATGGCGTGCGCGAGCCCCAGGCGCTGCGCCATGGCGCGCCAGCCCGCCGCATCGATGAACAGCGGCTTGGAATCGGCATCGGAACGGGCGCCGGCCTGCGGCCCCGGCGGCACTAGGACGGTGACCGCCTGCACGCCCTCTACCGGCCGGCCGTCGCGCGGATCGATGACGTGGCAGTAACGCTTGCCGTCCAGCTCGAAATAGCGCTGATAGTCACCGGAGGTGCCGATCGCCCAGCCGTCCGGTAGCTCCAGCACGGCGATCGGGCCGGGCCGGCGCGGGTGCTGGACGCCGACGCGCCACGGGCGCTCGCCGTGGCTGCCAACGGCGATGATGTTGCCGCCGATGTTGATGAGCGCGCCCCGCACCCCCTCGCGGCGCAGGTAGGCGGCCGCCAGATCCAGCGCATGGCCCTTGGCGTAGCCGCCGAGATCGAGGCGCACTGCCGGATTGCGGCTGGAGAGACGACTGCCTTCGATGACAAGATCGGCCATGTCCGGCTGCGCCGCCACCAGCGCGTGCAGCCGCTGCGGATCGGGTCTGGCCGGCACGAATTCGTCGCCCTGGAAACCCCACAGCTGGATGAGGTGACCGATGGCCGGGTTGAACAGGCTGCCCGATTGCGCGGAAATAGCGGCGGCGTCGGCGATGAGGGCAGCGACTTCCGGGGTGGTCTCGACCGTCTCGCCCGCCGCGAAGGCGGCGTTGATGCGCGACAGTTCGCTGGCCGGATGCCAGGCATGCAGGGTTTCGTGCAGGCGCCGGAATTCGCCCAGCACGTGACCGGAGAGCTGGGCTGCGCGCTCCTCGGGTTCGCCGTAGATGCTGATGTCGACCAGGGTGCCGAACACGTAGGATTGTGCGTGGTGCACGGGCTCGCGGCCGCAACCGGCAAGCAAGCCCACGAGCCACAGGGCGCACAGCCCCCGCAGGAGCATCCCCGATCCGGAGCCGAACCGCATGCGCGCCGTGCCCACACCAGTCACGATGACTGCACCAGCCTCTCCAGCGCGTCCACACACAGGATGGCGGGATCGCAGTCCGTCTGGGCGGCGATTTCCACCATGCAGGTGGGGCTGGTGACGTTGATTTCGGTGAGGCGGTCGCCGATGATGTCCAGCCCGACCAGGAACAGGCCGGCCCGCAGGAGGTGCGGCGCCACGGCCATGGCGATCTCGCGGTCGCGCGGGCCGAGCGGCCGGGCCTCGCCGCGGCCGCCGGCGGCGAGGTTGCCGCGCGTCTCGCCGGCCTTGGGGATGCGCGCCAGCGCGTAAGGCACGGGCTCGCCCTGGATGACCAGCACGCGCTTGTCGCCTTGGGCGATTTCCGGCAGGTAGTGCTGCGCCATCACGGTGCGCTGCTCGAAATGGGTGATGGTCTCCAGGATCACGCCAATGTTGTGGTCGGCCCGGTGCAGACGGAACACGCCGCTGCCGCCCATGCCGTCCAGCGGCTTGACCACGATGTCGCCGCATTCGTCCAGGAAATCGCGGATGCGCGCCGTGCTGCGCGTCACCAGGAGTTCCGGCGCGTATTCGGGAAAGCGCGCCACCGACAGCTTCTCGTTCCAGTCGCGGATGGCGCGCGGGCGGTTGAGCACGCGCCCGCCCTGGGCTTCCGCCAATTCCAGCAGGTAGGTGCTGTACACGTACTCACTGTCGAAGGGCGGATCCTTGCGCATGAGGATGGCGTCGAAATCGCCCGGCGCATGGAGCGCCTGTCCGCCCAGCCGGTACCAGGCATCGCCTTGCGAAAAATGGAACGGTCGCGCCGCCAGGAGGACGCGCCCGTCGCGCAGGAACAGGTCGCCCTGCTCCAGCACGAACAGTGCGTGGCCGCGCCGCGCCGCCTCGCGCATGATGGCGAGACTGCTGTCCTTGCCGGTTTTCAGGCCGCCCAGCGGATCGAGAATGCAGGCGAACTTCACGGCCGGGTGTCTTCCAGCTCCAGGCTTGCCGCCAGCAGCGCCAGGCGCGCGATGACGCCGTAGGCGTAGAAACGGTTGGGCGCCGCGTCGGGCCGGCCGGCGCAGTCCGGCAGCGAGCAGGCGGTCTCGAAGGCGAGCGGCACGAACTGCATGCCGGGGGCGTTGAGGTTCTCGTCCATGCCGCGCCCGGTATGCACCCGGTAGAAGCCACCCACGACGTAGTGGTCGATCATGTACACCACCGGCTCGGCCACCGCCTCGTTGATGGTCTCGAAGGTATACACGCCTTCCTGGATGATGACCTGCTGCACCTGCAGGCCCTCCTTCACCACCGCCATCTTGTTGCGCTGCTTGCGGTTGAGAGCGATGACCTCGTCCGGGCTCTTCACCGTCATGATGCCCATGCCGTAGGTGCCGGCATCGGCCTTGACGATGACGAAAGGCTCCTGCGTCACGCCGTACTCGCGGTACTTGGCGCGAATGCGCGAAAGCAGGTCGGATACCTGCGCCGCCAGGCAGTCCTCGCCCAGCCGCGCCTGGAAGTCGATGGCGCCGCAACTGGCGTGGTATGGATCGATCAGCCACGGGTCCAGGCCGACGAGCGCCGCGAACTCGCGCGCCACCCGCGCATAGGCGGCGAAATGGCGTGACTTGCGGCGCACCGCCCAGCCGGCGTGCAGCGGTGGGATCAGCGCCTGCTCCAGATCACGCAGCAGATCGGGGATGCCGCCGGACAGATCATTGTTGAGCAGCACCGCGCAAGGGTCGAAATCCTCCAGCAGCAACCGGTTGCCCCGGCGGCGCACCGGTTCCAGCAGCAACTCGCCACCTTGCGGCAGCGGCAGCCGGGTGGGCGCGGCGATCTCCTCTCCGATGCTGCCGATGCGCACGTGCATGCCGGCCTGGCGCAGGATGGTGGCGAGCGCGACCACATTCTGCAGGTAGTAGGTGTTGCGGGTGTGTTTCTCGGGGATGAGCAGCAGGCGCTGCGCCGATGGGCAGATCTTCTCCACGGCGGCCATCGCCGCCTGCACGCACAGCGGCAGGAAATCCGGGTTCAGGTTGTTGAAGCCGCCGGGAAACAGGTTGGTGTCGACTGGCGCCAGCTTGAAGCCGGCGTTGCGCAGATCGACCGAGGCATAGAACGGGGCGCGGTGTTGCTGCCACTGCGTACGCAGCCAGTGCTCGATGTCAGTCATGGCGTCGAGCACGTGCCGCTCCAGCGTCAGCAGGGGCCCGGTGAGAGCGGTGGACAGATGCGGGACCATACGACGCATTTTAGCCCATATTTTGCCGTCGACCGGCATGTGCGGCCGGACCGGCAAAAAAGAGCGGGCCAGATGGCCCGCGGAGGGAGGAGAAGAAACGGCACGAACGTGAAGCCCGGGCAGGGGCATCCATCGACGCGCCCGAACTGCCCACCCGATCACAAGCAAATGCCGTTCCAGGTGCGTCTATAGGGTGGACGGCGGCGCCATGGGCGTGATCCGGGCTGGTCGTGGCGCATGCGCACCACGATGGTGCGCATGCGCCACGCAAAAAAAAAGCGGGCGCGAGGCCCGCTTGCATCGGTATTGCCGGATTCAGAGGTTGTAGGCGCGTTCGCCGTGGGTCGTGGTATCCAGCCCTTCGCGTTCCGCTTCTTCGGGGACGCGCAGGCCGACCAGCATGTCGACGATCTTGTAGCAGACGTAGGCCACCGCCGCCGACCAGATCACCGCGGTCAGCACGGCTTGCGCCTGGATCCACACTTGCGCGCCGATTTCGGTGGTAACCACGGTGTTGTTGACGTAATCGACGATGCCGGTACCTCCCAGCTTCCAGCTATTGAACACGCCCGTCAGCAGCGCGCCAAGGATGCCGCCCACGGCATGGATGCCGAACACGTCGAGCGCATCGTCCACGCCCAGCATCTTCTTCAGGCCCGTTACGCCCCAGAAGCAGACCACGCCCGCCAGCGCGCCGATCACCAGGCCGCCGCCGATGCCGACCCAGCCGCAGGCCGGGGTGATGGCCACCAGACCAGCCACGGCACCGGATGCCGCGCCCAGCAGGCTGGGCTTGCCCTTGATCAGCCATTCGCTGGCGACCCAGGTCAACACCGCCGCCGCGGTGGCGAACAAGGTGTTGGCAAAGGCCAGGGTGGCGGTACCGCCGGCTTCCAGCGCGGAACCGGCATTGAAGCCGAACCAGCCCACCCACAGCAGCGAGGCGCCGATCATGGTCATGGTCAGGCTGTGCGGGGTAAAGGCCTCCTTGCCGTAACCGATGCGTTTGCCGACCAGGTAGGCGCCCACCAGGCCGGCCACGCCGGCGTTGATGTGCACCACGGTGCCTCCGGCGAAGTCCAGCGCACCCTTCTGGAACAGCCAGCCGGAAGCGGCCACGGCTGCCGCGGCCGCGTCAGCGTCGGTGAAGGCATCGGGGCCAGGCCAGAACCAGACCATGTGGGCGATCGGCAAGTAGGAGAAGGTAAACCACAGCACCGAGAACAGCAGCAGGGCCGAAAATTTCATGCGCTCCGCGAAGGCACCAACGATCAGCGCCACGGTGATGGCAGCGAAGGTCGCCTGGAAGGCCACGAAGGCGAACTCGGGGATCACCACGCCCTTGCTGAACGTCGCGGCGTTGGCCACCGCGCCGGCGGCCGGATCGAAGACGCCGTTGAGCAGCAGCCGGTCAAAACCGCCGATGAAGGGGCTCAGGGCACCACTGCCCGCGGTGAAGGCCAGACTGTAGCCATAGATGGCCCACAGCACCGAAATCAGGGCGAAGATGGAAAACACCTGCATCAGGATGGACAGCATGTTCTTGCTGCGCACCATGCCGCCGTAGAACAGCGCCAGGCCTGGAATGGACATCATGATGACCAGCAGGGTAGCCATCATCATCCAGGTGACGTCGCCCTTGTGCGGAACCGGGGCGGGCGCCGCTTCGGCGGCGGGTGCCGCAGCCGGCAGCGCCTCGGCAGCAGGCGCGTCGACCACCGTCTCTGCCGTGGCCGCCACGGCTTCGGCCACGGCGGGGATGGCGGGCGGCACGGGCTCTTCGGCGCCGGCCACGCCGCCGAAACCGAGCAGGCCGATAAGGGCGAGCATGGAAACAAGGCTCTTCATGGCATCCTCCTTACAATGCGTCCGGACCGGTTTCGCCGGTACGGATGCGGTAAACCTGTTCCAGATCGAACACGAAAATCTTGCCATCACCGATCTTGCCGGTGCTGGCGGATTTCTCGATGGCTTCGATCACCCGGTCGAGCAGGTCGTCGCTGATGGCTGCCTCGATCTTGACCTTGGGCAGAAAATCGACGACGTACTCGGCGCCGCGATAGAGCTCGGTATGCCCTTTCTGGCGGCCGAAGCCCTTGACTTCAGTGACGGTGACGCCCTGCACGCCGATGGCGGAGAGCGCCTCCCGCACTTCGTCAAGCTTGAACGGCTTGATGATGGCGGTTACGAATTTCATCAATGTCTCCTCACGTAGAGTGTCGGGAGACGGCGAGCCCGCGGCTCGCCGTCACGGGACTGCCTAGAACACCTTCTGCACGAACACGGTGAACTGGCCATCGCGCATTTCCTCGGGCCACCAGTCCTTGTCCGCATCGTTGTCGGTATAGTAGCCGCCGACCTTGACGCCGTTGTCCCAGGCCCTGGTCAGGCCGGCTTTCCAGTCGGTGTAGTCGTACTCGTCGTTGTCGATGCCTGCGGTTTTGCCGTCGAACATGAAGTGACCCGCATGCAGGTTGACGGTAAAGCCGGACTCGCCGAGCGGGATATCGGCATTGGCTTCCACATAACCGGTACCGCGCGCGTCATCAAAGCCCCAGGCGTCGCTGGACACGGTATGGGAATACTTGACGTTGGCCCACTGGTAGGCCAGGGCGCCGTAGATTTCCGTGGCATTGGCCTTTGCCGCGCCATCCGCCTTGTTGCCGGGGTACAGGTATTGCAGAATGCCGACGTTGTAGCCGATACCGGTTTCGCCGATGGTGCTGGCATAGCCGCCGTAGAGGTCCAACTCCAGGCTGCCGCCCGACTCATAGTAGCCATAATCGGTCAGCCAGCTCACGTTGGATGCCCAGGCGCCGGCGTAGAAGCCGCTGGAATGGGCATAATCCACCCCGCCCTGCAGGGCAAGCTCCTCGTCGGTCTGCGTCATGCCGCGCCAGACGTACTGGCTGAACAGGCCGACGTTGGCGGTGTAGGAATGGGGTGATTGCGGCGCCGCGGCCTCGTCCGCCATGGAGGCCAGCGGGAGCGCACCACCCAGGCCGAGTAGCGCCGCCGCCACGAGATTTCTTTTCATGTGCATTTCCTTTCGTGCAAGTGGATAGAAACAAACCCAGTCTTTTCCAGCACCCCTTCCAAAGCAACCGCTGTGCCATGACAAGAATATTCCATTTATTCAAGTTGTTATGGTGAATATGCGGGGATCTTGCCAAGGCGCGGTCGCCATCCCGGTGCGGCGCCCCAAAAGCGTGCACGGAATTGGTGCACATGTCGCCGGTCCGAGCTGCGCGAAGTTTGCTAGACTTGCAGCGTCACCTGGGAGCACCTCATGCAGAACTCGACCATCATGGATGAAATCGTCGGCAGGATCAGCAGGATGCTGGCGGAAACACCGGCCGCCGACGTGGAAAAGAACCTGCGCGCGCTGCTGCAGGGCCTGTTCGCCAGGCTCGATTTGGTGACGCGCGAGGAATTCGACGCGCAGTCGCAAGTGCTGGCGCGCACGCGCGCGCAGCTCGAACAGCTGGAACAGCGCCTGGCGGCACTGGAAAGCAGGGCCGCCGACCAGCCCTGATGGCCCTCGCCGTCCTGCACAGCCGCGCCCTGGCCGGCATGGACGCACCGCCGGTCGCGGTGGAGGTGCATCTGGCCAACGGCCTGCCCGGCTTCCAGATCGTCGGCCTGCCGGAGGCCGAAGTCAGGGAAAGTCGCGACCGCGTGCGCGCCGCCCTGATGACTTCGCGTTTCGAATTCCCGGCACGCCGCATCACCGTCAACCTGGCGCCGGCCGACCTGCCCAAGGAAAGCGGCCGCTTCGATCTGCCCATCGCGCTGGGGATCCTGGCCGCCTCCGGACAGCTTCCCCAGGACAGACTCGGGGATTACGAATTTGCCGGAGAACTGGCGCTGACCGGCGAGCTGCGCCCGGTGCGCGGCGCACTGGCCATGACCTGTCACGCCAGCCGCGACGGCCACGCCCTCGTCCTGCCGCGCCGGAGCGCCGAGGAGGCCGCCCTGGTGAGAAGCGCCGCCATCCATGCGGCCGATACCCTGCTGCAGGTATGCGCACACCTGGCCGGCCGCGAGCCGTTGCCGCGCCAGCAGGCCGCCGCGGCGGCCGCGGCGACGCATTACCCCGATCTGGCCGACGTCAAGGGCCAGCGCATGCCCAAACGCGCGCTGGAAATCGCCGCCGCCGGTGGCCACAGCCTCCTGATGAGCGGCCCGCCGGGCACCGGCAAATCCATGCTGGCCGCGCGCTTCCCCGGTCTGCTGCCCGCAATGAGCGAAGAGGAGGCGCTGGAATCCGCAGCGCTGCGTTCGCTCAACGGCGGCTTCCGTCCCGAGCAGTGGATGCAGCGGCCGTTCCGCGCGCCACACCACACCGCCTCGGCCGTCGCGCTGGTGGGAGGCGGCAACCATCCGCGCCCCGGCGAGATTTCGCTGGCGCACCATGGCGTGCTGTTCCTGGACGAGCTGCCGGAATTCCCGCGCGCGGTGCTGGAAGTGCTGCGCGAGCCGCTGGAGTCCGGCCGCATCACCATTTCGCGCGCGGCGCACCAAGTGGATTTTCCGGCGCGCTTCCAGCTCGTCGCCGCCATGAATCCCTGCCCGTGCGGCTATCTCGGCCACCACAACAACAAGTGCCGCTGCACCCCGGACCAGGTGGCGCGCTACCGCGCCCGCATTTCCGGACCGCTGCTGGACCGCATCGACCTGCACGTCGAGGTGCCAGCGCTGCGCGAGGACGAGCTCACCGCCGCGGCCACCGGCGAATCCAGCGCAGCCGTGAGGGCGCGCGTGGCCGCCGCCCGCGAGCGCCAGCTCGCCCGCCAGTACAAGACCAACGCCGAGCTTGGCAGCCGCGAAGTGGACGCTTACTGCATGCCCGACGCGGCGGGCACGGAACTCCTCCGGCAGGCGATGTGCCGCCTCAACCTGTCCGCGCGCGCCTACCACCGGGTGCTCAAGGTGGCGCGCAGCATCGCCGACCTCGCCGGCAGCGAGACCATTTTGCGTGTCCATATCGCCGAAGCCATCCAGTACCGGCGCGGCGAATCGCCCGGTCATTGATGACAGGCGCACCGACTTGACCGCCCCGCTCCCCCGGAAGCGTTTCGGATCAACAAGATGAGCCGCGCGCACGAACTGGCCAACTGGAAGGAGGAGCGGCGCTCCGCCTACCTGTACCGCATCGTCTCCGACCAGGAGAGCGGCACCCCGCAGCAGTTGCTGTTCCTGGAACTGGCGAGACGGGCGGACGCACAGGCCGGGCTGTGGGCCACGGAAGCGAAAAAGGCCGGGCACGCGGTGCCGGAACGCTACCGCCCGGACGCGCGCGCCCGGCTGGTCGGCTGGCTGGTCAAGCGCCTGGGGCCGCGGCGCCTGCGGCCCGTGCTCGCCGCCATGAAGCTCCGCGGGCTTTCCCTCTATGCCGGCCGGCGCCCGGGCAATGGACACCGCATGCCGACCTCGCTGGAGGAAGTCGGCGCCAGCCACCGCGGTGCCGGCACCTCCGGCGGGCTGCGCGCCGCGGTGTTCGGCGTCAACGACGGGCTAGTTTCCATCGCCTGCCTGGTGATGGGTATTGCCGGCGCCACCCGGGATGCCGGGCTGATCCTGCTCGCCGGCGTAGCCGGCCTGCTTGCCGGCGCCTTCTCCATGGCGGCGGGCGAATATGTGTCCATGCGTTCGCAGCGCGAAATGTTCGAATACCAGATTGGCCTGGAGCGCGACGAACTGGCGCAGTACCCGGACGAGGAGGCGGCCGAACTGGCGCTGATCTACGAGGCGCGCGGCATGGGGCGCGAGGAGGCGCTGGCGCTGGCCAAGCGCATGATCGCCGCCCCCGAGCTGGGCCTCGACATGCTGGCGCGCGAGGAACTCGGCCTCAACCCGGACGAACTGGGCTCACCGTGGACGGCGGCGCTCTCCTCCTTCTTCGCCTTCGTCGCCGGCGGCAGCGTGCCGCTGCTGCCCTACCTGTTCGGCATCGAGCGTGACGCGCTGCTCATCGCCGTCCTGCTCTCGCTGCTGGCGCTGTTCGCCGTCGGCGCGACGCTGTCGCTGTTCACCGGGCGCAATGCACTGTGGGGCGGCCTGCGCATGCTGGGCATCGGAGCGGCGGCCGGCGCCGTCACCTATTTCGTCGGCGGACTGCTCGGCACCAGCCTCGCCTGAGCCCTCGCGCCACGCCATTGTGGCGGGGAAAACCGCCGCGGCTCCTTGTATAATGTCGGGTTTCCGCCCAGCGCCAGTCGCCGGATTACCGCCGCGAGAGCCGCAATGACACCCGACGCCGCCCACCCCTTGCCGATGTCCGACACCGAAGCCCGGCTGCGCGAGATTCTCGCGCGCCGCATCATGGTGCTGGACGGCGCCATGGGCACGATGATCCAGCGCTACAGGCTCACCGAGGCGGACTATCGCGGTGAGCGCTTCGCCGATTTCCGCGGCGACTTCTGCCCCAGCGGGGATGGCTGCGGCTGCGGCGCGCCGCACGGCGAGCCCGGCCCGCGTGAATTGTTCGTCAAGGGCAACAACGAGCTGTTGACGCTCACCCAGCCCCAGGTGATCCGGGAAATCCACGAGCAGTATCTCGCCGCCGGCGCCGACATCATCGAGACCAACACCTTCGGCGCCACCCGTATCGCCCAGGACGACTACCGGATGGCGCACCTGGCACGCGAGATGAACGTCGAGGCCGCCAGGCTGGCACGCGCCGCCTGCAACAAATATTCCACGCCGGACAAGCCGCGCTTCGTCGCCGGCGCCCTGGGGCCGACGCCGAAAACCGCCTCGATCTCGCCCGATGTCAACGACCCCGCCGCGCGCAACATCACCTTCGACGAACTGGCGGCTGCCTACCTGGAGCAGACCGAAGCGCTGGTGGAAGGCGGCGTGGACCTCCTGCTGGTGGAAACCGTTTTCGACACGCTCAACTGCAAGGCGGCCCTGTTCGCCATCGACACCTTCTTCGAGCGGTCGGGACAGCGCCTGCCCATCATGATCTCCGGCACGGTGACCGACGCTTCCGGGCGCATCCTCTCCGGCCAGACGGTGGTGGCCTTCTGGCATTCGGTGCGCCACGCCCGCCCGCTCACCATCGGCCTCAACTGCGCGCTGGGCGCCGCCCTGATGCGCCCCTACGCCGAGGAGCTGTCGCGGATCGCCGACACTTTCGTCTGCATCTACCCCAACGCCGGCCTACCCAATCCGATGTCCGACACCGGCTTTGACGAAAAGCCGGCCGACACCTCCGCCCTGCTGCGGGAATTCGCCGAGAGCGGCTTCGTCAACATCACCGGCGGGTGCTGCGGCACCACGCCGGAGCACATCCACGCGATTGCAGAACAGGTGCGGAACATCCCGCCGCGCCGGGTGCCGCAAACCCCGCGCGCCACCCGCCTGTCCGGGCTGGAGGCATTCACCATCGACGACGACTCGCTGTTCGTCAATGTCGGCGAGCGCACCAACGTGACCGGCTCCATGGCGTTCGCGCGCATGATCATCAACGGCCAGTACGAGGAAGCACTGTCGGTGGCGCGCCAGCAGGTGGAAAACGGCGCCCAGATCATCGACGTCAACATGGACGAAGGCATGCTGGATGCCGTCGCCGCCATGACGCACTTCCTCAACCTGGTCGCCTCCGAGCCGGACATCGCGCGCGTGCCCGTCATGATCGATTCTTCCAGGTGGGAAGTGATCGAGGCGGGCTTGAAGTGCGTGCAGGGCAAGCCCGTCGTCAATTCCATCTCGCTCAAGGAAGGCGAGGCGGAATTCCTGCGCCAGGCGAAACTGTGCCGCCGCTACGGCGCGGCGGTGATCGTCATGGCCTTCGACGAGAAGGGCCAGGCCGACACCTTCGCACGCAAGATCGAGATCTGCGGGCGCGCCTACGATCTGCTGGTGGAAAAGGCGGACTTCCCGCCCGAGGACATCATCTTCGACCCCAACATCTTTGCCATCGCCACCGGCATCGAGGAGCACAACCACTACGCGGTGGACTTCATCCACGCCACGCGCTGGATCCGCGAGCACCTGCCCTACGCCCGGGTGTCCGGCGGGGTGTCCAACGTGTCGTTCTCCTTCCGCGGCAATGACGCGGCGCGCGAGGCGATTCATACGGTATTCCTCTACCATGCCATCCGGGCCGGCATGACCATGGGCATCGTCAACCCCGGCATGATGGGCGTGTACGACGATCTCGATCCGGAATTGCGCGAGCGCGTCGAGGACGTGGTGCTCGACCGCCGCGCGGACGCCACCGAGCGCATGATCGAGTTCGCCGCCACCCTCAGGGCCGGCGGCCGGAAGGAAGCCTCGGTGCTGGAATGGCGCGGCACGCCGGACCATCCCGTGGCCGTGGAAAAGCGCATCGAGCACGCGCTGGTGCACGGCATCACCGAGTTCATCGTGCAGGACACCGAAGAAGCGCGCCAGAAGGTCATGGCGGCCGGCGGACGCCCCATCCATGTCATCGAGGGCCCGCTAATGGACGGAATGAACGTGGTCGGCGACCTGTTCGGCCAGGGCAAGATGTTCCTGCCGCAGGTGGTGAAATCGGCGCGCGTGATGAAGCAGGCGGTGGCCCATCTCATCCCCTACATCGAGGAGGAAAAGCGCCAGGAGGAACTGCGCACCGGCATGGTCGCCAGGCCCAAGGGCAAGGTGGTGATCGCCACCGTGAAAGGCGACGTGCACGACATCGGCAAGAACATCGTCACGGTGGTGCTGCAATGCAACAACTTCGAGGTGGTCAACATGGGCGTGATGGTGCCGGCCGCTGACATCCTGGCCAAGGCCAGGGAGGAGAGCGCCGACATCATCGGCCTCTCGGGCCTCATCACCCCGTCGCTGGAGGAAATGGCGCACATGGCGCGCGAAATGCAGCGCGACCCGTATTTCCGCGGCGTGAAGATGCCGCTCCTGATCGGCGGCGCCACCACCTCGCGCGCGCACACCGCGGTGAAGATCGCCCCCCATTACGACGGCCCGGTGATCTACGTGCCGGACGCCTCGCGCTCGGTAGCGGTGATGCAGTCGCTGATGACGCCGGAGCAGCGCGACGCCTACCTCGCCGGAATTGCCGCCGATTACGAGCGCATGCGCCGGCAGCACGCGCAGAAGAAGGGCATCCCGCTGCTCACGATTGCCGAGGCGCGCGAGAACAGGCTGCAGGTGGCGTTCAGCGGGGATGCGGCCCCGGTGAGGCCCAGGTTCCTCGGCCGGCGCGAGCTGAAGAACATCGATCTCGCCCTGCTCGCGCAGTACATCGACTGGGGGCCGTTCTTCCAGACCTGGGACCTGGCCGGCCCGTATCCGGCCATCCTCGACGACGCCACGGTGGGCGAGACGGCACGCAAGGTGTTGGGCGAGGGCCAGGTCATGCTGAAGAAGATCGTCGAAGGCCGCTGGCTCACCGCCAACGGGGTGGTCGCGCTGCTGCCCGCCAACAGCGTGCGCGACGACGACATCGAACTCTATACCGACGAGTCGCGCCGCGAGGTGGCGTTCACCTGGTACGGTCTGCGCCAGCAGACGGTCAAGCCGGTGATCGACGGCGTGCGGCGGCCCAATCAATGTTTGGCCGATTTCATTGCGCCCATGGATTCCGGCGTGGCCGACTACATCGGCCTGTTCGCCGTCACCGCCGGCCTCGGCATCGAGAAGCACCTGCAGCGCTTCATGGACCGCCACGACGACTACAGCGCCATCCTGCTCAAGGCGCTGGCCGACCGGCTGGCCGAGGCCTGTGCCGAATACCTGCACGAGCGCGTGCGCCGTGACCTGTGGGGCTACGCCGCCGACGAAAACCTGGACAACGCCGCGCTGATCCGGGAACAGTACCGCGGCATCCGCCCGGCGCCCGGCTATCCGGCCTGCCCCGACCATACCGTGAAGACCGAGCTGTTCCGCTGGCTGCGCTGCGAAGACATCGGCATGCAGCTCACCGAATCCTATGCCATGGCGCCGGCTGCCTCGGTATGCGGCTTTTACCTGGCACACCCGGAATCGCGCTACTTCAGCGTGGACAAGATCGGCCTGGACCAGCTGGAGGACATGGCAAAAAGGCGTGGCGTGGACATGGCTTTCCTTGAGCGCTGGCTTGCACCCAACCTGTAGCAGGCCGTTGCAAACTGCTGCGGTGGTCATCTGCGGCGTTGCGCGGTATTCGCTCCATCGACATCATCTTCAAGATATGTCCCGGTCGCTGCGTTCGGCGCGCCTTGCCTCTGGCCATCCTCTACGTTTTCAGCGGCCCGCTTGTGCGCGGCTGCTACAATCGGCATGCTGGAGCGGAACCGCGACCCGCTCTCGGGGGACAAAGCCAGCGTTGGCCGATCGCGCCACCCTGGTGATGGCTGTCTTGCATTCGGGAAGCCCTGAAAAAGCGAGCGGGCGGGAGGAAGCGCAAGGCGCGCGGAACGCGAGACCCATTCAATGGACAGGCGAGCGGGTGAAAACCATGCACATCCACATCCTTGGCATCTGCGGCACCTTCATGGGCGGCATCGCGACGCTCGCCCGGGCCGCCGGCCACCGCGTCACCGGCTGCGACGCCAACGTCTACCCGCCGATGAGCACACAGCTCGAGGCGCAGGGTATCGCGCTGATCGAGGGTTTCGACGCCGCGCAGGTGAAGCTCAACCCGGACCTCTGCGTCATCGGCAACGTGGTATCGCGCGGCAACCCCTTGATGGAGGCCCTCCTTGACCGCGGCCTGCCCTATGTTTCCGGGCCGCAATGGCTGGCGGAGCACATTCTCCACCCCGCGCCCGCCAGCGGGAGAGGGGCCGGGGGCGAAGGAAGCAAGTGGGTATTCGCGGTCGCCGGCACCCACGGCAAGACCACCGCCAGCGCCATGCTGGCGTGGGTGCTGGAGGACGCGGGCCTGGCGCCCGGCTTCCTGGTCGGCGGCGTGCCGGAGAATTTCGGCGTTTCCGCCCGCCTGCCCGGCGCGCCGCGGCAGGAACCGGGCGCTCACTCGCCCTTTTTCGTCATCGAGGCGGATGAGTACGACACCGCCTTCTTCGACAAGCGCTCCAAGTTCGTGCACTACCGTCCGCGCACGGCCATCCTCAACAACCTGGAATTCGACCACGCCGACATCTTCCCCGACCTTGCCGCCATCGAGACCCAGTTCCACCACCTGGTGCGCACCGTGCCGGGCAGCGGCCTCATCGTCGCCAACGGTCGCGAAGACAGTCTCGACCGCGTCCTGCGCCGCGGCTGCTGGACGCCGGTGGAACGCTTCGGCGTGGCGCAAGGCTGGCAGGTCGGCGCAGTGACGGCCGAAGGCGGCTTCGAGGTGTTGCTGCACGGCCAATCGCAGGGCCGCGTGCGGTGGGAGTTGCTGGGCGAGCACAACCGCATGAACGCGCTGGCCGTGCTGGCCGCCGCGCGCCATGCCGGCGTGCCGGTGGCGGATGGCATCGCCGCACTGTCCCGCTTCCGCAACGTCAAGCGGCGCATGGAAGTGAGAGGCCAAGTGAACGGCATCACTGTGTACGACGATTTCGCCCACCACCCCACCGCGATTGCCACGACCATCGCCGGCCTGCGCGCCAAGATGGGCCATGACCGGCCCGGGAACACGGCGGCGGCCGGCCTGCCGCCCTGTGCAGGTCGCATCCTGGCCGTGCTGGAACCGCGCTCCAACACCATGAAGCTGGGCGTGATGAAGGATGCCCTGCCCGGCAGCCTCAAGGAAGCCGACCGGGTATTCTGCTATGCCGCCAACCTTGGCTGGGATGCCGCCGCCACGCTGCGACCGCTGGGCACCAGGGCGAGCACCCACGACGACCTCGACCAATTGGTGCACGCCATCGCAACGGAAGCCCGGCCCGGCGACCACATCCTGGTGATGAGCAACGGCGGCTTCGGCGGCATCCACGGCAAGCTGCTGGAGAGGCTCGCCAGTTGAACTGGCCGCGCACATGGCAACTGGCTCCGCTCGAATGGGCACTGGTGCTGTCTGCCCTGGCGCACGCCGCGCTCATCGCCAGCCTGGGCTTCATCCCGCCCCAGCCCAAGGTGGTGCGGGACAAGGCACCAACCCTGGACATCGTGCTGGTCGGCGCCAAGACCAAGGAAGCGCCCAGGCAGGCCGACGCGCTGGCGCAGGCCAACCTCGACCGCGGCGGCAACACCGAGGAGCAGCGCCGCGCCAAATCGCCGCTGCCACCGGTCAGAGAACCGCGCGAGACCGGCGCCAGGCCCGCCGCGCAGCCGCAGAAAACGGTCGGGGCGAACACGCAGCCGGCAGCGCCGGCCATGCGGCAGCCCCCCGTCGAACAGGAGACGCAGTCCCAGCAGGTGATGACCCGGGCGCACACGCCGCAACGGGTGGAAAGCGCGCCGGAGCAACAGGTCGCCGCGGCCGAGCCGGCGCAGGGCACCGCAGCGGAGCCGCCGCAGCGCATCGACAGCCGCGACCTGATCGCCAGCAGCCTGGATGCCGCGCGGCTGGAAGCGATCATCTCCAAGAACTTCGACGACTACCAGAAGCGCCCCAAGCGCAAGTTCATCGGCAGCCGCACCACCGAATACCGCTATGCCGCCTATGTCGAAACGTGGCGGCAGAAAGTGGAGCGCGTCGGCAACCTCAACTATCCGGAAGCCGCCAAGACCAACAGGCTGTATGGCCAACTGCAACTGACCGTCGCCATCCTCGCCGACGGCAACGTGGAGAAGATCGAGCTCAACCGCAGTTCCGGCCATCCGGTCCTGGACGATGCCGCGCGCCGCATCGTGCAACTGGCCGCACCCTATGCGCCCTTCCCGCCCGACATCCGCAAGGATACCGACATCATCGAGATCACCCGCACCTGGACCTTTACCCGCGAGGACACTCTCGCCTCAGGAGATTGAACCTTGTCCTACTACCGGCGCCACGTTTTCTTCTGCCTCAACCGCCGCAGCGACGGCAGCGCCTGCTGCTGCGACCACGACGCCGAGGGCCTGTTCGATCACGCCAAGGCCAGGATCAAGCGACTGGGACTCAACGGCGAAGGCAGGGTGCGCATCAACCGCGCCGGCTGTTTTGACCGCTGCGACGAAGGACCGCTGCTGGTGGTCTATCCGGAAGCAGTGTGGTACACCTTCATCGATCAGGAAGACATCGATGAAATCATCGACTCGCATCTGCTGCAAGGCAGGATCGTCGAGCGCCTGCGCGTCTAGGCGGGCCGCTCTGGTGAAAGTCGCGCTGATGTAAAGATGCAGGCCGAAGGCAAAATGGCGTAGCATGAGGGTTCCACGTCCCGGCAGGGAGGATGGCAAGGTGAGCGTATCTTGGTTGACCGCCGCGGGCATCCGCGACCGACTGCGGGTGCTCCTGCGCGGCTGGCTGCTGCCGCTGCTGCTGGCCTGCCCGGCCATGCCGGTGCTGGCGACGCAGCCCGTGCTGGTGCTGCAGGTGGAGGGCGCGATCGGCCCGGCCACCGCCGATTACGTGGTGCGCGGCCTCGCCCATGCCGCGGGCGCGCAGGCACAACTGGCGGTGCTGCAACTGGACACGCCGGGCGGGCTGGACCCTTCCATGCGCGACATCGTCAAGGCCGTGCTGGCCTCGCCGGTCCCGGTCGCCACCTACGTGGCACCGGCCGGCGCGCGCGCCGCCAGTGCCGGCACCTACATCCTCTACGCCAGCCACATCGCCGCCATGGCGCCCGGCACCAACCTGGGTGCCGCCACGCCGGTGGCCATCGGCGGCCCCCAACCGCCGCCGCGCCGGCCGCCGGCCGCGCCGGAAGTGCAGCCGCCGGCCGGCGATCCCGGCGATGCCATGCAGCGCAAGCAGGTGCATGATGCCGCCGCCTACATCCGCAGCCTGGCGCAAATGCGCGGACGCAACGCCGACTGGGCGGAGCGGTCGGTGCGTGAGGCGGTGAGCCTGTCCGCGGAGGAAGCGCAACGGCTCGGCGTCATCGACCACGTCGCCGCCGACCTCGCGCATCTGCTGCGGCAGGTGGACGGCCGGACGCTGACCGCCGGCGAGCGCAAGGTCCGCCTCGCCACCACCGAGGCGCCGCTGATCCACCACGCGCCGGACTGGCGCACCCGCCTGCTCGCCGTCATCACCGATCCCGGCATCGCCCTGGTGCTGATGATGATCGGCATCTACGGCCTGTTTTTCGAGTTCACCTCGCCCGGTTTCGGCGTGCCCGGCGTGCTGGGTGCCATCTGCCTGCTATTGGGGCTGTACGCCCTGCACCTGCTGCCGGTCAACTACGCCGGCCTGGCACTCATCCTGCTCGGCATCACCTTCATGGTGGCCGAAGCTTTCGTCGCCGGCGTCGGTATACTCGGCTTCGGCGGCGTGGTGGCCTTCGTGGTCGGCGCCATCATCCTCATCGACACCGAACTGCCCGGCTACGGCATTCCGCTCGGCCTGATCGTTTCCCTCGCCGTGATCAGCGCCCTGCTGCTGGCGCTCACCGGCAACCTGGCGCTGCGCGCGCGCAGGCGGCGGGTGGTGAGCGGCGAGGAAACCCTGATCGGCGCCGCCGGCGAAATGCTCGCCGACACCGACGGCGCAGGCTGGGCACTGGTGCAGGGAGAAAACTGGCGGGTGCGCACGGCGCAGCCGCTGCGGCAGGGCCAGCAGGTCCGGGTCACGGCACGTGACGGGCTGGTGCTGCAGGTCGTCCCCGCCACACAGGCAACTGCAACTCAAGGAGAGTCAACATGTTCGAATTCGGCTTCAGCGGCATCGTCCTAGTCATCCTCGCCCTGCTCATCGCCTCGTTCCGCATCCTGCGCGAGTACGAGCGCGCCGTGGTGTTCCTGCTCGGACGCTTCTGGAAGGTCAAGGGGCCGGGGCTGATCCTCGTGATTCCGGGCGTCCAGCAGATGGTGCGCGTGGACCTGCGCACCATCGTGCTGGACGTGCCCACCCAAGATGTCATCTCGCGCGACAACGTCTCGGTCAAGGTGAACGCCGTGGTGTACCTGCGCGTGATTGACCCGCAGCGGGCCATCATCCAGGTGGAAAACTACCTCAACGCCACCAGCCAACTGGCGCAGACCACCCTGCGCGCGGTACTGGGCAAGCACGAACTGGACGAGATGCTGGCCGAGCGCGAGCGTCTCAACCTCGACATCCAGCAGGTGCTGGACGCCCAGACCGATGGCTGGGGCATCAAGGTGACCAACGTGGAAATCAAGCACGTGGACATCGACGAATCCATGGTGCGGGCCATCGCCAAGCAGGCGGAAGCCGAACGCGAGCGGCGCGCCAAGGTCATCCATGCCGAAGGCGAACTGCAGGCGGCGCAGATGCTGCTGCAGGCCGCGCAAATCCTGGCGCAGCAGCCCGAAGCCATCCAGTTGCGCTACCTGCAGACGCTGGCCGCCATCTCCAGCGACCGCTCCTCCACCATCGTCTTCCCGCTGCCGGTGGATCTGCTCAACGCCCTGGGCGCCATGGTCAGGAAACCCCGGGAGTGAAATGGCGCCGGGCTAGACACTGCGCTCGATCACCACGCCGACCTGCCTGACCCCCGGCAGGATGCCCGGCTTGCCGACCTTCACCCTCACCCAGGGCGTGCCGAACTCCGCGAGGATGAGCCGGCAGACGTGTTCGGCCAGCGCCTCGACCAGTCTGAAGCTGTGCTGTTGCAGGGTTTCCCGGATGCGCGCCACGATGCGGCCGTAATCCAGGGTGTCCCCGATGGCGTCGGTCTGGCAGGCGCGGCCGTGCGGCAGGGCGAGTTCGATATCGAGCACCACGGTCTGGGGCTTCAAGCGTTCCCATTCCGGCACGCCGAGGCGGGTTTCGACTTTGACTTCCGCGAGGTAGATGATGTCCATATCGGGTAAGATTGCGCTTTCGCAAATTCTATAGCATAGCCATGAACGAATGGTTTTTTGTCGCCGCAGCCTACCTGCTGGGCTCGCTTTCTTTCGGTATCACGGTCTGCAGGCTGTTCGGCCTGCCCGATCCCAGGACGATCGGTTCCGGCAACCCCGGAGCCACCAACGTCATGCGCAGCGGCAAAAAATCCGCCGCCCTGCTCACCCTGCTGGGCGATGCCGGCAAGGGCTGGCTGGCGGTGTGGCTGGCGCAGCGCTACGGGCTGGGCACCGAATGGGTGTGTGCGGTGGCGCTTGCGGTGTTCATCGGCCACCTGTATCCGGTGTTCTACGGCTTCCAGGGCGGCAAGGGGGTGGCGACGGCTGCCGGCGTGCTGCTGGCAATCTCGCCGCTGCTCGGGCTGTCGGTGCTGGCCACCTGGATACTCGCCTTCTACATGTGGCGCATTTCCTCGCTCGCCGCGCTGATCGCCGCAGGCTTTGCCCCGGTCTATGCGGCGATTCCCGGCTTCTCCCTCATCACCGCCACCGTGCTGCTGCTGTCGTTGCTGCTGGTCTGGCGCCACCGCAACAACATCCGCAAGCTGCTGAACGGCACGGAAGCCGGCTTCGGCAAACCCAAGCCCGGCGACCGGCCGCCGCAATGAACCATCAGGGCGCGGTCAGTTCCGCCAGATCCCAGCGTGGCCGCACCGTATAGGCGTGACCGGCGGACACCGCATGCGTGAGCCGCATGGCGCCGGCGTAGGCGATCATGGCGCCGTTGTCGGTGCAGAATTCCAGACGCGGATAATACACCTCGAAGCCGTGCCGCTGTGCGGCGGCCTGCAGGGTGGAGCGCAACTGCCGGTTGGCGCCGACGCCGCCGGAGACGATCAGGCGTTCCAGCCCCGTCTGTTGCAGCGCGGCCACACACTTGCCCACCAGTACCTCCACCACCGCTTCCTGAAAGGCGCAGGCAATGTCGGCGCGCGCGGCTTCGTCCGGCACGCCGTCGTGGATGGCGGTGAGCACCGCGGTCTTGAGGCCGCTGAAACTGAAATCGAGGTTGCCGCTGTTGTGCATCGGTCGCGGCAGCCTGTAGCGGCCCGGAGTGCCCCGTTCCGCCAGACGGGACAGCGCCGGGCCGCCCGGGTAGCCCAGGCCGAGCAGCTTGGCGGTCTTGTCGAAAGCCTCGCCGGCGGCGTCGTCCAGCGTGTCGCCCAGCAGCTCGTACCGCCCGATGCCGGCCACGCGCATGAGCTGGGTGTGGCCGCCGGAGACCAGCAAGGCGACGAAGGGAAATGCCGGCGGCTGCACTTCCAGCAGGGGCGCCAGCAGATGACCCTCCAGATGGTGCACCCCCACGGCGGGCACGTCGAGGGCGAAAGCCAGCGCCTCGGCGATGCTCGCCCCGACCAGCAGCGCGCCGGCGAGGCCCGGCCCCTGCGTGTAGGCAATGCCGCCGATGTCCTTGAGATCGCGCCCCGCCTGCGCCAGCACCTGCCCGGTGAGCGGCAGCACGCGGCGGATGTGGTCGCGCGAGGCAAGTTCCGGCACCACGCCGCCGTACTCGGCATGCATGGCGACCTGCGAGTGCAGGGCATGCGCAAGCAGTCCGGCCCCGGTATCGTAGAGGGCGACGCCGGTTTCGTCGCAGGAGCTTTCTATGCCCAGCACCAACATTGAAATTGATTGATTGTTGACAAGCGGCTGGCTAGAATAGCAAACTTTTTCAATCCCTCTCAAGGAGAGATGATTTCGATGACTACCGTACGCGTGAAGGAAAACGAACCGTTTGACGTCGCTCTGCGCCGTTTCAAGCGCATAATGGAAAAGACCGGCCTGCTCACCGAGCTGCGCGCCCGCGAGTTCTACGAGAAGCCGACCTGGGAACGCAAGCGCAAGGCCGCCGCCGCCGTCAAGCGCCACCACCGCCGCCTGCGCAACCAGACGCTGCCGCCCAAGCTGTACTGATACCCTTTGCCGCCGTGTCGTTGAAAGCCCGCATCAGCGAGGACATGAAGGCCGCGCTGCGCGCCAGGGATGCGCAGCGACTGGGTGCCATCCGCCTGCTGCGGGCCGCCATCCAGCAGCGCGAAGTCGATGAGCGTGTGGAGCTCGACGATGCCCGGGTCATCGAGGTGATCGAAAAGCTCCTGAAACAACGCCGCGATTCGATCGGCCAGTTCGAGGCGGCCGGCCGGCAGGACCTGGCCGAGGCGGAAAAATTCGAGGCAACCCTGCTGCAGGACTACCTGCCGCCCCCGCTCGGCGACGCCGAGATTGCCGCGCTGCTGGACCGGGTGATCGCCGACACCGGCGCCGCCGGCATCCAGGACACGGGCAAGGTCATGGCGGCCCTCAGGCCGCTGGTCGCCGGGCGCGCCGACATGGGCGCCCTAGCCGGACGCATCCGGGCGAGGCTGGGTGGCTAGCCAGCATTTCATGGCACCATGGACGCATGACGAAAAGGAGCGCACCGCTCCTTTTTTGTTTTTTCGCGCCGGCTCGCCCCGCTAAAGCATGGCCATCCCGCAATCTTTCATCCAGGAACTGCTCAATCGCGTGGACATCGTCGACGTGATCGACGCCTGCGTGCCGCTCAAAAAAACCGGCGCCAACTACACCGCCTGCTGCCCTTTCCATAGCGAGAAAACGCCCTCGTTCACCGTCAGCCCGAGCAAGCAGTTCTACCACTGCTTCGGCTGCGGCGCCCACGGCAGCGCCATCGGCTTCCTGATGGAATACCAGGGACTGGGCTTCGTCGAAGCCGTGCACGAACTGGCCCGGCGGGCCGGCCTCACGGTGCCGCAAGATGCCCGCCCCGTAGACCGCGAAGCGGAGAGGGCCGCTGCCGGCCTGCACGAAATCCTGCAAACCGCCTGCAACTATTACCGTGCACAATTGAAAAAATCCGGGCGCGCCATCGCCTACCTCAAGGGCCGCGGGCTTTCCGGCGAAATCGCCGCACGCTTCCAGATCGGCTATGCGCCCCCGGGCTGGCAGAACCTGCAGCAGGCGTTCCCCGATTACCACAGCGAGGCACTGAGTGCCGCCGGCCTGGTGATCGGCAACGAGCAGGAGCGATGCTACGACCGTTTCCGCGACCGCGTGATGTTCCCCATCCACGACCAGAAAGGTCAGGTTATCGGCTTCGGCGGCCGCCTGCTCGGCAACGAAGGCGAAGACACCGGGCCGAAATACCTCAACTCGCCGGAAACGCCACTGTTCCAGAAGGGGCACGAACTCTACGGCCTGTTCCTGGCGCGCCGCGCCATCCGCGAGGCCGGGCGCGTGCTGGTGGTGGAAGGCTACATGGACGTGGTGGCACTGGCGCAGCACGGCATCGGCCATGCGGTGGCCACCCTGGGCACCGCCACCACGCCCGCCCACATCACCCGCCTGATGCGGCAGACCGACGACATCGTATTCTGCTTCGACGGCGATGCCGCCGGTCGCAAGGCCGCCTGGCGCGCGGCCATCAACAGCCTGCCGGCACTCACCGACGGGTTGAAGCTCGGCTTCCTGTTCCTGCCGCCGGAACACGATCCTGACAGCTACGTGCGCGAACACGGCAAATCAGGATTCGAGGCCGCGCTGCAAGAAGCGCTGCCGCTGTCGCGTTACCTGCTGCAATCCCTGTGCGAGCAGAACGACATGCAGACGCCGGAAGGGCGGGTACGCTTCCTGCACGAGGCTGCGCCCATCCTCAGGCAGATCCGGGCGCCGGCGCTGGGCCTGCTGCTGCGCAAGCGCGCAGCCGAACTCGCCGGCGTGACGCAGGAAGAGATGGATCGCCTGCTCGGCCTGGGCGCGCCGGCCGCGGGCCGCCCCACCGCGCCGGCCCGCGGCCGCCGCAGGCCGCCGACGCTGGCGAGGCGATTGCTGCAGATGCTGCTGCTGCAGCCGCAGCTCGCGCCGCAACTGCCAGCCCAGCTCATCCATGGCGTCGGCGCCGAGGAAAACCTGCTGCGCCAGTTGCTGGACCTTGCCGCCGCCAATCCGCAACCGGGCCCCGCCGCGCTGCTGGAAGCGCTGCGATTGGGCGGTGCACCATCCGCCCTGCTGGCCGAAATCAGCGCCGAAGCCATGCAGACCGACGCCGCCGCCGACATTGCCCAGGAATTCGCCGGCGCCCTCGCCCACCTGCGCGCCGCCCAATCGCAGCGCGATCTCGCCGTCATCCTCAGGATCGCCCAGGAGCAAGGCCTGCAGGCGCTGAGTGCCGAGCAGAAGGCCGTGCTGCAACGCTTCCGCCGCGGCGCAGTCCAAGGAAATGAATAAAATTAGGCTATAATGTTTGGTTCTCTCGATAATCTGAATGGGGTCGAGCATGGCAAACGAACAGCACAACGGGAATTCCGAAAACCACGCAAGCAATGATGCCGACGTTCGCCGCACGCGGCTCAAGTCCCTGATTATCCAGGGCAAGGAACGCGGCTATCTGACTTACGCCGAGATCAACGACCACCTGCCCGACGACGTCCAGGACGGCGAGCAGATCGACAGCATCATTGGCATGCTCAACGACATGGGCATCCAGGTCTATGAGGAAGCGCCGGATGCCGAAGTGCTGCTGATGTCCGATGCCACCCCGGCGGTCACCGACGAGGATGTCGTGGAGGAAGCCGAGCAGGCCCTGTCCAGCGTGGACTCCGAATTCGGCCGCACCACCGACCCGGTGCGCATGTATATGCGCGAAATGGGCACGGTGGACCTGCTCACCCGCGAGGGCGAAATCGAGATCGCCAAGCGCATCGAGGACGGCCTCAAGCACATGATCCAGGCCATCGCCGCCTGCCCGAGCACCATCCAGACCCTGCTTTCCATGATCGATCGCGTCGAGTGCGACGAGCTGCGCGTGGACGAAGTGGTGGACGGCCTGGTCGATGCCAACGTCGGCGCCGAGCAGACTGAGCTTTCCGAGGAGGAAGAACCGGCGGCCGATGTCGCCGAGGAAGGGGAGGACGAGGACGAGGACGACGATGACGCCAAGGCAGCCGCCATTTCCGCCGCGGCACTCGCCGAACTCAAAACCGAGGTGCTGCGGCGCTTTGCCACCATCCGCGTCATCTTCGAAAAGCAGCAGCAGGTACTCAAGAAGCACGGCTCCCAATACAAGAGCTACAAGCAGTACCAGGAAGAAATCCTCAGGGAGCTGATGGCCTTCCGCTTCTCCGCCAAGCAGGTGGAAGGCCTGTGCGACCAGGTGCGCCAGATCGTCGACGAGGTGCGCGAACACGAACGCGCCATCATGAATTTCTGCGTCCATGGTGCAGGCATGCCGCGCGAGCACTTCATCAAGGAATTCCCCGGCAATGAGGGCAACCTGGAATGGCTGGACAAGGAAATCGCCCTGCGCAAGTCCTACGCCGAAGGGCTGGCGCGCAACCGCCACAACATCACCGACCGCCAGCAGCGCCTGCTCAACTTGCAGGCACGCGTCGGCCTGCCGATCCGCGAGCTCAAGGAAATCAACAAGCAGATGTCCACCGGCGAGGCGCGCGCGCGCCGCGCCAAGCGCGACATGATCGAGGCCAACCTGCGCCTGGTCATCTCCATCGCCAAGAAGTACACCAACC